>JACRCP010000251.1 GCA_016218965.1 Deltaproteobacteria bacterium | reverse complement strand
GGAGCTATGTAGCAGGGATGAAGGCAGCGGGATGAACGCAACGGGCACGGGAGGGCACGAGAACAGGACGGGAGCACTTGGCGCAGGGCGCCTGCGTGGCTCCCCTACATTCGTCGCATCCAACGGAGGTCGCAACATGAATCGCAAGTTCGTCGTCGCAGTCGCAATCGCCGCCGCCCTCACCGCCGGCGTGGCCTCTTACGTCCTCGCGCGCACTCTCGCGGCCCCCCCGGCCGGTTCCCCCGTGCCGCGGGTGATCACCTACGAGGGCAACCTCGACCAAAACGGCCAGCCCGCCCCCGACGCGACGTATAGCTTTGCGTTCTCGTTCTGGAACGACCTCACGGCCTCCGCACCCGCCAACCAGGTCGGCACGACGATCTCGAAAAACGGCGTCCAGGTAGCGGGCGGGAAGTTTGTCGTCGAGATCCCGGTGGACGACGACGCGGTGTACGAGACGAACCCGCTCTACCTCGAACTCACCGTTAACACCAACAAGCTCGCGCCGAGGCAGAAGATCAACGCGGGGGTGTTCGCGGTGAGGGCGGAGATGGCGGAGATGGCGGAGACTGCAATTGACGGCGTGGCTCCAGGAACGATTCTCGCTTTCGGCGGCACCTCCGTCCCCGCTGGATACCTCGCTTGCGACGGTACATCGTACGAAAGAGTCGGAACCTACGAAAATCTATTTACTGTGATAGGAACGTCATTTGGTGCGACTGACAGTTCGCATTTCAATGTCCCCGATTTGCGCGGTCGATTCCTGCGCGGAACCGATGGAGAAAAGGGGCGAGATCCCGACTCGGCGACTAGAACGGCGATGCACGCGGGTGGCAATGCCGGTGATAATGTCGGATCGGTTCAGGCGGATGAATTCAGGTCACACTCACATAGCTACAACGGGTTGCATTTTCCGGCGTCGTTTACGGCAAGCGGTCCATCAAACACCACTGACGGACCAGAAGGAAAGTGGACGGGAACCAACGGTGGAAGCGAGACACGGCCCATGAACGCATATGTGAACTTCATCATCAAGTACTGACAAGTTTGACTGGAGCACTTGGCGCAGGGCGCCTGCGTGGCTCCCCTACGAGGAAGACAACGGAGGGACCTGACATGAGTACTCGGATGGCAATCACATTGATCGCACTCGTCTTCACCGCCTTGCCTGCGTCGGTATTGGCGCAGACGAAGGCGCCCGCAAAGGCGCCTTCCAAGGCTCCCGCGAAAGCAACGACCACATCGACTCCTGCCCCCGCGCAACCTCCTGCTCCCTCCGCCCAGCCCTCCTGGCCCGAGGTGAAGCCCGACGCGAAGAAGAATGTTCTTTCCATCGCCTTCTTCCAGCTCGAAGCTCAGGGCGTTGACGCGCGGGTGGCGGGGATTGTTTCGGATACCATGCTCACCGAGCTTGGCAAGCTCCCCGACAGCAAGGTCATCGGGTCAAAGGACATCGACGCGATGCTCGGGTACGAGCAGAAGAAACAGCTCACCGGGTGTACCGACACTTCGTGCGTCGTGGCGGTCGGCGGGGCGCTGGGGGTGGACAAGCTCGTAATGGGGAGCTTGGGGAAGATCGGCGACTCGCACGTCATGAACGTCAAGGCCCTCGACATCCGCAACGGCACGGTCGACGCGATGTTCAACAAACGGCTCAAGGGCGGGAGCGAGGAGGACTTCCTCGATGTGATCCCCGAGGCGTTGACCGTTCTGTTCCCGTGGGGCGAAGGGATCTGGAAGAAGGCGCCGCCCAAATCCGCCGCGGCGTCCGCGCCGATGATCAACCGCGACGACGCGATCTTCTGGGGGCATGTTTCGATGTGGAGCGGGCTTGGCGTCGCGGCCTTCGGCGGGGTTTCGATGATTCTTGCGAAATCGGCCGCCGACGACTACGCCTCCGGCAAGGGCGGGTCGGACGCGAAGGACAAAAACGGTCTCTGGAGCACGATGGCGATCACCGGCCTCTCGGTCGGCGTGGCCGCGATGGCGACGGGGGCGACGCTGTGGATCCTCGCGCCGGACGAGCCGGTGGTGAAGAAGAAGGTGAGCGTCGGCGCGGTGCCGGTCGAGGGCGGGTTTGCGGTCGGCGCGCACGGCGTGTGGTGACGGCAATGACGATCTTAGGGTTCGCGCGAAAAAAAAGTTCGCATTTATGGGCGTCGAGGCGCCCGGCCGGCGAGGCGCAAGGAGCGCCGCGTACCAGAGGTACGTAAGCGACGCGCAACGAAGTCGGACGGGATGCATCGGCGGTCAGAAATGTGAAGTTGTTTTTGCGCGAGCCCTTACCCCGGGTGATTTCCGCCGCCCAAGCTGCTCTCACGCTGTCAGCCGTCAGCTGTCAGCCGTCAGCCGTGCGAAATCCGCGGTGTTGCTGAAGGCTGAAAGCTGATGGCGGCCGAGGACTTTGTCCGAGGCCCTGCCGGCGGCAACTCGTCTCTGGTTTTTGCCGCAAAGAGGTGTTATGAAGCGCGAACGCAGGGTCGCGGGCGCCTCACACCAGGATGTGGCAGCATGGCAGGTGAAAAGGACGATCTGGAGTCAATAGCGGCGCGCAGGGAGGAGTGGGAGGAGAAGGAGTGCCGGGAGTCGTTTGGGCGGATCCCGGCGCGGCTCCCGCGGTTTTCGACGGTTTCCGATATGGAGGTCAAGGCGCTCGCGACGCCCGCCGACGTCCCGAACATGGACTACGAGCGCGACCTGGGGTTCCCCGGCTGTTATCCGTATACGCGCGGGGCCCAGGCCTCGATGTACCGCGGGCGCCTGTGGACGATGCGCCAGTTTGCAGGGTTCGGGACCGCTCGCGACACCAACGGGAGGTACAAGTACCTGCTCTCGCAAGGGCAGACCGGTCTTTCGGTCGCCTTCCATTACCCGACGCTGATGGGCTACGACTCGGACCATCCCCGCGCCAGGGGCGAAGTCGGCAAGTGCGGGGTGGCGATCGACTCGCTTGCCGACATGGAGGTGCTCTTTGACGGCATCCCGTTCGACAAGGTCACGACCTCGATGACCATCAACGGCCCCGCCGCCATCCTCCTTGCGATGTACATCGCCGTCGCCGAGAAGCAGGGAATCGGGCAGGACGCCATAGGCGGGACGATCCAGAACGACATTCTCAAGGAGTACATCGCACAGAAATCGTGGATTTTTCCCCCGCGTCCGTCGATGCGCCTGATCGTCGACACCATAGCGTATTGCACGGAGCACGTCCCCCGTTGGAACACCATCTCGGTCTCGGGCTACCATATCCGCGAGGCCGGCTCGACGGCAGTCCAGGAACTTGCGTTCACGCTGGCCGACGGGATCGGCTACGTGCAGGCGGCGGCGGACGCCGGGCTGGACGTCGACGCGTTTGCCCCCCGCCTATCGTTCTTCTTCAACGCGCACGTGGACTTCTTCGAGGAGGTCGCCAAGTACCGCGCGGCGCGCCGCATCTGGGCAAGGGTGATGAAGGAGCGCTTCGGGGCGAAAAGGCCCGATTCGCTTAGGCTCCGTTTTCACACGCAGACGGCCGGGTGCACGCTCACGGCCCAGCAGCCGATGAACAACGTCGTCCGCACGACGATCGAGGCGCTCGCGGCGGTGATGGGCGGGACGCAGTCGCTCCACACCAACTCGATGGACGAGACGCTGGCGCTCCCGTCGGAGCAGGCGGTGACAGTCGCGTTGCGGACCCAGCAGATCATCGCCGAAGAGAGCGGGGTGCCCAACACGATGGACCCGCTCGGCGGGTCGTTCTTCGTCGAGTGGCTTACCGGCAGGATGGAGGCCGACGCGCTGGAGTACATTAGGAAGATCGACGACATGGGGGGAATCATCCCCGCCGTCGAACAGGGATACCCGCAGCGCGAGATCGCCGACGCGGCGTACCACTACCAGCAGCAGCTCGAGAAGGCCGAAAAGGTCGTTGTCGGCGTCAACAAGTACGTGATGGAAGGCAAGATCGACATACCAATTCTCAAGATCGGCGAGGAGGTCGAGGCCGAACAGCGGCGGAGGCTTGCGGCGCTCCGCGCCGGGAGGGACGGCGCCGAGGCGGCGCGCTGTCTCGAGGCCGTCGAACGCGCGGCGAGAGGGACCGAGAACATGATGCCGTACTTCATCCGCGCGGTGAAGGCGTACTGTACGCTGGGCGAAATCATCGGCGTGCTCAGAAGGGTGTTCGGGGAGTACAAGGACCCGGGGATGTTTTAGGGCAGGCGGCAGGCTGTAGGCGACAGGCTGTAGGGGGGCCACGCGGCGAGCGCAAGCGAGCAAGTGCCCCGGAACCGGGACAATGGAGGTTGCACATGTCTTCGACGCGGAAACTGAGGATTCTCGTCGCAAAGCCCGGTCTGGACGGGCACGACCGCGGGGCAAAGATCGTGGCGCGCGCGCTGCGCGATGCGGGTTTCGAGGTCATCTACACCGGCCTGCACCAGACCCCCGAGATGATCGCGGCGGCGGCCATCCAGGAGGACGTCGATGCCGTGGGGATGTCCATCATGAGCGGAGCGCACATGGTGCTCATGCCGGCGGTCGTCGATCTGCTTCGCGCCAGGGGAGGGGAGGGGATTGCGGTCTTCGGCGGCGGGATCATCCCCGATGACGACATGGAGGCATTGCGCGCAAAAGGCGTCAAGGGCCTTTTTACCCCCGGGACGCCGCTTGCCGAGATCGTCGACTGGATAAACGCAAACGTAACGCCGCGGCAGTAGGAGCCACGAGCCATCAGCCATCAGCCATCAGTTGAGAAGATCCTGGAAGGGGACATCCGGGCGGCGGCGCGGCTGGTGCGCGACATCGACGACGGCATGCCGGGCGCCGTGGACGCGCTCAAGGCGCTCTACCCGCGCACGGGCCGCGCGCACGTCGTGGGCGTCACGGGCGCCCCGGGAACCGGCAAGAGCACAATCTGTGACCGCCTGATCGGCTCGTTTCGCGCCGAGGGGAAGAAGGTCGGCGTCGTGGCGGTCGACCCTTCGAGCCCGTACTCGGGCGGGGCCATACTCGGCGACCGCATCCGCATGCAGGAGCACGCCACCGACCCGGGCGTGTTCATCCGCTCGATGGCGACCCGGGGGCACCTGGGCGGCCTCTCGGCCTCGACCGGCGACGTCGTTCGCGTCATGGATGCGATGGGGATGGACGTCGTGATCGTCGAGACCGTCGGCGTCGGCCAGGACGAGATCGAAGTCGCCAGGACGGCGCACACGACCGTGGTGGTGCTCGTCCCCGGCATGGGCGACGACGTGCAGGCGATCAAGGCGGGTCTTCTCGAGATAGCCGACTGTTTTGCGGTCAACAAGTCCGATCGCGACGGCGCCGACAAGGTGGTGCGCGAGCTTCAGGTGATGCTCGATATGCGCCCGCGGCGCGAGGGGGATTGGGAGCCGCCGGTTGTGAAGACGGCCGCGATCCACGGCGAGGGCATCGGCGATCTTCGGGGCGCGCTGGATCGCCATGCAGAATGGGCGGCCGGAAGCGGCCGGTCCGGGCAAGTGCTGACCGACCGGCGAAAAAGCGAGCTTGGCGAGATCATGCGTGGTATGATCGCCAAAGCAGTCGAGCGGCGCATCGAGGCGTACCCGGGCGGGATCGACGGCCTGGCAAACGACGTTCGGGCCGCGGGCAAGGACCCGTACACTGCGGCCGAGGAGATACTCAAGGGTGCGATGGACGGACTCAAAGAAAGCGGTGGGCGGTAGGGGATGTTTGCGGTGAGCGGGCAGATTCGGTCCTTGTTTGTCGTTGCGGTCGTTGGTGGCGTTCCCTCTTGCGGCTCGGTCGCGCTGCCGGTCGAGGTGACCACCAACTACCAGATCGACTCGGCGGCGATCATCGAGGACATCGAAGGGGACCTGGGCCCCGTTGGGAGCATCCCCGCCGTGTGGCCCTCGCCGCCGTTCCCTCAGGTGGTCAAGGACGTCGCGTTCGCGGTCACGTCGGATGTGTCGCTTGCGGACAACACGGACGTGGGCGCCTTGGAAGGGCGCATAAGCGAGATCCGGCTGGACTGGATCGGCTACGAGTTTCTCGAAAACTCGCTAAACAAGCGCGTTTCGGCGTTCGATCTGACGATTGGCGCAAAGGGGACTCCGGGGGACGCGGTTGTCGCCCGGCTGGGCGCCTTGGAACCCGGCGAGAAGAAGGCGGGTCGGGCCGCGCTCGACCCTTCCGGGAGACTTGAAGCGGCAAAATATCTTGATATACTCGAATTCGCCTGCGGGATGGCGGTCACTGTGCCGATTGACACCCTGCTCGACCCCGCGAAACCCGAGGGCGGCGTGAAGCTTCGCGTGACGTTGGGGCTTGTGGTCGCGGGCGGCGCGATCTGACACTGATTGGAGGAACGAACATGGCCAGGTTCATCAAAGCCGCGGTTGCCCTGACGGCGGTTCTGCTTGTGCTCGCGTCGTGCGAGAACTTCAAGAACGTGACCGCCGAGGTCCCGCTCGACACGGGCGAGAACCTCGTGTGGGAGTTCGACATCGATGCGGCGACCAAGGGTCTGCAGCTTCCGGCGCCGATAACGATTCCGACCCCCGATGGCGACGTCGAGATCAAGGATTACGACGAGTTATGGGACTACGTCGGCAACGAGGATTCCCCCATCCCCGACGAGTACCGAAAATTCGATCTGGAAGTCCCCCTTCCTCCGGCGCCCATGCCTCCCGAGGTGACCGGCGACCAGAGTCCCGTCGCGCCGTACAAGAGCAAGATCTACAACGTGAGGGTCGAGACGATCTCGTACGAGATTGTCGAAAGCTCGGTCACTGTCCCCATCGACATCCCCGACGCCCTGCTGATAGCCCTCAAGGAACGCAAGGACGCCGACAAACCGGTCAACTGCCTTCCCGCCTCGGACCCGTTGCTGGCGGCGCTTGCCCTCCAGAACAACCCCGATTGCTTCGATCGAGTCGCGATCGCCAAGATCCCGTCGATCACCTCCGCCAAGGAGGGCGAGGCGCAAGACGCCGAGTTTGCCCCCGGCGGAAAAGACGCCGCGAGTGACCTTCTGGCGTCGCTCGATTTCATGATCAGTCTGGGTCTTGAGCAGAACGGGAGTTTCTCGGGGACCAGCATCAAGCTCAGTATCGACACCGACAAAATGAAGACAAGGCCCAAGGGCAAGATCAAGATGAAGCTGGTCATCAAGATGGTCTTCAGGGTCGCGCCGCTGGCATAAAGAAGGCGGCAGGCGGTAGGCGGTGGCCCCCGGCGGGCTTGCCCCGCCGGAGCCGGCGATCGGCGGCAGGCCGCGGCGGCAGGTGACAGGTGATAAGCGCAAGCGGAAGGCTACAGGCGGCAGCCGGCGGCAGAAGGCAGCGGGCGTGGCAGGAGGTTTCTCTGTGTCGGAAAACGTAACCGAGCTCAAGGATGCCGATTTTGACAAGCTTGTTGTTCAGGGTGCGCTCCCCGCGGTGGTCGACTTCTGGGCCGTGTGGTGCGGCCCGTGCAAGGCGCTGTCTCCGGCCGTCGAGCAGGTGGCCGGGGAATACACCGGGAAAGTGAACTTCTTCAAGTGCAACATCGAAGAAAGCCCGCAGGCCCCGTCGCGCTACGGCATCCGGAGTATTCCGACGCTCCTTTTCTTCAAGGATGGCAAGGTCATTGACCAGGTAGTGGGCCTTGTCCCCGCCGCCAAAATCCAGTCGTCTGTGAAGAAGCTCCTGTAACTCCGGCCCGGGCGGGTAAGGCGTACAGTCCTGTCAACTTTGCTTTGACACGCCCCGGGGGCGGGTGTATTTAACGCGCGCCGGTTGGCGAGGTTTCGTCTTCAACGCTTTAGGAAGGAGAGAGGAACATGTCGAAGTACGTCTCCGATCTGATGGCCATGGTCAAGGCCAAGAACCCGGCGGAGCCGGAGTTTCACCAGGCGGTCCAGGAAGTCGCCGAATCGCTGTTGCTGGTGCTCGACAAGCACCCGGAGTACCGGTCGGCGAAGATACTCGAGCGCATCATCGAACCCGAGCGGCTAATCATGTTCCGGGTGCCGTGGGTGGACGATCGCGGCGAGGTGCAGGTGAACCGCGGGTTCCGCATCGAGATGAACAGCGCCATCGGGCCTTACAAGGGCGGGCTCCGCTTCCACCCGTCGGTCAACCTCGGAATCCTCAAGTTCCTCGCGTTCGAGCAGGTCTTCAAGAACAGCCTCACGACCCTCCCCATGGGCGGCGGCAAGGGCGGCTCCGATTTCGACCCGAAAGGCAAGAGCGACAATGAAGTCATGGCGTTCTGCCAGTCGTTCATGTGCGAGCTCTTTCGCCACATCGGACCCGATACGGACGTCCCGGCTGGTGACATCGGCGTCGGCGGGCGCGAGATTGGCTACATGTTCGGGATGTATAGGAAGCTCAGAAACGAGTTTACCGGCGTGCTGACCGGGAAAGGGCTCAACTGGGGCGGCTCGCTCATCAGGCCCGAGGCAACCGGCTACGGCGCGGTCTACTTCGCCCAGGAAATGCTCTCGACCCGCAACGACTCGCTCAAGGCCAAGACCTGCCTCGTCTCGGGGTCGGGGAACGTGGCGCAGTACACCGTCGAGAAGCTCAACCACCTCGGCGGCAAGGCGGTCACGCTCTCGGATTCCAACGGGTTCATCCACGACCCCGAGGGAATCTCCCCCGAAAAACTCGCGTTCGTCATGGACCTCAAGAACGTCCGGCGCGGCCGCATCAAGGAGTACGCCGACAAGTTCAAGGGCGCGGTTTACGCGGCGATTGATCCGAAGGCCGATCATAGCCCGCTCTGGAACATCAAGGCACAGTGCGCCTTCCCGAGCGCCACGCAAAACGAGATCAACGCAAAAGACGCGCAGAACCTGGTCCAAAACGGAGTCTTCGTGGTGTCAGAGGGCGCCAACATGCCGACCGTTCCCGAAGGCGTCAATATCTTTGTGGACAAAAAGATCCTTTATGGCCCGGGAAAGGCGGCCAACGCCGGCGGCGTTTCCACTTCGGGCCTCGAGATGAGCCAGAACAGCATGCGTCTCGCCTGGTCGCGCGAGGAGGTCGACGCCAAGCTCCACGACATTATGAAGCGAATCCACAAGGCGTGCGTCGAGGCTTCCGCCGCGTACGGGACGGCGGGGAACTACGTCAACGGCGCCAACATCGCCGGCTTCCTCAAGGTCGCCAACGCGATGATGGATCAGGGCATTGTCTAGGCGGTAGGCGGTAGGCGGGAGTCAGAATCGGAGTCCGTTCCCGCAGGGTATCGTTGCCGCGCCCCTCGTGGGCGCAGCCAAAGAGAGATCGAATCGGGCGCGGGGCCCCGCTTGTGCAGGGCCCCGCGTTTTGTTGTAGGATGTCGGGCGATCCGGGGGTCAAGAGGGAGACGCATGGCCGAGTTCAGGGACTTTCTTGAGGAACACAGCGAGCGGGCGCGGCTTTCGGGGTTCCAGCGCCTCATGCAGAGGCGCGTGCGCGAGATCCTTCTGGTTTCGAGCCCGTACGATTCGTTTGTGCTGGCCGAGGACGGGAAGCTCCAGGAGAAGATCCTGAGCGAGTACATGGAGCACAGCCTGAGTTACGCCCCGGGTCTGACCAGGGTTTCGAGCGGCGTCGAGGCGCTATCGCTCGCCCGCGAGCAGCACCGGTTCAATCTGATCGTCACGACGATGCACATCGACGACATGTCGGTCGTCGACTTCGCCCGGCAGGTTCGCGCCGCCGGGATCGGGACGCCCATCATCCTTCTCACGTACGACAACCGCGAGCTGGCCGACCTGCTCGGCCGTTTCGACACCAGCATCTTCGACAGGATCTTCAACTGGCAGGGCGACTTCAGGATCTTCCTCACGATTGTCAAGCACATCGAGGACCAGATGAACGTGGTCCACGACAACCACGCGGTGGGGGTGCAGGTCATCATCCTCGTCGAGGACAGCATCCGGTACTACTCGTCCTACCTTCCGATGTTCTACTCGGAGCTGTTCAAACAGTCGCAGAAGGTCATAGAAGAGGGCCCCAGCACGTCGCAGAAGCTCATGCGGATGCGGGCGCGCCCGAAGATCCTGCTCGCGAACACGTTCGAACAAGCCATTGTGTTTTTCGAAACCTACCGGAAGGACGTGCTGGGGGTGATCTCGGACATCCGGTTCCCGCGCGACGGCGCGCTGGATGTCGGGGCCGGGATCGAGCTCGTCCGCCGCGTGCGGGCCGCGCGCCCCGACCTCCCGGTGCTCCTGCAGTCGTCGCAGCCCGAAAACGCCCAAAACGCGCACGCCGTGGGGGCGTCCTTTCTCTGGAAGAACTCCGAGACGCTCCTTGAGGAACTGCGGGCGTTCATGATCCAGAACTTCGCCTTCGGCGACTTCGTTTTCCGGATGCCGGACGGCCGTGAGATGGCGCGCGCCGCGAACCTCCGCGAGCTCGAAGAGGTGCTCCCGCGCGTGCCGGACGAGAGCCTCTTGTATCACGCCGAGCGCGACCATTTCTCGAACTGGCTCAAGGCCCGGACCGAGTTCGTCCTGGCCGATCGCCTGAAGCCCCACAAGGTGAGCGAGTACGCCACGGTCGGCGACCTCCGCGGGTACCTGACCGAGCAGTTCCACGAGCAGCGCCTGCGGCGATACCGGGGCATCGTGGTGGACTTCAACCCCGACGACTTCGAGACCAGCACGAACCTCGCGCGGATCGGATCGGGGTCCATAGGCGGGAAGGCAAGGGGGCTCGCGTTCATCAGCATGCTCCTCAACCAGTACGGGATCCGCGACAACTTCCCCGGGGTGCGTGTCCTGGTGCCGGGCTCCGTGGTGCTCTGCACCGACGTCTTCAACGAGTTCCTTGCGCAAAACGACCTCTGGCACTTCGCGCTCGCGTGCGCCGACGACGCCGAGATCTTCCGGCGCTTCATGGCGGCGGAGTTTCCCGACAAATACGTCGCACAGCTCGAGAGCTACCTCTCGGGGATCACGTATCCGCTTGCGGTGAGGTCATCGAGCATACTCGAGGACTCGCTCTACCAGCCGTTTGCGGGGGTGTACGAAACGTACATGGTCCCCAACAACGACGCCGACGCGGAGGTGCGCCTCGGGCACCTCCTGGCGGCCATCAAGGGGGTTTTCGCCTCGACCTTCTCGAACGCCGCCAAGGACTATGTCAAGGCGACCAACTACCGGCTCGAGGAAGAGCAGATGGCCGTCATCATCCAGAGGGTCATCGGCAACCGGTACGCCGACCGGTACTACCCGCACTTCTCGGGGGTCGCCCGGTCGCACAACAGCTATCCGGTCGAGCCCGCGAAGGCCGATGACGGGATCGTGGCGCTGGCGCTGGGGCTCGGCCAGGCCGTGGTCGACGGCTCCGCCACGATGAGCTTCTGTCCCCGGTACCCGCGGACCGCCGTCGGTTTCGCCACCCCGCGCGACTGGCTCAAGTACTCGCAAAACCGGTTCTTTGCGCTGGACCTTGGGGCGGGGGCGTCGGGCGCGTCCGGCGCCGACGAGTTCCTGCTCAAAACGCACGATCTCACCATTGCCGAGGCCGACGGCGTGCTCCCGCCGCTCTGTTCGACGTATAGCGCCGAAAACGACGCGCTCTATGACGGGGCCTCGCGACCGGGCGCGCGTGTCGTGACGTTTGCCCCGGTGCTCAAACACGGGGCGTTTCCGCTTCCCGACATCTTGAAGCTCGTGATGGACATGGGACGGTGGGGGATGAACTCGCCGGTGGAGATCGAGTTTGCGGTGAATCTTGCCCCGGAGACGGGGGGCCCGCAGCAGTTCGCGATGCTCCAGATGCGCCCGCTCGTTCGCGGGGCGGAGCTGTCCGACCTCAAGATCGACGTTGCGGATGATCGGCTTGTTTGCCGCAGCCCCAAGGTCCTGGGGAACGGCAGGTTGGACAAAATCCGTGACGTGATCGTCGTCGACGCGGGGACGTTCGACCGGTCGCGGAGCCGCGACGTGGCGGCCGAGGTCGCCTACTACAACTCGCGCCTGGCCGGCGAGGGAGTGCCGTACATCCTGTTCGGCGTGGGCCGATGGGGGTCGACCGACCCGTGGCTGGGGATCCCGGTGCAGTGGGGGCAGATCTCGGGGGTGAAGGTGATAGTCGAGGCGGGGTTTACGGATTTCCGCGTGACGCCCAGCCAGGGGAGCCACTTCTTCCAGAACCTCACGAGCTTCATGGTCGGGTATTTCACAGTCAACGAGTACGTGGACGAGGGGTTCGTGGATTGGACGTGGCTTGCGGCGCAGGAGCCCGTCTCGAAACGCGGGTTCACCCGCCACTTGCGCTTCGACCAGCCGCTGACCGCAACCATGAACGGCCGCACCGGCGAGGGCATAATCTGCAAACCCGGCGTGTGGTGCTGAGTGGTCGGGAGGTCATTCGCACCACATGACATCCAGGCGGCGGAGGGGGTGGCCGGCCCAATCGGCTACGACGCCGTCTCTCTTGTAGCCGTTTTTGCACATGAGCTTCATGACGGCGTCGGCCTTTTTGGCGGGGTACTGCTCGATGGCGATCCAGCGGTCGGCGCCGGCGAGCGGGAGGTCGCCTTCGCCGATGAAACGTTTGTCCATGCACAGCGGCTGGAGCCTTCCGCCGGTGTAGTAGAACAGCTCGGCGCATATCCGGTACGAGAAGGCTGCCGGGGCCTTTTTCTTGGCATCAGGCACCTGCGAGACGACCTTCCACACGTTTTCGGTGATTTCTTTCCAGCCGTGAAGCTGCTGGACGACCGGGTCTTTCTCGATCGGGATCGGAAGGAAAGGGAGCAGCGCGTGGACGTGAATGACCGCCGTCACGATCACGCCGTATGCGATCGCCCCCATCACCACTCGTTTCATCCGGCGCGTGACAGGCTCTGCGACGCTCATCATCGAGGCCAGCAGCGGCACGGCGGCGACGTACGCCGCCGCCGGCCAGTTCGGTTCGACCTTGTTGTATAGCGAGACGAGTATCGGCAGCACAAACGGCACGAGCGCGGCAATCTGCGCAAGGCGCGCGGCCGGCGGCACGCCGCCCGAGAAGAACCGCCGCACAATCCAAAACATCCCGGCGAAGACGAAAGGTCCCGCCACGCCAGCCTGACCGCCGAGGAACTCGGGGAAGTGTATGAGTTCGTGCCCTTCCTTCATGCTGAAGGCGTGGCCGGCCTGAAAACCCATGCTCTTGAACCCGCCGCCGATGTTGTAGACCAGGTTCGGAAGATACACGACGAACGCAGCGGCCAGCGGGACGGCGGCGAGCCACATTGCGGCGCTCTTCTTCCGCGGCGCGAACGGAAGATAGAGAACGACCGAGAGGACGATGAGTGCGCCCGTGTACTTTGACAGCAGGCACAGGCCGACGAACACGCCGGCCGCGGCGGATTCGGCGATCCGTCTCGACTGCGGCGCGTCGTCGCGGTTCACGATTCGTGCCAGCATGAGCAACGCAGCCGCCCAGAACAGGCCGAGCGGCGTGTCCGGAGTGATGATGACGGCACCCGCGGAGGCCAAAGGCGTCAGGATCGACACGACCGCGGCAATGAGCGCCCACCCGGCGGACGCGCGCAGCTCGATGGCGATGAAGAACACCAGAAGCGGCGTGAGGAATCCGGCAAGAATCGCCGGAATCCGAACGGCGAGCTCCGATGACCCGAACGCCATGCACGACGCGTGGATGAGCCACGCCACGAGCGGCGGGTGGTCGAGATACCCCGCTTGCGGCTGGAGCGCCCAGGCGAAGTAGTACGCCTCGTCGGGCGACAGGTCCGTCCGCGCCGCGACCAGTACCCGAACCACGGTCACGACCGCGAGGAATGCGAGGAGCGTCAGGATTGGGCGGTGTTTCATCGAAACTCTGGGTTCAGGACTCAAGACTCAGGACTCAGAACTCGACGATCATCGCCGCCTCGGCGGTCCAGATGTTTTCGGCCCTGTTCGTGTCGATCGAGTTGACCAGCGCGCCTGCGGCGCCTCCGGGGGCGAGCAGGCCGCCTATCAGGTGGAATGTCAGCGCCGGGTCGACGGGGAACTGCAGGTCGACGTCGGCCTCGGTCCCCACGTAGTCCTCTCCCAGCGCGTTTTTCGATTCGAGGACCCTGGCCGTTCCAAAGATCAGCGTGGGCCTGAACCATCTCGTCACCAGATACGAGAGTTTGAGGTCCGCGAGGAGAAGTCCGGCCCTTGAAAGGTAGAATGCCCCGCGGGGGGAGGCCAGGCGTTCGTCGATGTTGTCATACCAGTCGTGGACCTTGTCCTCGGTCAGAAACAGAGTCGAGCTGCGGGTTCTTCCGGAGTAGTAGAACGCCCCGTTGCTCCCGTCGTTGTCGTAGGGATCGTCGGCCGAGAGGGCCAGCACGTTGGCGTCGAGCGCGAACCGCTTCCACGTCAACGCGCCGTGAATCTGACCCGCCCAGCCGTGGTTCATCTGGTCGCCGCCGTCATAGCTGCGACCGCGACTCGGACCGAACTGCATCGCGAGGTCCGCCGACAACGAAAGCGAGACGGGGTCAGGATTCATGACGGCGGTGAGATTCAGCGCGGGCGTCCACAACGTCATCGACCTGCCGATCACGCTTTCGTCCTGAATCGTGAACAACCCGGCGTTTAGGGTCAGGTGCCGGCCGAGCGACGCGTTCCCGTACAGGGCGAACAAGGCAGTGTCGTGCGTGAAGTTGTTGAATTGCGCGGTGAGGCCCTCGTACGTCGTGTCGGGGAATGCGCCCGCCACGGCGTGCACCGCGCCTTTCTGGAAGTTGAGCGAAAAGTCCGCGGCGCCGAACCAGTGCCCGATGAAGAGCACGGTCGGGTCGTTGAGCCGCTGATACCCGACCTTGAAGCCCACGAGGTCGTCCGCGAGCGTCCCTTCCGTGTAGATCTCGCGGTGCTTGAGTAGGAAGATGTCGTCGGCAGTCGGGTCGCCCTCGTCCGGGCTGTTCCTGCTCCAGACGTTCAAGCCTATCTCGACCTCGTAGTGGATTCGGAGCTTGTTGCTGACGTGCCACGTGATGAACGAACGCAGATCGGTCCCCGCGACGCCCATCGACTGTCCGTCCGGGTTGTATACCGGCGCCGACCTGTCGAAATCGGAATCGTTGCGGTATAGGTACAGGTTCTTGAGGACGGCGTGGAACTCGATGGCCCGCTCGCCGTCGTCCCCCTGCTCGCCGCCATCATTCTGCGCCCACCCTGCCGCCGGGATCAAGACCAACGCGGCCACGAATGCCGACAACGCAGTAGTGCTTTTGCCCATGTGGCATCTCTCCTGTCTTTCGTCCGTCACTCGCGCCTCATGCCCCGTGCCTCGTGCCTACTTCCCGCTCACCGCCTCGCCCTTTCTGAAGAAATGGCTCCAGCCTTCGTTTACGCGGCCGGGGAGGGGCGGGGCGATCATCACCGAGTGGTTCCTGCCCGGCTCGTCCGATGAAGGGAAGTAGTAGAGCGTGTGGTAGCCCAGCCCGCCTTCCCTGCCTTCTTTCCCGTAGGCGGCGGTCTTGTACTCCGCGATCGCGAAACCGTCCGAAAGCCACACGTAGAAACCGTCGGGGTAGTGCAGTTCGGGGACGAAAATTTCGGCGGGCGCGTCGGTCTCTTTGCTCTCGAACTCGATGTAGAACTCGCGTTCAGGGTCGACCTTGCCCTTGTCCGGGTCGAAGTAGTGCAGCCCCGAGTAGAAGTGCGTGGACACCGGCTTTCCGGGCAAAAACGTCGCGTGTGGGCGCGAATACGCCTCCCGCCCGCGCGGCACCTCAAACGGGTCGAGGACCGAGAAGTCCTCCTTGTTCCAGAGGTCGCCGTACCGGTAGTCGTTGTCGGCGGTGTAGCACCAGAGCATGTTCGAGAGGAACATGCCCTCGAACGCCTCGTAGAAGTTGTCGAGGATTTCCGCCGAAAGGATGTAGCCTTCGGAAACGGACTTTTCGATCCCGCCGTAGTTCCAGTAGGTCCCGAACTCGCCGTACACGGTGGGGACGTTCGAAAACGAGTACGCGGCGAGATCGTATTTCGCCTTGAGCGACGGGCCGTAGTCGCGATAGCGAAGCTCGTCGCGCGTGAACTCGCGCGGCGCGACGTTGAACCCGGGGAACGGGTAGATGTCGGGATACCAGTGCGGCGAGAATACGACGTTTTTGATTCCCGCCGGGACGGTCATCACCTCCATGAACTGCCCGCCGACCCCGCCGCCGAGGCCCGTTGAAAGCAGCATTTCGGGCGAGAATGCCTCTTCGATCCAGATTGTGGCCTGCGGGTCCACCTTGAGGACTTCGGCCCCGACGCGCTCGTAAAGCGGCTGGAGGTATTTCTTTGCGAAGCCGAGGTTGAGGTCGAGCAGGGCGAAAAGGTCGGGGATGGCGAGGCCGACGTTGTCCGTGTCTTCGAGTGGGAATCCCCAGTCGGCAGCCGTCTCATTGCGCTCTTTCTTGATCTTCTGGTAGTCGGGGCCGTTCTCGCTGTCGGGGAGCTTCGGAAGATCGGGGAGGAGGTAGAGCCCGAACAGCAACTCGGCAATCTGGTTGCCAAGCTCTTCGCCTGCAAGTCCGACCAGGAGTTCGGTGACGGCCTCGGTCGAGGCGCCTTGGAAATAGGCCGTCGCGGCGGTGAGGACGATGAACACGCTCGTCGGCTCGTTCATGATGTCGTAGCCGATGATGTTGGGGTATTTCGCGGCCCGTTTCACGACCTCGACCCACGCGTTCGTGTACGCCTCCTGCAGGTACTCCTTAATGTTGTAGGGCGTTCCGGTGACCGGGTTGGTGATCGGAGCACCCGCGTTGTCTTTGACTGTGTATCGGGGGTAGACCTTGTCGCCCGCGAAGAACGCGGCGTAGCAACGCTCAATGTCCGCGGAGAGCGCGGCGTTGATCCCCCAGAACGTCCACGGCATGAAGTCGGTGGAGTCGTGCGGGCCGCGGGGCAGAAGGCCCTCGTCGCTGGCTGTCAGGAGCGAACTCATAATGTCCGCGATCAGGTCGTCGGAACCGCCGCCGCCCGCGTCAAAACCGAATTTGGCAAGAAGACCTGTAATCGAGTCAGGGTCGTTGAGCAGCAAGGTGAGGAGACTCCCGAGCGGCCGAAACGTCCCCCACGACTTCGCATCGAGGTCTTTTTCGGGGAGGCAAGCCTTGACCGCCCACTTTGGCGCCCCGTCACCCTTGACCTGATCGGTCCACCAATCGCGCTGCCTGCGATCTTTGTGGCGCGGGTCCGTAATGAAATCACGGTCTTTGAATGGATATGGGAATAGAGCCCCGAACGTCCCCATGATGTCGCCCTTCGTCCCGAAAAGCGGTTCCTCGTTGTAGTTGGCGTTGTGGAAGCGCGAGAAGAGGTTCTCGTGCGCATTGATGAGCACGTACAACCCGTGTTCGTTTGCCTTTGAGATGATCGCCTCGAAGTAGTCCAGGAATGCCGTGTCGTAGACTCCGCGGGCGTGCGGCTCGACGGCCTCCCACATGAAGAGCAGGCGGATGCTGTTGAACCCCATCGCCTTGATCAGCGCGAGGTGGCGGTCGGCGTCGTCCAGCGGGAAGGGCCTGCCGATGTAGGTGAGCGGGTCCACCTCGTACGGGACCTTGGTGCTCCCGCTGGCGTTCACGCCGTGCATGTAGAGGTAACGGCCGTGGGCGTCCTTGAGGTACGTGAGTTGCGGGTTGACGCGCGTGAGCTTGTGCGTCTCCCATTCGTCAAACTTGTACCCGCTCTCGCCGCAGGAAAAGGCGGTCACGGCCGTTGCCAGGGCGGCAAAAAGAAGCGTCGTGCTGTGCCTCATGAGAACCCACCTCCCTTTTCAGCGCTACCGCCTCCATACCCGATCGCGCGTGCGAGCACAAGCCGGAAAGCGCGCCCTGACGCGGGGACGCAGCCGCAAGGCGACACGGGGACGTGGGGACAAGGCGACGCGGGGGCGAAGGACGCGGGGGCGCCGGGCAAAGACGCCGGGCAGGAAGAACTGCCGTTCGGGTGTGTGTGCAGCGCGGTCACTGTCGAGTGAGTTGCCATGCGCTACGTGCACCCGGATGGACGAAACCCGCAGGCCGGACGCGGAGTTTCCGGGTGCCACGGACAAGCAGCGCTTGTCCGTGCGGGATGCGTGTCGACGAGACACGGACAACCCGCGGTTGTCCGTGGCACCCCTCGTACCTCAAAACAGGTTATGAATCGCCGCCTTCGCCGTTTCGACGGCGATCCTTTCGCACTCCCGCGCGAGTCTGCCCGGGTACCGGTACAGGTACGGGCCGTCGTCTACTTCGTAGCCGCCTTCGTCGTGCGCGGCGGCGGTGGGGAGGTAGCCGATGCAGCCGTCCGCAACGCTCGCGAACATCGTGAATGGCGAGGGGCACGCGGCCTTGATGTTCTTCCCGATCTCGGTGAAGACCTCGGCGCCGAAGGTCACAAGCGAAACATCGCCGATTCGGATCGCATTCACCCTCATGGGCACGCACCACGTCCCGTTCCGGAATTCGAGTCTGGGTCGCCACGGGTGGAGGCGGTCGAGGAGACGGTCGGTGAGGAAAGAGAAAAACGTAGGGACGCCGGCGAATTGGAGGACCTTGCGGCGGTACGTTGTAGGAGGCTGCAGGCTGTAGGCTGCAGGCTGTAGGGCGGACAAAGTCTCGAACGGGAGGAGGACCTCGCGGCGGGAGATCACGAGCGGCCCGGGGGCGAGATCGTCGCTCTCTTTGGCCATAGCGTCGAGCACGCCTTGGGCGACTGCGTTGCCCAGGCGATCGACCGCTTCCCACGGGTCGCCTTCGCCCCATTCGTAGTCGGGGTTGATGTCGCCCGCCGCGCCTTGGAGGAACAGAACCTTGCCGCCGATCTCGCGCTCGACTCTTGCGCGCATCGCGCCGACCCAGTCCGCCGAGACAAGCAGATTCTGCGGCGGGAGGATCGTTCCGTGGCAGGCGTAGTTGACAAAGGTCGCGACCGGCGACCCTTCGGCCCGCATCACCCGGAGAATACCGACTGACTTGTCGGCGGGACCTCCGCGGTTCCATCCCAGAACGACGCGGCCGTCCGCCGTCCTCTCCCGGCGGTTCACTCCGATCCCGGCGGACCCCTCCGACCAAAACATGCGCGCCGGCGCCAGATCGGACTCCGCGAAATTGATCGCATCGACGATCCTCGCGCTCAAGAGGTCAACGTACTCCCGGCGCGCCCGCGGGGCGCGGGGACCGGCGTACGTGATCGGGCCTGCGTGGGTGTGCGAACAGCAGATGACGACCTCGACTTCCGGCCCCGCGGCGGCCCTCACCCGGTCCACAACGTCTTCGTGAATGCAGAGCAGGTCGCACGACACCAGTGCGAGCGTCCGGTCGCCGTCCGAAAGCGCGAGCGCCGTCGCGTACAGATCGTCGTGGACCCCGGCGCAACCGCGCCGGCGTTCCGCGTAACCGACGAGGTACGTTCCTTTCGGTGGCGTGATGATGCCGCGCGCAGCCCCTGCCATCAAGGTATCCGGTGTCATTTTCGGCATGCTTCCGGTATAATGGCATCAACAAGCGACGCAGACAACCCGAAGCTGTGGAGTGAGACATGGCGACCAGGGAAAAGACGTGCAGAAAGTCCGTAGCGCGGGTGGCCCTCGCGGCGGCCGTGCTCCTTCTGGTCGCGATCGTGCCGTTCCGGGCGCACGCGCAGTTCAACTATGAGTACTTCGGGTACTTCGAAACCGGGAAGTTCAACAACGTGGATCAGGACACGTACGGCGAGCTTATCATTTCGCGCATTCCTGACTATGGCAACGCCGTGACCTATCGGATCGTCAACCTCGACACCGGCGAGTACCTCCGATACTGCACGGCGGCCGGTCAACCGGTATCGCAGTTCACCGCCGCGGGTCTGACGATCGACGGCACGGCCGATCCGCAGCCCTCGCTCAACGCCGAGGGGAACGATTTCAACCGGTTCTACGACCGGATCATCGTCGGGCCTCCGTGGTTCAACGGCGCGATCTGGACCTGCCCCGCCGCCAATACCGACCTCAATCCGAACCGGAACATCCAGCGCCTGCACCTCAAGGTCGAGGCGACGGCGCCGGTGAAGATCTACATCGGTTCGGACTGTTCGGAGCAGAATTTCGCCGAGAACAATGCCCACACCGGGACGGGCATGGGACGGTGCAACTTCGGCGGGACGTTCTTCTACGCCGCCGACGAGGGCAACGGGACCGCCATGATGGGGACCAAATTCACCATCACCCCTCCGATCCTCGAGGCCGGGAACGACTTCAACGGGACGAGCGGCGAGGGCGAGCTGCTGATCTTCACGACCCAGGTGACCACCACGGTCAACATCCAGCGGCTCGACAACGGCTCGGCGTGGACCTGGTCGCGGGTGAGCTCCGGCGCCACTCCCTACGAGTGGATGCGCCCCACGGGGATGAACGCCCGCACGGTCTACCTGATCACCGCGGACAAGCCGGTGGTCGTCATGAACAACAGCGGCAACGCCTATGAGTCGGTCCCGTCGATCGACGCCCCGCTCCGGTACGTCGGGGAGAATTTCCTCTTCTCGACGGTCAAGTGGGGGACGGCGCTCGGCGTCTACAACATCTTCGCGTACACCGACGCCGTGGTGAACGTCTGGGAGGTCGGCGCCAACGGCCAGGTCTATTCGCAGGGTTCCTCCGGGCTCACGACGAAGCTCCTCGACCAGCGGCTCATCCCCGCCGACAGCTTCTTCACGCACACGCTCTACAACGGCGTCGAGCTCATGCGGCGGCGGCTCTTCCTCGAGGTCCTCGCCGACCCCAAGACCGGGAACAAGAAGGGAAAGGTCGCGGTCTGGACGGGCGGCGTGGAGCGCCCGACGCAGGGGAACCCCGAGGACATCATCACCGCGATGGGGGACGACTTCAGCGTCAACTTCGGCTCGGCGGGGCGCGATTTCGTCATCCACGCGCAGGACCGCGGGGCGCACATCCTCGCGATGTACGACGACACCGACATCAAGATCGAGGACATCTACGGCCCGATCACCGTCAGCGTCAGCGGCTCCGCCGCCGCCTGTCCGTACGGCTCGCAGGTTCCCGGCGCGACCTGCCTCGAGAACTACGCGCGGGCGAACCGCGCCGCGAAGGCGGGGGACTTCATCGACCTCATCAACTACACCATCGCCGACATGTCCAACGGCAACGGCGTGGACCCGGTCCCCGACACCGACACCTACGGGTTCCTCAACTGCTGCTACCTCAACGGCGGCGACACCGCCGTCCGCGCCAACAACACCGACTACCTCCGGAAGCTCTACCGGATCCATGCGACCAGGCCGATCGTCATCGTGACGATGGGCGGCGGCGACCAGACTCTGGGGATCGCCAACGATATCGGCACAACGTTCATCCTGAAGTTCTCGACCGACCTCGACCTCGACAACATCGTCAACGCCGACGAGGGGCTCATCTACGACGTCTCCGGCCAGCTCGATCGGACGAAGTGCGGCGTGGACGCGAACCCCGCGCACCTGCCGGACACCAACGACGTGGCCGACGCCACCGACTGCGACAGCGACGGCGACGGGGTTCCGGACATTGACGACTGCGACAGCGACAACGACGGGATCCGCGACATCGTCGAGAAGGGCGTGACCAACACCTTCGACCCGCCGCGCGACAGCGACGGCGACCGGACCCCCGACTGCCTCGACACCGACAGCGACGGCGACGGGATCTCCGACTGCGTGGAGGCGCAGATCCCCGGTTTCAATTGCGCGAGCCCCGGGACCGGGGCCGCGTGCGGCTCGACCGCCGTCCCGGTCGACACCGACGGCGACGGCATCCCCGACTACCTCGACCTCGACAGCGACAACGACGGGAAGAGCGACGCGATCGAGGGAACCGGCGACGTCGACTGCGACGGGATCCCGAACTACATCGACGCCAACGACAACGACGGCCCGTGCGGCGACCTCGACGGCGACGGGATTCACAACGGACAGTACATCGGCGGCATCTGCGTCGTGGCGGGCGAGGCGTGCGCGGGGAGCGATCCGAACCTCAAGGACAGCGACGGGGACGGGATCGGCGACCAGTTCGAGGTCTGCCCCGGGAACGCGGGCACGTGCCAGCCGGCGGCCAGGATCGACACCGACGTCGATGGCACGCCGGACTGCCTTGACACCGACAGCGACGGCGACGGGATCCTCGACAACACCGAAGCTTTCCCGCTGGGCGGCGGCTCGGTCTATGCGCCGCCGGACGACCACGACGGCGACGGGACGCCCAACTACCGCGATTCGGACTCGGACAACGACGGCCAGACCGACCTTGCGGAGAGCACCGCGGCATCCGCGTGCTGCGGCGCGAACCCGGCGAGCAACTGCGACGGCGACGTGTATCCCAATTATCTCGATGAGGACTCGGATGGCGACGGCATGCTCGACTTCGTCGAGGCCGCCGGCGACAACGACGCGGACGCGTGCGTCAACTACCTGGACCCCAACGACGACGACGGCCCGAATGGAGACCTCGACGGCGACACGATCCAGAACGGCCAGTTCGCCGGTGTGTGCACGGTCGCCGGCGAGGCGTGCGCGGGGAGCGACCCGAATCTGAAGGACACCGATGGCGACGGGATAGGTGACAGATACGAGGTGTGTCCGGGGCTGTCCGGCACCTGTCAGCCCGTGGTCCGGATCGACACCGACAACGATGGTACGGCCGACTGTCTCGACACCGACAGCGACGGCGACGGCATCCTCGACAGCGCCGAGGCGTTCCCGCTCGGCGGCGGTTCGGTGAACTCCCCGCCCGACGACCACGACGGCGACGGGACGCCCAACTTCAGGGATGCCGACTCCGACGGCGACGGCATGACGGATTTGGTCGAGCGAAGCACGGCCTCGGCGTGCTGCGGGGCGAACCCCGCGACCAACTGCGACGGCGACACGTACCAGAACTACCTCGACGAAGACTCGGACGGCGACGGGACGCTCGATTCGATCGAGGGCGCGGGAGACTCGGATGGCGACGCCTGCCCGAACTTCCTCGATACTGACGATCAGAGCGGGCCGCTGGGAGACAGCGACGCCGACGGCGTGCAAAACGGGGCGTTCGCCGGTGTCTGCCAGACCAACGGCGAAGCCTGCGCGGGGAGCAACCCGGCCCAGAAAGACAGCGACGGCGACGGGATCGGCGACCGGTACGAGGTCTGCCCCGGTCTTGCAGGGGCCTGCCAGCCCGGCGTTCCAATCGACACCGATACGGACGCGACTCCGGACTGTCTCGATTCGGACAGCGACGGCGACGGGATACCCGACTCGGTCGAGGGGGGCGTTTCCCAGTGGTCCATTCCGCCGAGGGATTCCGACGGCGACGGGATTCCCGACTACCGCGATTCCGACAGCGACAACGACGGGATACCGGACGCGATCGAGGGAGCGGTGGACACGGACGGCGACACGGTCGCGAACTACCTCGACTGGGACAGCGACGGGGACGGCAAAGCCGATTCGATCGAAGGCACCGGCGACGCGGATGGCGACGGCATTCCCAACTTCAAGGATTCCAACGACTCGGACGGCCCCGCGGCGGACGCGGACGGCGACGGGATCCCGAACGGCGCACGCACGTCTGCGACCTGCGTCGGGGGCGTTCTCACCGTCGTGTGCGCGACGCCCGGCGAGGCGTGCATCTGCTGGTGCAGCGCACCCAACGCGGCGGCATGCTCGAATCCCAACAATCCCGACACCGACGGCGACTTGATCGGCGACCGGTTCGAGATCTGCCCGACTAGCGGCCCGTGCGACTACACCACCGACCCCAATGCCTTCCGGCCGATCCACACCGATGTCGACGGGATTGCCGATGTCGCGGACGCCGACAGCGACAACGACGGCATCCCCGACAGCGAGGAGAGCGGGCTTGTCGCGGGACAATGGAACTTCCCGCCCCGCAACACCGACGGCGACGGGCAACCGGACTACCGCGACACCGACTCGGACAACGACGGCATCAGCGACACCATCGAGGCGTCAGCCGCGGTGGGCCAGTGCGGCGGCAACCCGGTCGGGAATTGCGACGCCGACCCCTTCCCCAACTACATCGACTCGGACTCGGACGGCGACGGCAAGCCCGACCAGATGGAAGGGACGGGTGACACCGACGGCGACGGCTTCCCGAACTACCTCGACGTGAACGAGAACGACGGCCCGGACGGCGACTCGGACGGCGACGGCTTGAGGAACGGCGTCGAGGCGGCGATCGGGACGGACCCGAACGACGCCGACACCGACGGCGACGGGATCGGGGATTTCTTCGAGGTCTGCAAGAACTACACCGCGTGCGATCCGTACGACGTGGCGAACACCGACGGCGACGGAATCCCCGACTGGAACGATGCCGATTCGGACAACGATCAGGTCCCGGACTCGGTGGAGTATGGCCGGCCCGCGCCCGGCCAGGCCCCGGCCGACACGGACGGCGACGGGACGCCCGATTTCCGCGACCTTGATTCGGACAACGACACGATCTCGGATACCGTCGAGTACGTCTACGACCCTGCGGTCTGCACCGCCGGTCCGGTCACGTGCGCGCCGCTCTACCCCGACGCGGACGGCGATGGCATCCCCAACTTCAGGGAGTTCGACGCCGACAACGACGGCGCCCCGGACGTCTTCGAACTGACGACGGACATCGACGACGACGGCATTCCAAACTGGCTCGACGCGTCCGACAACGTCGAGTGCGTCAACGGTGACACGCTTCAGTGTCCCGGCTCATCGGTGGGCGCCTGCCGTCCGGGACAGAAGCTCTGCATCGACAACCACTGGAGCGTTGAGTGTTTCGGGAAGATCGATCCCCAACCCGAGATCTGCGACGGCGTCGACAACGACTGCGACGGGACCACAGACGAGGCCGACGCCGGGGGGCTCCTCTCGATCCCGTGCGGCTCGGACGTCGGGGAATGCCGCGCCGGTGTTCGGTATTGCGTCGGGGGCACCTACGCCCCGGAGTGCACGGGTGAGATCGGTCCCGCCGCCGAGATCTGCGACGGTCTCGACAACGACTGCGACGGGGCGGTCGACGAGGGGTGCTCGTGCATAAACGGCCAGGTCCGCAACTGCGGCCTGGACACCGGCGAGTGCAGCTTGGGCACCCAGACGTGCGTCGACGGGCAGTGGGGCACCTGTCAGGGGGCGGTGAACCCGGTCCCCGAGGTCTGCGACAACAAGGACAACGACTGCGACGGTCTCACCGACGAGGATCTCACCAGGAACTGCGGAGACGACACGGGCACCTGCGAGTTCGGCGTCGAGACGTGCGCGGCGGGGGTGTGGGGCGCATGCACGGGTGGCATCGGCCCGGGGCCCGAGATCTGCGACAATCTCGACAACGACTGCGACGGTCAGACCGACGAGGGTCTCACGCGCACCTGCTCGAGCAACGTCGGCGAATGCCGCGAGGGCGTGCAGACGTGCGGGTCGGGGTCGTGGGGTTCGTGTGTCGGCGGGGTGTTCCCGCAGCCTGAGGTCTGTGACGGGAAAGACAACAATTGCGATGGCACGACCGACGAGGGCTGCGCCTGCATCGACGGCCAGACGCGCTCGTGCGGCTCCGACGTCGGGGAGTGCGTGGCGGGGACACAGACGTGCGCGGGTGGCGCCTGGGGCGCCTGCGCGGGCGCCACGGGGCCGCAACCCGAGGTCTGCGACAACCTCGACAATAACTGCGACGGGCTCACCGACGAGAACCTCTCGCGGCAGTGCGGGTCGAGCGGCACGGGCGCCTGCCGGTACGGTACGCAGGCGTGCACGGCCGGCGCGTGGGGCCCCTGCCAGGGGAACATCGAGCCGGTGAGCGAGGTGTGCAACAACATCGACGACGACTGCGACGGCCAGATAGACGAAAACATCACTCAAAACTGCGGGACCGATGTCGGCGAGTGCCAGGTTGGCGTGCAGACGTGCACCGACGGAATGTGGAGCGCGTGCGTCGGCGGCGTTGGGCCGCGCTCGGAGATCTGCAACGGCCTCGACGACGACTGCGACGGCGCGGATGACGAGGGCCTGAGCCGCGTCTGTGGCTCGGACGTCGGCGAGTGCCAGCAGGGTCTCCAGACGTGCGCCGGCGGAAACTGGGGCGCGTGCGTGGGTGAGGTCCAACCCTCCGCCGAGACATGCGACGGGAAGGACAACAACTGCGACGGCGTCATCGACGAGGGGTGCCAGTGCCAGACGGGGGCGACGCGGCCATGCGGCGAGACCCTCGGAATCTGCGAGCAGGGCGTGCAATCGTGCGTCGACGGCGTGTGGGGATCGTGCAACGGCGCGGTGTGGCCCGAGACCGAGGTCTGCGATGGCCTCGACAACGACTGCGACGGGTTCATCGACGACAATCTCTTCAGGCCGTGCGGCAGCGATGTGGGCGAGTGCGCAAGTGGACAGCAGCAGTGCGGCGCGGGGGTGTGGGGACCGTGCGTGGGCGAGATCGGCCCGGCGGCCGAGACGTGCGACGGAAGGGACAACGACTGCGACGCCATGATCGACGAGGCCCCGGACGGCCGCCCGCTCTCGCAGGAGTGCGGGAGCGACGTGGGCGAGTGCCGGAAGGGCTTCCGCGTGTGCGAGAACGGCATCTACCAGCCCGAATGCTCGGGCGCGGTCCTTCCCGTCCCTGAAACCTGCGACGGCAAGGACAACAACTGCAACGGCACGGCCGACGAGGGCTGTGCGTGCCTCGACGGCAGCACCCGTCCGTGCGGCTCCAGCGACGTGGGGGCCTGCCGGTACGGGACTCAGACGTGCGTGGACGGGCAGTGGGCGGCCTGCGCGGGCGCAATAGCACCGCAGACGGAGATCTGCGACGGGATAGACAACGACTGCGACGGCGCCACCGACGACGGCCCGGGCGGCGGCCAGCTCACAATACCGTGCGGGAGCGACGTGGGCGAGTGCAGGTCGGGGTTGAAATACTGCATCGGCGGAGCGTACGGGTCGGACTGCGTGGGCGAGATCCCGCCGGCCCCCGAGGTGTGCGACGGCGTGGACAACGACTGCGACAACGCCGTCGACGAGGGCTGTTCGTGCATCGACGGCCAGACCCGCAACTGCGGGACCGACACCGGAGAGTGCGTGTTCGGGACCCAGACCTGCGCGGGCGGCCAGTGGGGCGCGTGCGAGGGAGGGATCGGTCCGATCCCGGAGACCTGCGACAACAAGGACAACGACTGCGACGGGACGGTCGACGAAGACCTGTTCAGGCAGTGCGGCGATGACACGGGCGCCTGTGAGTTCGGGACCCAGCAGTGCTCGGCCGGAGCGTGGGGCGCGTGCCAGGGCGAGATAGGGCCTTCGGCCGAGGTCTGCGACGGCGTGGACAACGACTGCGACGGGACGACGGACGAGGAGCTCGCGAGGACGTGCTCGAACAACATCGGCGAGTGCCGCCAGGGCACTCAGACGTGCGTGGCCGGCTCGTGGGGTTCGTGCGTCGGCGGCATCATGCCGGTCCCCGAGACCTGCGACGGGCGTGACAACAACTGCGACGGGACGGCGGACGAAGGCTGCGCGTGCGTGGACGGGACGGCCCGGGACTGCGGCTCGGACATCGGTGAGTGCGCGTTCGGGACTCAGACGTGCGTGAGCGGCGCGTGGGACGTCTGTGTCGGTTCGGTGAATCCGGTTCCCGAAAACTGCGACAACAAGGACAACGACTGCGATGGGGCCGTGGACGAGAACCTGTACCAGCAGTGCGGCTCAAGCGGCACGGGCGCCTGCCGGTACGGGACCAGCACGTGCGCGGCGGGTGCGTGGGGCGCGTGCCAGGGCAACGTCGAGCCGGTCCAGGAGGTCTGCAACGGCGTTGACGACGACTGCGACGGCGAGATCGACGAGAACCTCCAGATGGTGTGCGGGACGGACACCGGCGAGTGCCAGTCCGGCGTCCAGACATGCACCGGCGGCGTATGGAGTCCCTGTGCCGGCTCGATCGGACCGCGCACCGAGGTGTGCGACGGGCTCGACAATGACTGCGACGGTTCGACGGATGAGAACCTCGACCGCGTCTGCGGCTCGAGCATCGGGGAGTGCCGGACCGGGGCGCAGACGTGCGTGGGGGGCAACTGGGGCGAGTGCGTGGGCGAGGTCAAGCCGGCGGCCGAAACGTGCGACGGCCTCGACAACAATTGCGACGGCTCGATTGATGAAGGCTGCCAGTGCCAGACCGGCACGTCGCGGCCATGCGGTTACTCCATGGGGATCTGCCGTCAGGGCACGCAGTCGTGCGTCGACGGCGTCTGGGGGGCCTGCAACGGCGCGGTCTGGCCCGAAACCGAGATCTGCGACGGGCTGGACAACGACTGCGACGGGTTCGTGGACGAGGGCATCACCCGGCCTTGCGGCACTGACACCGGCGAGTGCCTGAGCGGCACGCAGCAGTGCGCGAGCGGTTCGTGGGGCGAGTGTACCGGGTCCGTCGGCCCCATCGCCGAGACTTGCGACGGAAAGGACAACGACTGTGACGGGATGATCGACGAGGCCGCCGACGGGCGTGCCCTCACCTTGGTCTGCGGGACTGACGTCGGCGAGTGTACGACCGGCCTTCGGGTTTGCACCGACGGCGCGTACGGGTCCGAGTGCACGGGCGCGGTGCTCCCCACGGCCGAGATCTGCGACACCCGCGACAACGACTGCGACGGGACGACCGACGAGGGTTGCCAATGCACCGACGGCGACACCCGGCAGTGCGGGTCGAGCAACGTGGGGGCCTGCCGGTACGGGACGCAGCGCTGCTCGGGCGGCGCGTGGGCGCCGTGCGTGGGGGCGGTTGAACCCCAATCCGAAATCTGCGACGGGGTCGACAACGACTGCGATGGCACCACGGACGAGTCCGACCAGGGCGGGGCGCTCTCGATCCCGTGCGGCTCGGACATTGGGACGTGCCGCAAGGGCGTGCGCCTGTGCGCGGGCGGGCAGTATTCGACGGTCTGCACCGGCGAAGTCGGCCCGCAATCCGAGGTCTGTGACGGCAGGGACAACGACTGCAACGGCGCAACCGACGAGGGATGCTCGTGCACCGACGGCAGCACACGTGACTGCGGGACGAGCAACCAGGGAATCTGCCGCTACGGGACGCAGACATGCGCCGGCGGGGTCTGGGGCGCGTGCGCCGGCGCCGTCGAGCCCCAGGACGAGATATGCGACAACCTCGACAACGACTGCGACGGGAACACCGACGAGGAGCAGGCCCGTCCGTGCGGCAAGGACGTGGGGGCCTGCCGCCACGGCTACCAGTACTGTTCGGCCGGAAACTGGGGTGCATGCCAGGGTGCCGTCGAGCCCGAGACCGAGGTGTGCGACGGGATAGACAACGACTGCGACGGACAGGTTGATGAGGCGCTGGCGAGGGCGTGCTCCAAAAACGTCGGGATTTGTCGCGAAGGCGTGCAGGTCTGTTCGGCGGGACAGTGGGGGAACTGCGATGGCGGGATCATGCCGCAGGCCGAGGTCTGCGACGCTCAGGACAACGACTGCGACGGGACCGTGGACGAGGGTTGCGACTGCACGCCGGGCGAGGTCCGCTCGTGCGGGCTCTCGATCGGCACCTGCGTGCCTGGGGCGCAGACGTGCACCGGCGGCGCGTGGGGGACCTGCGACGGCGCGGTCGGCCCGCAGCCCGAGATATGCGACAACCTCGACAACGACTGCGATGGCCAGACCGATGAGGGATTGACGCAGGAGTGCGGCGACTACGCACTGGGCGTCTGCCGCAAGGGGTTCTCGACCTGCGAAGGCGGCGTCTGGACGGGCTGCGTGGGCAAGGTCGATCCGGCGCCGGAGCTGTGCGACGGTCTCGACAACGACTGCGATGGGCAGAACGACGAGGACATCAGCCGCGAGTGCGGGACCGAGACGGGCGAGTGCAAGAAGGGGACGCAGTACTGCGTCAACGGGTCGTTCACCGCGTGCGCGGGTTCAATCGGGCCTGCGGCCGAGACGTGCGACGGGAAGGACAACGATTGTGACGGCATGACCGACGAGTACCTCAACCGGTCGTGCGGCTCCGACGAGGGCGAGTGCCGCCGCGGCACCCAGAGCTGCATGAGCGGGACGTGGGGCGCGTGCGACGGCGAGATGGGTCCTGCGGCCGAGACGTGCGACGGTCTTGACAACGATTGCGACGCCGTCGTCGACAACGTCGACGGCGGCTGCGCCTGCAACGTCGAGGGCGAAACGCGGGCGTGCGGGAGCAACCAGGGCGAATGCACCGCCGGGACCCAGACGTGCACCGGAGGGCAGTGGGGGGGGTGTGCCGGCAAGACGGGACCGGCGCCCGAGATGTGCGACGGCCTCGACAACGACTGCGACGGCGAGACCGACGAGAGCCTTCAGGTGGCGTGCGGGTCCGCGGTGGGCGCGTGCAGGCAGGGGATCTCCGCGTGCACGGCCGGAGGCTGGGGATCGTGCGAAGGGATGACGGGCCCGTCCGCGGAAACCTGCGACGGCGTCGACAACGACTGCGACGGTCTGGTTGACGAGGAGATCACCGTCGTCTGCGGATCGAGCCTCGGGACCTGCCGCACCGGACTCCGCAACTGCTACTTCGGCCAATGGGGCGCCTGTGTCGGCGAAATCGCCCCCAGTCCCGAGATCTGCGACGGACAGGACAACGACTGCGACGGGGAGATCGACGAGGGCTGTTCGTGCAAGGACGGCGAGACGCAGCTCTGCGGGTCGAGCACGGGCGAGTGCGTGCTGGGGATCCAGGTGTGCTCCGGCGGCATCTGGGGCCTTTGCATGGGTGAGATCCGCTCGGTGCCCGAGTTGTGCGACGGAAAGGACAACGATTGCGACGGCGAGGCCGACGAGAACATCCGCGTCCCGTGCGGTTCCGGGGTCGGCGCCTGCCGGCAGGGGTTCCGCGAGTGCGCAAACGGCGTCTACTCGGATTGCCAGAACGAGGTTGGGCCGTCGGCCGAGGTCTGTGACGGGATCGACAACGACTGCGACGGGATCGTCGACGAGTACCTCGTCCGCGCGTGCGGCACCGACGAGGGCGCGTGCGTGGCCGGCTCGCAGACGTGCGCAAACGGCGTCTGGGGCGAGTGCCTGGGCGAGGTCAAACCCGTGACCGAGGCGTGCGGAGACGGGGTTGACAACGACTGCAATGGCCAGATCGACGAAGGGTGCTCGTGCAACGACGGCGACACGCAGTGGTGCGGCAGTGACGTCGGCGAGTGCAAAAAGGGCACGCAGACCTGCTCGGGCGGGCGCTGGGGCGCGTGCACCGGCGAGGTGAAGTGGGACCCCGAGAAGTGCGACGGGCTCGACAACGACTGCGACGGCGCCGTGGACGAGGAACTCTTCACGCTTTGCGGCACGGACGTGGGCGAGTGCTCGGGCGGCATCAGCGCGTGCAGCAACGGCGCGTTGGGCCCGTGCCTCGGCGAAAAGAAAGGGGTTCCCGAGGCCTGCGACGGCCTCGACAACGATTGCGACGGGCAGGTCGACGAGGACATCACGGTCGAGTGCGGGAGCGACATGGGCGAGTGCCGGAAGGGCGTGGCGACCTGCCTGGGCGGGACCATGAGCGAGTGCCTGGGACAGGTGGGACCCATCGCCGAGATATGCGACAACCTCGACAACGACTGCGACGGCCTCGCTGACAATGGGCTCGATGGGTGCGCGACCTCGCCGGACGCCGGGGTCGACGGCGGGGAGGAGGCCGGCGAGGACGCGGGGACAGAGGACACAGGAACAACTGACGCGGAGACGGACGCCGGCGCAGACGCGGGGGCAGATGCAGGGAAAGACGCGGAGACGGCGGACGACGCGTCGCAAGACGCGGAGACAGACATCGGGACAGACGCGGGGGCGACGGGCGACGGGGCGCCGGCCGTTGATTCGGGTCGGGGTAAGGCCGAGAACAAGATTGTGGGTGAGGCCGCCGGCGGCGGGTGCCAGTGCTCCTCGGTATCGATCGAGGCGGGAGGCGATTTGGGATTTGGGATTTGGGATCTGGGATTGGCGGACGATGGACCATCGAACATCGAAAACCGGAATCCCGCGGCAGGCGCCGCCGGGTTCCTGCTTGCGGTCCTGGGAATCGCCATTGCACTGCGGCGGAGAGGCTGGGTTCTTCCGGCGATTGTCGCTGGCACGCTTCTTCTTCCTTCGGTGGTATCGGCGCAGAAGCTCAACGCCAACCGGATGATCCCGGCGGCCGATTCGCAGGGATACCTCGCCGTGGACTCCGGCGAGATCTCCCCTCCGGGCAACATAGGCATCGCGTTCGGTTTCCAGTACATGTCGAGCCCGCTCATCTTCGTGGACGATTCGGGCAAGAAGGTCGGCGACCTTGTGGACTACCGGGTTGAAGGCGGGCTGGTGATGAACTACTCGGTCATCCGCTGGTTCGAGGTCGGAGGGTCGCTGCCGGTGATTTTCTCGCAGGACGGGCTGGCCGGAATCTACACGCAGGGCCGGCAGGTTCTGCCTCAGGGCGGCATCGGGGACCTGCTGTTGATCCCCAAGTTCCGTGTGCTCTCCCAGCGCGAAGAGGCGATGGTGAAGAGACAGAAGTTCCCGCTGGCGCTTTCGTTCATGCCGGTCCTGCTCTTCCCCACCGGCGACGAGCTGCACCTCGAGGGGGCCAAGGGGAACGAGTTCTCGCCGCGGGTGGCGGTATCCCAGCAACTCCCGTTTAACATCGAGTGGGCCGTCAACCTTGGGTACACGTGGAGGCCCGAAACGAAGATGGGGAACGAAATCAGGCTCGACGACGAGTTCCTCTACGACATTGGAATCGGCTACCGGCTGCCGATCCGCGGGCACCAGGCGAAGGTTTCGCTCGAGTACGTCGCCGCGCTCTCCGCGGTCAAGCCGTTTGACGATCTCAAGACGACGCCGATGGAGGTCATCGCGGGCGGCAGATACCACTTGAAGGACGTAATCGGGTTCTCGGCCAATATCGGCGCGGCCCTGACTCCGGGAATTGGCGCGCCGCAGTTCCGGGTGCTGGCGGGGATCTTCTACGATACCGAACGTGCGACCGACGCTCCGAAGTTCCTCGACGCGTCCGGCGCGGGCTTGCCGGGGGACGCGAAGGCCGCCGCGCCGGCCGTCCCGGCCAAACCGGCGGGCGCGGGCCCAAAGCGGGTCGTGATCGCTGCGCCGACCGGCCTCAAGGATGCCGAGGAAGCCGAGCTCATGTACGACATGCTCTGCCGGGAGGCGCTCAAGATGACGTCGGTCAGGGCGATCTGCGGCGCCGACGTCGAGGCCACGTGCGGTGCCGGCGGGTGCAGCGAGGCGGTCGAACTGGGGGCGCTTGCCGCCAAGTACAAGCCCGACGGCATGGTCCGGGTTTGGATGGCCAAGTCCGCCGCCGACATCAAGGTGACAATGGCGCTCGCTGGACCCGATGGGAGCGGCGTCGATTCATCGACTTCAAAGGCGTTTCCCCTAACCGACGCCGCGATCGGGCCGAAGATGGGCGAGATGCTCCGGCAAATCCTCTCGGGGATCAAGGGCCGGTGAGCGCGCAAGCCAGAACGCCCGGAATTCAACCGCAGAGGGCGCAGAGAACGCAAAGAAAAGGCACCGGGCATTTTCTTGCCGCGGAGGACACAGAGGTCACAGGGAGAATCGGTGCTCTTCGGAGTCTGACTGGCGGGACATGACGGGGTTTGTCGCGAAAAAGCTGGTGCTTTCGCTGCTTTCGGTTCTGGGCGGCGTCACGCTGGTGTTTCTGCTCATCCACCTCATCCCGGGCGATCCCGTCGAGAACATCCTGGGCGAACAGGCGCTTCTTGCCGATAAGGAACGGCTTCGGCATGCCCTGCGTCTGGACCAGCCGCTGCACGTGCAGTACGGCCGGTTCCTGGGCGACATCGCGGGGGGGACGCTGGGATTCTCCTTCGTCCGCCGGGATTCGTCGGTCGCCTCGCTCGTCGCGGCGCGTTTCCCGCGCACCCTTGAGCTGGCGACGCTCGCGATGCTCGTGGCAGTCGCGCTCGCCGTTCCGTTGGGTGTTGCGGCGGCCAGACGGAAGGGCACGGCCGTCGACGCCGGGACAATGGCGTTTGCGATGGCCGGCATCTCGCTCCCGTCGTTCGTTCTGGGGCCGCTTCTTCTGTTGTTCTTCTGCCGCGTTCTTGCGTGGTTTCCGCCCCCGGCCGCCGACGCGGGGTTCCGGTCGGCGGTGCTCCCCGCGGTCACGCTGGGAGTTTCGATGGCGGCTCTCCTCTCGCGCATGACGCGGGCGGCGATGGTCGAGGCGCTCTCGGAAGACTACGTCACGACCGCCCGCGCCAAGGGCGTGCCGGAGCGGCTGGTCGTATGGAGGCACGCATGGCGCAACGCGCTCATCCCCGTCGTGACCATCGTCGGCCTGCAGTTCGGGGCCTTGCTCTCGGGGGCGATCATCACCGAACGGGTGTTCGCATGGCCGGGGATTGGCACGCTCCTAATCGAATCAATCGAGAAGCGGGACTTCCCGGTCGTGCAGGGGTGCATGCTGGTGATCGCGGCGTCGTACGTGGCGGTCAACCTGGCAACGGACGTGATCTATGCGGTGATAGACCCCAGGGTGAGAAGAAGGGACGAAGGATGAAGGATGAGGGATGAAGGATGAAGGGACGGAGGCTCAATCTCCGGGTCGGGGCGGGGATCACGGCGGCCGTCGTGTTTGTTGCGATTGCCGCGCCGATGATCGCGCCGGGGGAGGGCAGGGGCGGCGTCCGGCTCGAGTCCCAGTTGCAGTCGCCCGGGGCGGGGCGTATCTTGGGGTGCGACGAGAACGGCGCCGACCTGCTGGGCCGAATAGTCCTTGGGGCGCGCGTGGCCGTGCTCGTCGGGGTGTTGACCGTGATGGTCTCGCTGGCCCTCGGCACCGCCATTGGCGCCATGTCCGGTTACCTGGGCGGCCCGGTCGACGAGCTGTTCATGCGCGTCGTGGACGTCCTGATGTCGTTTCCCGGCGTTCTGCTGGCCATAGGGATCATCGCGGTGACGCAGAGCCCATCGTACGCGTCGGTCGTCTGCGCACTCTCGGCGACAGGCTGGGTCGGGTACGCGCGCATGGCCCGGGCGCAGGCGCAGGTGCTCCGTGGACGGGAATTCGTCCTCGCGGCCGAGGCGATGGGGGCATCCCCGATGCGAATTGTAGCCGCGCACCTCGTTCCCAACATGCTGGCCCCTCTGATCGTGCAGGCGACGTTCGGAATGGCCGGCGCCATTCTTGCGGAGGCGTCGCTTTCGTTCCTTGGCCTTGGACCGCAGGACTCGAGCTCTTGGGGGGCGCTTCTCGATCAGGGGGCGCAGTACCTGGCGATACGCTGGCACATGGCCGTGTTCCCGGGAATCGCTCTCTTCGTCACCGTGCTGGGTCTGAACCTCTTCGGCGACGGACTTCGGGACATGCTGGATCCCAAGACCCTTCGTTAGCCCGACTTCCAACCTTCGCCCCTGCGAGTCCCGTAATATCGCGGGGTTAGCTCGTCATTCAGTGACTACGGCTCTCACCCATGTCCTCACGGGTTTCATAACCTCCATCGGCATTCGCAGCGTCTCGTAGATCTCC
>JACRCP010000033.1 GCA_016218965.1 Deltaproteobacteria bacterium | reverse complement strand
GCCCGTAGGGGCCTCGATCACCTTGTACCCGGCCGACAGGAGCGTCCGCGCAATGGAGCGTCTGACGGGCTCGTCGTCTTCGACCAACATGATCGTCTCGCCCCGGCCGCGCGGGGCCTCCCCGGCGTCGCGCGCCGCATCAGCCTGAGCTCCGGGTGCGGCACACGGGAAGAACAGCCTGAACGTGGTGCCCAGGCCGACCTCGGATTGGACCTCGATGTGCCCCCGGTTCTGCTTCACCGCGCCGTACACCACCGAAAGGCCGAGGCCGGTGCCTTTCCCTTCGCCCTTGGTCGTGAAGAACGGCTCAAAAATCCTGTCCCGTATCTCGGGCGGCATGCCGGTGCCCGAGTCCGAGACGGTTATTTGCGTGTACCCGCCCGCCGCAAGACCGGAGCGGACCTTCGCGGCGTCCTCGTCCAGCGCGACGTTCTTGGTTTCGACGACGAGCCTGCCGCCGCCGGGCATGGCGTCGCGGGCGTTGACCGCGAGGTTCATGAAGATCTGTTCGAGCTGGGAGGGGTCCATCAAGACCGTGCCGGCGCCGGCGCCCAGCCGGAGATCGAGCGTCAGATGTTCGCCGACGAGCCTCCCAAGCATCTTCGTGAGTCCGCGAATCGCCTCGTTGACGTCGACGGATCTGGGGATAACCTGCTGCTTCCGGGAGAAGGCGAGGAGCTGGCGGGTGAGGTCGGCGGCGCGCTGGCCCGCCTTCTTGATCTCCATCGCGTCGGCCGCGAGGGGGCTGTCTTTGGGAAGCCCGTCGAGCAGGAAGTCGCTGTAGCTGATAATCACCGAAAGGATGTTGTTGAAGTCGTGGGCCACGCCGCCGGCGAGCTGCCCGACTACATCGAGCTTGTGGGCCTGGACGAGCTGTCCTTCAAGCTTTTTTTGTTCGGTGATATCCCTCACCGTCGCCTGGAGGAACCTTTTCCCGCCAAGTTCGACGCGCGTGAGCAAAACCGTGGCGGAAAACGTGGTTCCGTCAAGCCGGCGGTGCGTCCATTCAAAGAAGTGCGAACCCTCGTCCATGGCCTTCCCGATCATCTCCGCGGCCTTCTCGGAAGAGAGCCGTCCGTCCGGCTGTCTTTCGGGTGATAAATCACAAGGGCTTTTGGTGATGAACTCGTTTTCTTCTTTAGCACCAAACAGCACTATGGTGGATGGGTTCCCTGCCGTGAATCGCCATGTGGGCGGCTCAAGGATCATGATGGAATCGCGGGAAGACTCGTACAGGACCCGGTGTTTCTCTTCGCTCTGGCGCCGCGACTCCTCGGCCCGCTTGCGCTCAGTGATGTCGCGGACGATGCTCAGGATCGCCTGACTTCCCCGGTAGTTGATAAGGCGCGAACTGATCTCGGTTGGAATGCGCCTGCCGTCCCGGGCGACGTGCACCGTCTCGAAAATGGCGCTTCCATTCATCTGGATGGCCTTGGTGCGTCTCCCAAAAACCACGGAGTTGGCCGGATCATCGAGGTCCCAGGGCGTAATGGCGAGGAGCTCGGCGCGCGAATACCCCAGGCGCTCACAGGAGACGTCGTTCACCTCGAGGAACTTCCCCGCAAGATCGCAGATGAAGATGGCATCACCGGCACTGTTGAACAGGGTGCGGTAGTTCTCCTCGCTCTCCTTGAGCGCCTCCTCGGCCCGCACCCGTTCGGTCAACTCGAACGTCATCCCCACGATGCCGGTGATCGCGCCGTCGAGGTCCTTGAGCGGCACCTTGACGATCTGGAAGACGCGGCCGTTTATGGCGCTTTTGTGCTCGATCGTCAGCGGCTCGCCCGTTTCGAAGATGCGCCGGTCCTCGTTGACTATTTTTTGTGCCTGGTCCGCAGAGTAGATGTCAAAGTCGGACTTGCCGACCACGTCCAATGGCAGGCAATGTTTGTAGGCCGTAAAGAGCCGGTTGACCATCACGTACCGCGACTGCCTGTCCTTGAAAAAGACGATCCCCGGGAGATGATCGAGAATGGTCCCCTCCTCGGTAAGCATCTTGCGGACAAGGCAGGCGCCGGCCGGGTCGTCCTCGACAAGAAGGACCTTTGTGCGCTTCCCACTCATAAAAAAAAGAGCACCTGAGCGATCTGTTGGGTGGTCTTGCCGCAGGCGAGCGTCCCGCGGCGTCATAGGTCCAGTTCGAGCCTCTCAACGAAGTTGAAGGGCACCCACGGCCCGTCGACCTTGACCACGTATTCCTCGCCCAGGAGCCCGTCGAGCCGCTCGATCCCGGCGAAGAACTCCTCTTTCCCGTCCTTCCGGATCAGGAAGAGACCGTTCATGGCCATCCTTTCCTCGGTGCAGTCATTCAGCTTGATCTCGACTGCCGTGTCCTCGAATTGATCGGTCACCTTTACCCACACGTCCTCGCGCGCCCGGTCGAGCAGGTCCTTCGCGAGCGCGCCGAAGTCGATCTGCTGCTGGCGCGTGACGCGGGAGCCCTTGCTCAGGAGTCGGGACCGGAGCTCGCTTAACCGGGCGTCCCGCCGCACCAGGTATTCGAAGACGTTCTCCAATTCCCAGAACACCTTCACCCCCATCTCGACCTTCCGGTCAAGCCGGTCCAGATCGCCTCGGATCTCTTCGTAGTTGACCTGGAGGACCCGAAGGACCTCATTCGGGCTCCGGGCAATCTGGCCGAACACGGCCGGGACGGTCGTGCAGTGCTCGGCGAGCGTCCTCACCACCTCATAATACGGCGCGAGGTTCCTCCTTAGGGGCTTGATCTCGCTTGCGGGAAAGTCGCTCACCGCGGCCGCGATGTCCCGCTGATGGATCGCCTGGATCCGGCCCCCGTCCAGGCCAACGAGGTCCGGGATGGGCCTCCCCTCGGAGAGGACCACCGCGTAGACGAACTTCCCGATGTGCGGACCACTCTCATTCATGGCATGGGCTCCTGCCTGTCGCCACGAAGACCCCCTCGACGTCCGGTTTGGCAAAGGAGTATTCGCCCGTGCCGGGCGTTGCCGGGAACCCGCCGCAGTATGCCTCCAGGACCTCGAAGGCGCGTGTCGCGGCTCGGAAGCGGTCGAGCGCCCCCGGGTTTTCCGGGCTCCTGTCAGGGTGGAGATCGAAGGCCAGTTTCCGATAGGCTGCTTTGACCTGTTCCAGGGTGGCACGCTCCGGCAGCGACAGGCTCCTTCGCGCATGGTCCACCACATCAAAGTTTCCCCGTCTCAGATCGACCTGGGCAAAGTTGTAGGGCGGAAGCGGACCGGCGATCTCGAACGTGAGCGTCGAGTCATGCGTCGCTCCGAGCTCGTCGACGACCGTGCCGAACTGCTGCTCCCGGTCACGCTCTACGAGGTAGCTCCGGGTGAATATCCACTCGAGGCGCCCGGGAGATTCCGCCGGCGCCCGCCCGTCCGAGAAGTCCACCGCGCATGGCGCAAGCCTGGCGTGGAACGCCCGGGAGAGATCCCTCCGCCTCGCCTCCGCGGCCTCAAACAGCCTCCGCCCAAAGCCGGACAGGTCCGAATCCGCCGAAGGCGACTGGCAGGGCCGGGTCACGCGCTCGTCGCGGCTGGCGATTTCCTTCAGGACCGGATTTAAGTCCCAGAAGGCATGGAAGATCATCTCGACCTTTCCTGCAAGCCGGTTCAAAAGGGCCCGGAGTTGGACGTAGGCCGTATCGAGGACCTCGGCGGCGTGCGCGCGGTTCCTGGCCGTGAGCCCAAAACGCATCGGCGCGACCGCATGGTACCGCCCGAGGAGGGCCAGGTTGACCGCCTGGTACTTCTGCAGGTCGGCCCGCAGGCTCTCGGGACTGTCGCGGCCGAAGTGTTCCAGGTCCACGGGGCTTGCCGCCACCGAAAGATCCCGGCAGCGGATCATCTCGATTGGAGCGTCATGAGCACCCGTGAGGGGACACGTCTCCCGGTCCCGCCCCCTGTCGACGACCGCATAGACCAACATCCCTTCGTCCATCGCCGTCACCGTGCCTCTGTGGGGACGGCCTTCTGCTCAAGCTCGGAGAGACGCCGTTTCAGCTCGTCCAGCTCGCCGGCGCGATCCGGGACCGCCTTGGATGAAAAATCGGGGTTCCGCATCCACCAGTCGATGCCCATCTCGCGGGCCTTGTCCACCGAGGCGATGAGGAGGCGCACCTGGATGGTGAGGAGCTCGACATCCACCAACCTCACCTTGATGTCGCCCATGATGACGACACCCTTGTCGAGAACCCGCTCGAGAAGGTCTGCCAGGTTGCTCGTCTCGGTTGCGTGGACCAATCTCTGACGCGCCTGTTCCATGCCAGTTCTCCTATTGGGCCGGTTTCCAACTTGCCGGGACCTCGTCGCCCAGGAGATTCCCAAGAGGCCCGAGATCGATGTTGAGGCCGTCGATTTTGAAGTGCTCTTTTAGCTCGGCCATCTTCCGCTCCAGCCGGTAAAGCGTCGCGCCCAGGCGCTCGACCTCCGCTGCCGTGAGTCCCCCGCCTTCAATGCGCCGAAGCGCCTGTTTCTCCATGAGCTGGCGGATGAGCTCGACGAGCGACAGAACGAGCTGGGCGAGCCCTTGCTCGACCTTCTCGGGCTCCAGGTTGATCCGTCGCGGCAGCTTCGGTTCAGGCGTGTCGTTCGGATCGGCAAACGCTTCGAAGTCCTCAGGCCGTCCGCGAACCTCACCGTACTGCATCGCCTATGCCTCCATGACCCGCGACGCCGGCTCTTCGACTTCGCTCAGGGCGGGCGAAACGGCCTCGCGGGTGTTCCGTGCCTGGCTGCTCTGAGACCACTCTCGCATCGTTTCGACCGAGGCGACCACCAAGTTAACCCCGATGTAGACAAGCGGGACGTCCGCAACGGAGATGATGATGTCCCCCGTGACGACGGCGCCCTTGTTGAGCACACGATCGAGCGTCTCGCAGAGGCTCACCCGCCGGTGTCGAGAACGCAACTCAAGCCCGCGCGGGCGCCCCCGTACCGAACGGCGAGGCTGAATGGGGCTATCGACGTTCACCGCGGCTCCTTCCCCGCTTGCCCTGCTTGTGTGCTTCGATCTCCTCGAGACGCTCCACCAGCTCCGCCTCCCGCCGGTCGAACTCCTCCTCGCTCAACGTCCCGGCCTCCAGCCTGTGGTACAGGTCCGTGAGCTCGGCCCTCACCGCATCGTCGTTGTACATCTCTTGGTCGGCCTGCTCGGCGACTTCCTCGAACACCCAGAGCAGTCCTCGAAACGGTGCGGTCAAAAGACCCATTGGTGCACCTCACACGGCGGCCTTGCGGAGGTCGATCTTCACGAAGTTGAACGGCGCCCAAGGACCGCTGAAGTCGAAGATGTATTGTGTCGGAAAAGTTCCGGCGACCTGGTAGACGCCCTCTTCGAAAGCCTTTATGGCGTCGCGCTTGATCAGGAACGCGAGATCCATCACGGTCGTCTCGTTCTTCGGCGGGTTTTCCTTGATTTCGCAGCATCGGGGTCGGAACGCCTCCACGACGCGCTCGGTCTGCTCCTGCCGTTCCTGGTTCAGACGCTGCTCGAACATCTTCCCCAGCTCGATTTTCTCGGCCGGCGCGGGGGCGTGAGAGCGTCCGAAGAGCTCGTCACGAAAGGCGGCCAGTTCCGGATCCAGGCCGACGAAGTAGTCGAAGATGTTGTCGACATCCCACTTCACCTTGAGCGTCATCTCGACCTTGCCGTCGACCCGGTCGAACTCGCCGTTGATGCTGTCGCGGTTCCTGCGGAGGATCCTCGCGATCTCGTCATCGCCCTTGGCCAGATGGCCGAAGGTCATGGGCACCATGGTCGCCACCTTCATGACTTCGCGGAGCACCCGGTGATGGGGGTCCAGGTTCTTCCGCAGGGGGAGCATCTTGTCGCGACTGGCGTACTCGCTCACCACGGCTGCAATTGAATCAATCCGCACGGTGTAGACGCGGCCGGGCTTGCCTTCGTGCTCGAGACCGATGTATCCGAAGTCCTTGTCTTCCGTCGACCGGATGAGCCCGTAGATGTAACGTCCCGTGCCCAAGGCTCACCTCGATTCCTGTTCAACCGCAGGCGCAGTTTTGTCGGACTCCGGCGGCCGTGCCTGGGAGCTTCCGGGCTCCCGGTTCTGTCCCGGCAGGCCACCGGAGATCACCCCCATCGATTGAAGCTTCCCTTCGCGGAGCGCCACTTTCATGACGGTCCGGCAACCCCAGCAACGGACCTCGCCCTCGTAGTCTTCGTAGGACTCGCTGAGATCCATCGGATGTCCGCACTCCAGGCAGTTTACCT
>JACRCP010000249.1 GCA_016218965.1 Deltaproteobacteria bacterium | reverse complement strand
TAACGGCCTGGGCGTTCGCAGCACAGGGGTCGGGCGTAACCGGAGGGGCGCCATACACCACCAAGCCGAGCGACGATGAGCCGATCTCCCGGCTCACACCCTGAAGATCCCGCTCCATGTCGGCTAAAGCCGCCTCCTTGGCCTTGATGGTGATCTTGAGCTTCGCGCGTTTCAGGAGGTTGGACTCGTGGGCGAGCTGGTCCTTGAGGTTCTGGATCTCCTGTGTGAGAACCGCCTGCTGCGAATGCAGCTTGGCCAGAAGAACAGAGTCGGTCTGATACACGGAAACGCGCAGGATGTTCGGTGCGGCCGCGTCGAGTGGAGTGGACGAGGCGGTGTAGTCGGTCTGGTTCGAGGGGGTGAAGGTGATAAGCGTGGTGCCATCAGGGAAGGTCGCCACAAGCTCGAGTGCGCCATAGGTGATCGGTCCACCCTGCAAGGCGTCAGTCAACCGGGCGGTGAGCTGCACCGTCTCGCCGGCGAGATAGGTCGGCTTGTCCGACGACAAATCGACCTTGGCCCGGTTGAACTTTCCGGCGGTGAGGGGAACGGACAGTTCACCGAGAGGTGCAACAGCGGGTGGGGGCTGAACGTCGGTCTCTCCACAGCCGACCAGGATGAACAGACCGAGGATGAACATCATCGCCGTCGTCTTCATCGCGGCACCCTCCTGCTGAATGAGCGCGCCCTGGCTAAATCCCGCACCTCAACTCGTCGTACCCTGGATAGATCACTTTCTCCGAGCATTCACTGACCCCGCTTGACATGCAGTCGAGGACGGTGAGATCCAGCACCTTGGCTACGCATCTGTATGCCGCGCCGTTGTCGTAGGTGACGCCCGAGCAACAAAGAGCAGTGCGAGCAAAAGTCAGGCAATCGTCGCTGACAGACTTTTGGCACTCCTCGATGGTGATGCCGCCGGGGCCGAACTCGTCGGGATTGCACTTCTTCTCAAAGTCGCAGGAGCCGACAGCGAGGTCGTTGCAGAAGGTGACGACCGCGGTAATCTCTACCGAGGAGCAATCTTTGGGGCCGGCGTCGCCCGAGTCACCACCAACGTCTTGGAAGCCGGCGTCAGGGATATCTCCGCACTTAACGCCAATGTCAGAGGTCTCGCACGAGGCTGGGGCGCAGCTTTGGAGCGCCTTCCACGAGTCACCCAAGCAAAGCTCGATCGACACCTTGTCCTGACTGCACCGCTTGTCGCCGAGGGTACATAGAGGATGACCGCCGTCGGTTGGCTCCGGACCGACCTCGCTGTCGCCAAAGTCTCCGCCATGATCCGTACCCTCGCCCGCGCCATCGGCATCAACCCCATCCCCGCCGTGATCTGCTCCGGAGCGATCTTCTGGAGAGGAGGCGTCGTGATGCGAGGCGTCGGGAGTCATATCCCCGCCAGCGTCTCTCGGAGAGTCCCCGGCATCACTTTCGACGCAGGTCGTCTCCTCGCAGCGAAATCCCTGCGGGCAGTCCTTGTCGGTCGCGCACTCGGAGATGCAGCGTCCGGCAGGGCTACACACCTGATCGCCGGGACAGTCGCTGTTGCGTTCACACTCGACGCTTCCGTCAGACGATTGTTCCGAAGTGGAAGTGTCTCCGTTGCAAGCAACCAGCGCCGCTAGGAGAAGAACTGCGCCAGCACACGTGAAGGATGAGAGGGGGGAGTGGGAATGAGAAGGTTGAATTTCTCGCCGCGGCAACAACATTCGGAACCTCACAGGTTCCATGAAAACTATCGCGTACTGCCGGATTGTCGCTCAACCCATCCGTCGGGCGATATACGTCAACTGGCCGATGAGAGGCTGGCCGGTTGTCGCCGCCCCGGGGCTCGGATCACGACCTCCGGTCGGTCCTCGCTGTCCGTGCTTGGGGAAAACCGAGAGCCAGCGCCCACGCGACTTCCAAGAGCACTGCCATCACAAGCGATGGCGACAGATCGACCTGCATGGTCAGGTCTCGAACGCGGGCAGCGAAGGCTCGACCCCGGTTCGTCGATGAGCCACACTTGCACGCAGGCATGAGTGCCTGCAGCGCATCAGCTCGGCCGGCGGCGAGGCCGTGCTCGTAGCCGATATTGAAGAAAATTTCCTCACGTTGGAGGTGGTATTCGCCCTGGACTTCCTCGAGGCGAAGCCAGAGGTAGCGCTGGTCCCCGAGAGCCGCCATCATCTGATCGGACAGTCTCCGCATCTTCCTGAGCGACTTCTTCTGCGGGAAGCGCCGCTCGACGGCGGTATCGACGGGGTGCTCCTCGGTTTCAGCGTGCTCCACGGATTCGTAAGGAGTCGGTGGCCGCTTCTGTTTTGGGTGCCGAGTTCTGGGGATACCTTTGATTGCCTTCTTCGCCATCACTTTGCGCCTCCGCGTTTGCGTCAGGGTCTATCCCTGGCACGGCACGGATAGGGGCTTCGGTGGGAGAGGGAATCAAGTCAATATTTCTGCCGAGGTTTTGTGGGTGCTCAGTGGGCCACCTGAGCGACGGCGAACGCCGTTGCCACGGAGAGGACCACGCCCAGCCCGAACCCCATCCACCGGTTGATCTCCGGTCGCTCGTACCATGGTGGGTTGGAGAAGCGGGCGAGGTCGCGGTCGGCGGCGTCGAGCTTGAGGCGGTAGGTGGCGAGGTCTTTGGCGTGGAGGTCTTGCTCGATGGCGAGCTTCTTGGAGATCTCCTCGAAGTCGACGCGCAGACGCAGGTGCTCCTTGACAAGGGCTTCGGGGTAGAGGACGCCGTCGCAGGGGGCAGGATCGGCGGCCATGAGAGGGACCGCCTTGGCGCACGGCTCGGCGAGGGCGGGGGATGGGCATGAAACGGCGTAGAGGCAGATCAGGACACACGTGAACAGAATGACGGCTGTCCGGCAACGTGGCCACCGGTGTTTCATCGCTTCACCTCCTTCCGATTGACCATGTCGGCGAGTCGCTGGAGGCGATCGCGGTTGTCGGGGATCTTCGTGGCCTCCTCGATCTTCGCGCGCTCCACCTCGGCGACCCTCTCGACCTCGGCCACTTGGCGGGTGGCCTCGGCTTCGTGCTTCAGTACCTCCGCCTCTGCTTCGGCGCTGTAGCTCGGCGGCGCCGGCTGTGTGCTTCGACCCCTCAGGATCAGGCCGGCGATGAACGCCAGCGCCGCCAGTACCGCCCACCCCACGGGGGCGGCAGTAGACCGCCAGAACTTCTTCAGCCAAGTCAGGATCGCCATCTGGACCTCCTCTCACTCGGTCGGCGGGTCTGCCGGGAGCTGGGGAGGCAGCTTCACGCCGCCGATGCGGACGTTGTTCGCGCCGAAGTAGAGCGCCGCCACAGTGCCGAGGAGGGCCAGGGACCCGTTGGCGTCGAACGCGGCGAAGGTGAACGTGCCGATCGTCAGCCCGCCCAGCATGTACTTCACCGAGACCATCGCGAACGTGATGAGCAGGAGGACGGCGGTTTTGCTCGGCTGGCCGTCCTTCTCGATGAGAAAACGCAGGCTACTCATGTCCCACCTCCTTGCGGTCTACTGCGGCCTCCGCCCGACCTTGGGCCGCACCTGTGCTGGAGAGCAGTTCGCGGAATCGTTCCCAGTCCCAGGCAGGGCCGGGGTCGAGCTTCCTACCCGACGCAACGTCGCAATGGCCGACGATGCGATCGGGTGTGATGTCGGGGAACGTCTCCATGATCGCGGCACAGATACGAGCCGCCGTCTCGTACTGGAAGTCGGTGAACGGTTCCCAGCAGCGGCCGCCGAGGAAGACGGGCTCCGCCAGGTGCGCAGGATAGACAGCGCCGGCCCAGGTCGTGAAGATGTTGCCGTCCTGATTGAGCGGTCCCCAGTTGCAGATCTCGATCCCGACGCTGAAGGCGTTGACGCCGCGCTGCCCGTCCCACGCGGACTCGCCCGCGTGGAAGGCGACGTCGTCGAGGTCCACGAGCTGGACGACGCCGCCCGGACGCTTCTGGCCATCGTCGGGGCTTCTCGCCGCGACGAAGTGCGCCGAGGCAGAAGCAGGGTTCTTCTTGGCCAGGAAGTCCACGGTGGCGTCGAAGTCGCCGCCGGCGGTGTAGTGCACCACGATGAGCGTGCACGGCGTGGCCTTGCCGCCCCTATTATGGGGCTGTGTCCGCCCTTTTCGGAAGTTCACCGAAGGCACGAACGGGATGTTCATTTCCATCTGCTGACTTCTCCTTTCAACTCCTGCACCGCTTCTCTGACCCACTGCTCCGCCTCGGCCCGGCGCATCATCCAGCCGTACCGCCAGGACGAGAGCATCTCGGCGAGGTACTGCTGGTAGCCAGATGAGAGGCCGAGGCTGTTCCCGAGGCGGAAGGCGATGGACACACGGTAGGCCTCGAGCTCCCAGCGCCTACGCCAGGGATTCCAGAGTGCCGGCAGACAGAGCAGGTACATGACGAGGAACTTCACCAACCCGACATCGCGTTGCTGCTCGAAGTGCCGGTACTCGTGGAACAGGATGCCGTCCGGCTGCTTGCCGGTGGCGAGGTACATCCCGTAGCAGCCCTTGGAGAGATAGATCGTGCGGCCGAGGGTGAAGCACATGCCCAGGAGGTCGGCGAAGAAGGAGTGCTTCACCGCCACCTGCCCGGTGTCGAAACGAAGCTCGTTGTCCGCTTGGTTCATGAGTACACCTTCAGTAGCACGGCGAGCGCCGAGATGACCCCCGTGGCGAGAATCTGCCAGTTGCGGACCAGCACCTTGAGCTCCTCGTGCTGGGCGCGGCTCTGGACACGCAGGCCCTCCTCGCCGGCGATCTTCTCACGAAGCTCGTCGATACATTCGAACGTCCTGTGGGGGTAGCCGTCGATGACCTCGATCAGCCGATCGAGGCGCTCGATGAGCGCGTCGATCTTCTCGTTCTGGCGCTTGTAGCCCTGCATCAGCTCGGCGTGCTTCGACTGGATGTCGACAAACTGGCTGAGCGCATCGCGTAGTGATTCCTGGTTCTGCTCTTCCATCGGCCCTCCTTGCCGCTCAGGGCACGGTCGGGGGGTTGGTGCTGGCGGTCGTCGCGCGGCGCCCCTCGATGAAGCCCATCGCCAGGTTGTACGTCCCGACGATGCCCCCGAGGGCCGCGAGCGCCCCGGCGCTCATGTCGAACCCCAGCTTGTTCTGGAAGATGACGATGACGGCGCACACGACGGTCACTGCCAGCGACGTGGTGAAGTACTTCTCGGTCTTCGGGTCCATGATTTACCTCCTTGGGGTTTCGGGCGACCCTGCGGGCTTATTCCCGCAGTCCGTCCCGTGGTTCTCGTGATGTTCCTCGATCGGCGCCCACTCGTAACGCAGCAGCTTGCTGATCTTGGCCAGAAGGAACTCCCTCTCGCGGGCCCGCGCCCGGGGATCGCCGGGCAGGTCGGCGAGCTCGGGCGGGAGCATCTTCGCGGTCGCCTTGACGGCCTCCGCTCCGCTCGGCATGCAGACGAGGTAGCTCTGGACGAGAACGGGCAGCCGCTCCAGGTGGGTGGCGAAGAGCTTTACCACCTCGGGCGACTCGCGGTTGAGATGAAGCACGAGCAGAAGGAAGCGGTCGCAACCGGGTGTCGCGCAGAAGCGGTCGATGACCATGCGGAGCGCGTCCTCGCTTGTGAACAGCTCACCGAACCGCTTGTAGATCGCCCCCCAGCACGGTGTTGGTTTGCCGGCGGCGAACTTCCGCATCTCGCCGGCGGCGCTACCATCGAGGCCCTCGAGTGCAGTCAAGAACAGGTTTCGGTAGTCTGCTTGCATGCTCCCTCTCAGTCGATCCCGAAGATGTCGATGTTGATCCACAGCCGGTACGTGGAGCGGTTCTGGACGTAGATCTCGTAGTCCTTGTCCGGATCGCCGCCGACCTTCTTGACCCAGCAGCTGAGCTCGCTCGTGCGGCCGCCTAGGGCATAGGCGGGCTGCGTCGGGAAGTCGTTGGTGCCCGGGTAGGCGTAGGAGATGGCCATGTTGTCCGGGGAGCGGTCCAGCGTGGTCATGAGCCGGCTTTCGGCCGGCTCAAAGAGGTGCATGGCCGAGAAGACCAGCCTCAGGTACCGGTCGTCGTGCTTGTGCGAGGCCCTGGCGTACAAGGGCAGCGTGTCGTCGAGCCAGTACTTCGTGTAGTACCGGCTGTCGTGGTGGTGGATGGGGCAGTCCTGGCCCCCGGTGAGCAGTCCCTTCTGCTGGGCGTCTAGATGGATGCTGCCGTCCTGGGCGTGGGAGAATGCCGCAGCGAGGTTCGGCCTCTCCTGGGCGGTCATCTTCTTGAACAGGTTCCCGTCAGCGAGCGAGTCGAACTGGAGCTGGTCCGTCCCGCCCGTCTCATGTCGCTCGTGGTGGTTGGGCAGGCCGATGCCGCCCCCGGCCTCGAGGGCGTCAACGCGGGCATCGATGCTGGCGAGGTTGTCCGCGGGTGGATCGTTCCAGCCGCCGGTGCCTTGGATGGCTTGGAGCTGGTTGCGCTGAGTGACATCGGCGGCCACCCGCTCGTTCTGCTCGGTGGTCAAAGCATTTTGGAAAGCCGTGTCGGCCGACTCTCGCGCCGTCTTCTCTGCGGCGATCGCGTCGGCGTTGGCCTTGACCGTCTGTGTCGTGCGCCCCGGCCCGGCGAGGTCCAGGATCTGGTCGACGCCGGCGGCGGTATAGGAGAGGACAGGGCTGCCCCAGTTGATCATGGCATCATCGGCCAGCGTGCCCGGGGAGACAGCGTAGAAGCTCGCCCGGCCGTTGTTGATGTCGTAGATCGTCCGATAGGCGGCGAATGCGCCCCGGATTATCCGCCACTGGCTGCCGTCGAAGCGGGCGTTGACCACTTCACCAGGCGGTCCGACCTGCCAGACCTGGCTGTACACCGTTGCCCCCGATGGTAGGTACCCGACGGCGAGGAGGACGGCGTTCCCCGAGAGCGCCGGCCAAGGTGCCAAAGCGTCGGGCGTTCCTTGGACCACTTCATAGAGCGCGACAGGCGGCGGGACCGTCTGGACGAACTCGTGGACGCAAACGACGAGGTCGCGCCGAGGATACGGAGAGCTGTTCGGAGGGACCTGCACCTGGACCGGCCAGTCCTCGCTGATCCGCACGCCGTCCCTTGGTGAGCAGGACTCCCGGGCTGATCTCGCCGCTCGGCGACACGTGGAAGCCGGTATAGACACCGGACGGCAGCAGGCCCACCCACTTGGTGTTGAGGAGGAGCGTCGAACGCGGGGCGCGGTAGTCGAAAATACGGCTCTGGCTCATGGCCGCACCCACGAATCAAATAATGTGCTGCAACAAGTTATGTGCTCATCGCCTGGCAAGGCCGCGTTGGAGGCGATGAATGAAGCGATCTGAAGCACATAATTCTTCACGGTCAAAGTCCCTTCAGCCAGTCGAGGAGGTCGTGATCCTTCTTCCATGTCTTGTCATGGAGAGTCCCCTGAGGGAGCGGCTCGCATTTCTCCAAGGCGGTCCTTTTGGCCGCCATGTCGATTTCGATGTAGCGGGAAGTCGTCTCGATGCTGGAGTGCCCCAGCCACGCCTTGATCACGTTGATTTCGACGCCGGAGCGCAAGAGATGGACGGCGGCGGTATGCCTGAAGGTGTGCGGCCCCACCCTTTTCTTGCGCAGCGTCGGACACCCCTCACCGGCTCTGCGATGAAGGCGGGCGAGCATTTCTCTAACGCCGAATCTGGTCAGGCGCGCCTCCAACTTGTTCGCAAAGAGCGGCGCTTGAGCATCGGCGTGGTTGCGTTTGAGCAACGAGGTCTTCAGGAGGCCAACGGTTTCAGGCCACAAGGGGCAGAAGCGCTCTTTTCGACCCTTGCCCAAAATGCGGGCGTCAAACGGTTTGTCCCAGCGCACGTCGCTGACATTCAGAGCGACCAGTTCGGACACTCTCGCCCCAGTGTTGAAGAGGAAGGCGACGATGGCCTTGTCCCTATCGCAGAGCGCGCCGCTGCCTTCCGTCGCTTGAAGAAACGCTTTGACTTCGTCAGGTTCCAAGTACCCTATTTCCACGCGCGATGTCCGCTTTTGAGGAACCGACAGCATCTGGCGGCACTGGTTGATGCGCTCCGGGTCGCAACCTGCGATGTGCTGAAACAACGAGCGAATCGCGGCGAGGCGCAAGTTTCTGGTGCTGATGCTGTTGCCCTTCTCTGTCTCAAGAAACTCGAGGAAGGCCAGGACCATTTCGACGGAGAGATCCTCCACCTCCAGAGCACTGACCTTCTTTCCTTTCCGCTCGCAGACAAACGAGAGCAGCGCCTTGATGGCGTCGCGGTAGGTCAAGATGGTGTGCGGACTGACGTTGCGCCTTGTCCTCAGGTAGTCGGTGAAAAAGTTCTTCACGTGGAGCGAAAGCGGTGTGGGTTTACTCATGATCGCCTCCCAGGATAAAGCCGAAGCGTTTGTGAAAACGCTGGTCGGCTTCGGCAAGGATCTCGCCTGTGATGTGCAGGTAGTGCTCGGTGTAGATCACCGAAGCGTGCCCCAGATAGGTGCTGAGCAGCGGGAGCTTTTGCAACACATCGCCCCCGTCTTTGTACCAGCCGAGCAGACGATGCACGGCGAAGGAATGCCTCAGGTCGTGAGGACGCGGCCTCCGGCATCCTGGATGCTGTCCAATCTGAGCTGCCTTGATGATCTTGCGGAAGTAAAAGTATTGGGCATGCGAGTCGTTCCGATGGGGATGGAAGCGAATGAAATACTCATCGTCGTCGCGCAGCATGGATGGAGCGCACCGTCGCGCGGCATACTCTCGCACTGCTTCCAGCGTCGGATCGGACATCGGGACAAGCCGGTTCTTCTGGAATTTGGTTTCCCTGATTCGCAGAAGACCCTCGGCAAGATCGACGTCCGGTATGGTCAACACCCGGCCTTCTTTCGGTCTGAGACCGCAGGTATAAAGCAGGAGCAGCCAGATGTAGTAGCTGCCCGCCACGTCGGTCTTAATGAGCTTGGCCGCGTTGCAGAGCGCGGCGATTTCCTGCCGCGTGAAGACGTGCGGCCGGCGCGGCGCGGGACAGCGCGGCACGGCTCTCGGGCCGAGCAGATATGTGCGGCCGTCAAACTTGTGCAGATACCGGCACAGTTGGCGCAAAAACATCGCCCTCCTGGCAATGGCATACGGCCCGCGTTTTGCCGCGTCCACCGCCCAGGCTTGAGCAAGTTCGTAGGTGACGTAGGTAGCACCGAGCTGACCGGCCACCTTGTCCAAATGGCGTGCGTACCTCTCCGCCTCCGCGTGGTCGCGGCCCTCAGCTCGTTTGTATTCAAGAAAGGAGTGGAGCTGTGAGGCCAGAGGTCCGGAAAACATCGCCGTGGTGTTCATGGCAGTTCCTCCCCGGCGGCAAGCGCCACCTGTCGAAGGTCATCCACGGCTACCTTGGCATAGATGGAGGTGGACTCGAGCGAGGAATGCCCCAACACATCGCTGATGGCTTTGAGTCTATTGGAGACGTGTGGGGCTATCCAATGGACGGCGGCAAAAGGAAACAACCCCCTTCGTCCATTCAAAACCTAGTGATTACGCGGTGTTATCCATGACGGCGCATCCATGATCGTCCATGATCATCCATGCGCCGGCTTATTTTCCGTAGTGATTACAGTGTGTTATCCATGATCACCGTAACTTCTCAAAAAGTGGTGGCCGAGGCGTCGGAGCGGAGTCGGACGGTTGCGCCGATCGTCGTCGGTCCGGGGATGCTCCAGCGTTCAGCTTGGCACCGGGGGAGTCTACGGCGCCTGTGCGCGAGCTTCGATGAGG
>JACRCP010000248.1 GCA_016218965.1 Deltaproteobacteria bacterium | reverse complement strand
TGACGAGCGAGCGAAAACGTGCTACGAACTTCTCCACGGCGTCCTCCTTGGGAAAGAAGGGGTCTTAGCAACACCTTCATACCCGAGGAAAGACGCCGCTTCACTGGAAAATTGGGTTGCGGGCAAAGCCCGCGCTAGGTATTCTCTCGTAGATTTCGCGCGACGTTTCGAACTTTCCGACCATCTGGTACGCGAGCGCGGCGTTTTGGAGGGCCTTGTCGTTGTTTTCGTACTTCGGGTTTTGGTTAACCAATCTGAGGTAGTCTTCCGCCGCTTCGTCGAATTTTTTGGCAGCAAATAACTCCAAAGCGCTTTCGAACACAGGTCTCGGAGGCGGGTTCTCAGTCCATTTGCGCACACTCTCCCAATCCCTAACGGCGGGATAGGTTTCAATCATCAAGTTCGCCGCATCCTTCGCAACGTCCTGTTTCGGCCACTTCTCGACGATCTGCTCGAACCTCTTCCTCGCCTCGTCGAAGTTGTCGTGTTGGTAGTGGAGGAGGGCGATCTGGAAGGCGAGTTTGGGGGTTTTCTCGTGCTCGGGCAGACGTTTGACGAATTCTTCGGCGGCGCTTACGAACTTCGCGCGAGGTCCGTCGATCGGCATGGGCGCGATCTTCTCGCCTTCTTTGCGAGCTTTGGCCGAGAGTGTGTTCAGAGGCGCGAGGCGTCCGGCCTTGACTTGTTCCGCGACCTCGGCCTCCCACGCCCTGACCGCACCGTCGGCGGAATCGGCATAGAACTTGGTGCCCGCGGTGGTGTCGCGGAGTTTTTCGTATTCGGCGGCGGCGGCGGCGAATTGGGTCGAGTGGAAGAGGGATTCGGCGTAAAGGAAGCGGGCCTCGTAGGCGTTGGGGCTGTTCGGGAATCTCTCGATGAACCCCCGAAAAAGCCCGGCGGCGGTCTTGTACTGCTCCACCGCGTCTTGGAGTTTTGCGTTCTGGCGCAGCGCCGCGGCGCGTTGAAGCTCGGCGCGCGCGTTGGCGTACAAGGCCTCTTCGGTCGGCGCGGGAGTAGGTGAGGTCTGTTCGGCCGAGGCCACCAAGGGCGCGGTCAGCGCGGCCAGAAAAGCCAGCATCGTTGTTGTTCGTGGCATCCGGGTTCCGCCCCGTGCCACGTACTCCGTACCCCGTATTCCGTACTACTGGCACACCCCGCTCTGGCATTGCTGGCCGCCCTGGCACTGGGTGCACGGCCCGCCGCCCAACCCGCACGCCCAGTTTGAGTCGCCGGGGAGGCAGAAGCCGTACGCGGTGCAGCCGGCGCACGAGCCGCCTTCGCACTGTCGGGTCTGAGGGTCGCAGGTTCCGCCGTTGTCCGTACAGTCCTGGCACTCGCGGTTGCCGCCGCCGCACGCGTCGTCGGCGGTGCCGGTCTGGCAGGCGTCGTTCTGATCGCAACAGCCCTGCGGGCACACGCACTGGCTCTGGCCGCCGCAGACGCCGTTGACGCACTGCTGGCCCATCTGGCACCGCACGCACTGCCCGCCGCCGATGCCGCACGCCCAGTTTGAATCGCCATTTTGACAGCTCCCGCCCTGGTCTATGCAGCCGGGGCAGCTCCCGCCCTCGCACTGCTGCTGGGCGTTGCACGTCCCGCCGGTATCGGTGCAATCCATGCACGGCGCGGCGTTGTCACCGCACGCGTCGTCGTCGGTCCCGGCCTGGCAAAGCCCGGCGAAGTCACAGCACCCGTTTGGGCAGTCGCACGGCGGCTGGCCGGTGCAGACGCCGTTCACGCACTGCTCGCCCATGTCGCACCGCTGGCACTGATCTCCGCCGGTTCCGCAGGCCCACGCGCTGTCGCCCGGCTGGCAACCGCCCATCGGATCGACGCACCCCGCGCAAGTGCCTCCCTCGCACTGCCGCATCTGGTTGCAGGTGCCGCCGTTTTGCGTGCAGTCGAGACACGCCCGGTTTCCCGAGCCGCACGCGGCGTCGTCGGTCCCGGCCTGGCACTGGTTACCCTCGTCGCAGCAACCCTGCGGGCACTGGCACGCCTGCTGGCACGCGCCGCCGATGCAGAGCTGCCCGAACGAGCAGCGTTCGCATGCCGCGCCTCCGACCCCGCACGCCGTGTTCGAGTCGCCGGGCAGGCAGTTCCCCTGCTGGTCAAGGCACCCCGCGCACGCGCCGCCCTCGCACACGCCCGCGTTGCACGTGCCGCCGTTTGCCGCGCAATCCTGGCACGCCGCGCCGCCCATGCCGCATGCGATGTCGAGGTCGCCGGCGAGACACGCGCCGCCCGGCTCAAGGCAACCCGGACAGCCGCCTCCGCAGTCACATCCGGCCGGCGTGCACTGGGGATCCACGCAGTTGATGAGCGAACAGTCGATGCATTCGGTCCCGACCCCGCCGCAGGTCTCAAGCGCGGTGCCCGGCATGCACTCTCCGGTACCCGGAACCGTGCACCCTTGGCAGGGACCATCGCACGCCTGCTGGACGCAGAACTGGCCCACTGTGTCGCAATCCTTGCACGCGCCGCCCCCGGCGCCGCAGAACTCGTTGCTGTCACCGGCGTGGCACAGTCCCTCTATGTCACAGCACCCGCTGGGGCAGTCGCAGGGCGTCCCCGCATCGGTCGTTCCGCCGCCGTCGTCCCTGCCGGTTCCCGAGTCATCCCCCGGCTCGTGCAGCCCGGTGTCCCCTTTGGACCCGGCGCCGTCCTGGTCGTCTGTCGTGACCCCTGTCACGCCGCAGGCGTGGAAAACCAGCGCCGCGCCCATGAAAACGAAGAACGACGCGACCGCGATTGCAAGACGACCCGATGACACGAACTTCGCCTTTTGCATGGTGACACCTCTTGATTGCGGGTTGCTGCGGACCTTGTCAAAAGTATATCAAGGTTTTTTCCTGTTTTGTTCAAAAAAATGTAAGCAAGCGCCCGGATTTGGTATAAAATAGCGGCGTGACCTGAGAAGGGGAGGCCTTGCATGAGGCATCTGGCGATTGCATGCGCAACGGCGCTTGCCGCGTGGGCCGTCATCTACGGTTGTTCGGTTGACGTGACCGGTGCGCCGTGCGTGACGGACGACAACTGCCCCGCCGGGCAGTTCTGTGGGGCGGGTAGGTTGTGCGAAACCGGGGCAACGCAAAACGGCGACGGAAGACCGGAGATCGGAGACGGAGACGCGGGGGACGGAGGGGCGGGCAACGACGGACCACCGACGACCGACGACGGACCGGACGACGGCGGAAGCACGGGCGCCGACAATCCGAGCGACGCCGGTGATCCGTCCGATCCGTCCGACACGTCCGACGGGTCCTTGCCCCCGGACGGCTCAAGCGATGCCGGCGACGCCGGGTGTACGCCCGAGGGCCGCCTGATCTTCTGCGCGCGGATGCGGGTCGAATGCGGGCAGGCGACCGGGAGGGACAACTGCGGCGCCGATCGCAGCGAGTTCTGCGGCGGCTGTGTGGGGTGCATGGACTCGTGCGACACGGGGAAGTGCGTCGCGACTCCGCACGTGGGGACCGCGTGCAGTGCCGATGACGTTTACTGGACGGACTCGTGCGGCAACCTCGAGGACAAGAAGGACGACTGCATGGGCCTCCAGGTGTGTTTTCAGGAGCAATGCTGCCTGCCGGCCACGTGCGATTCGCTGAAGGTGGAGTGCGGGACGTGGGACAACGGCTGCGGCGGGTCCGTCACGTGTCCGGCGTGCTCGTCCCCGTTCAAGTGCTGCAAAGGGAAGTGCTGCAACGTCGTCTTCGTCAAGTGGGACGCGACCGGGGCACAGGACGGCAGCTCGTGGAAGGACGCGTTCAAGACGACATACGAGGCCACGGCCGTGGCCCAACCCGACAGCGAGATCTGGGTTGCGAAAGGGACGTACGTCGGCAAGGCGGGGGAACTCGAGGCCGTCAAGGTGGGCCAGGACGTGAAGCTCTACGGCGGTTTCGAAGGCGTCGAGATGAGCTTTGCCGAACGGAATCTCGGGCCCGCGACTGAAACGATCATCTCGGGCGGGGACGGGGTAAGGGGCGTCGTGCTCCCGGCCGGCGCAACGCTGGACGGGTTTACCGTGTCGGGCGCCAAGAACGTCGGCCAGGGCGGCGGCGTGTCGGTGATCGCGGGACCGCTGACGGCGTCGGTCGCCATTGCCAACTGCGCCATCAAGGGAAACGAAGCGACCGTCGGCGGCGGCGTGTATGTGAGCGACGGGACGCTCTCCATTGACCACAGCGCCATCGCCGACAACCGCGCATCGGATGGCGGTGGGATCTACAATCAGAGCGGCAATCTCAAGCTCACAAACAGCGTTATCTCGGGGAACCGCGCGTACGGCAGCCAAGGAGGGGGCGGCGGGGTCATGAACCAGCATGGCGATTCGGAGATCGCGAGTTGCGTCTTTGAGGGAAACACCGCCGAGGCCGCCTACGGCGGCGCCCTCTACAACGTTTACCCCACCTCGCACGCCGTCGCCAACTCGACCTTTGCCCTCAACGCTGCGGTCTACGGCGGCGGCGCGGTGTTCAACAACGTCCAGGCGGTGTTCGATGCGGTCAACTGCATCTTCTGGGGGAACACACCAAACGAGGTCCGCAACTTCCCCAACTCGGGCGCGGTTTCGAAGGTGCGGTACAGCCTCATCTCGCCCGTGCACGTCGGTGAAGGGAATTTCGAGGGAGACCCGAGGTTCGCGGATGCGGGTAAGGGGGACTTCCATCTGCTCGCCGGTTCGCCGTGCATAGATACCGCCGACGGGGCGGCGGCGCCGCCCGGCGATATCGAAGGGACGCCGCGCAACGACGACCTCAACACCCCCGACAAGGGGAAGGGCCTCCCGCCTTACGCGGACATCGGGGCGTTCGAGTACGTGTGCAAGCCGGTCCCGCACGCCGAATCGCGCTGCGACCAGGGGAACGTCTACTGGTTCGACTCGTGCGGATACCGCGAAGATGTCAAGGAGGCCTGCCAGTCCGGGCAGGTGTGCGCCGAAGACGATTGCTGCACGCCCAAGTCCGAGGCCGAGATCTGCGAGGCAGAGGGGCTTGCCTGCGGCGAGCACACGGTCCGCGACAACTGCGGGCAGGACAGACAGGTCAAGTGCGGCGGGTGCGAGAACAACGAGCGCTGCTGCGAGGGCAAGTGTTTTGTCGGTGATTGCTGCGGGGACGCCGATTGCCCGGCCGTCGGCACGACCGTCGACGGCGGGACTTCCAACACATGGAAGAGCACGTGCTATCAGAATCACTGCAGGACGATCTGCAACGACATCCCTCCGAAGTGCAAATCGGGCCAGACATGCTGTACCAAACTCAATTTCTGCGTTGACGTCCAAGAGGTCTGCTGCGCCACGGAAAACGACTGCCTCATCGCCGCGTTGGGCAAGTGTTGCGCCGGCGTGTGCGACCCCGTGGGGCAGGAGTGCCGATAACAATGTAGGGTCGGCCGCAGCCCGACCGGTGTCGGGGTCGCGACAAAAATCTTTCCGTCGGGGCGGAATTCGGTTATCAATATAAACAGGGCGTGTTGAGTGACACCTTGAGGGGCTTCATGACGGCAGGAAAGGCCATTTCCTGGGTGGGCGTACCGTTTGCGTGCCTCGCTGTCGCCGCGACGGCGTTGGCGGCGGAGTCGCGCGAGCCGTCCACCGAGGCCAAGGCGGGGCACGCCGTCGAGGATGCCAAGGACGAGAGCAACGGCAGCCCCGGCGACCTCGACGAGGAGTTCGAAGACGAGGATGCCGAGACCCGGGAACAGCCGGCGGCATCCGACGAGGTTCGCTACACCAAGGACATCACGGACGCCGAGCTGTTGCGGAGGTGGAAGGAAGAACCGGCATCGCTGGGCTCGATGTCGGTTGGCGTCGCCAGAACCGGGAGGCTCCTGAACGGCGTCCAGTTCCCCGACGGGAAGAACTGGATTGTGGTCGAGCCCGCCAAGGCTTGGGGGACGCGCGAAACCGTGGACTTCATAGTCGCCGCAGTCAACGCGGTCGCCGAAAAGTTTCCGGGCACGCACCCCATGCGGATTAACCACATGAGCCGCCGGGACGGCGGGTACATCAGGCCTCACAAGACTCACCAGTCCGGCCGCGACGTGGACCTGGGCTTCTACACGGGCGGGGAAGAGGCCAGGGCGGGGATTCGCCTCGAGTCGATGGACCTCCCGCGCAACTGGGCGCTGGTGAAGGCATTCATCACGCTCGCCGACGTCGAGGCGATTCTCATCAACAGGAAGGGCGCAAAAAAAATCTACGACTTCGCATGTTCGATCGGTGAAGACAGGGCCTGGCTCAACCGGGTCTTCAACGCCGGGGAGGACTCGATCGTCAAGGGGGTCCGGCGGCACCGCGACCACTTCCACGTCCGGTTCTACAACGCCCGCGCGCAGGAGCTCGGGCGGCGGATCCAGCCGCATCTGGGCAAGGGGCAGGACGACCGGAACTTCGTGGTCCACCACGTCCGCAAGGGAGACACCCTTGGGCAGATCGCGCGCAAATACCACAGCACGGTCCAGGCCATCAAAAAGGAAAACGGGATGAAGTCGACGGCCCTGCGTGTCGGTCGCGCGCTCAACGTACCCATTAAAGGCCCGTGCGTCAACTGCCCGGTGCCGCCGCCGCTGGTGGTCCCTCCGCGCCGTTTTCCGCCCGATTCGTCCCCGGCGGCGCTGGCGGCGGTCCCTGCGGCACCGCCCGAGGGCTGCGCGTGCCCGAGCGACGAACCGGCCGAGATCACACCGTCGATGGTCTCAAAAAGCCCCGTCGCCGAACGCATGATCCTTATCAAGATGGACGCGTTTCTCCCGACCGTGAAGCTCCACTCGCCCCCGCCGTCGTACTAGATTTGGAGTGTGCAAGCTACCGCACTCCAAAGAAATCACGGAAGCTCCTTGAGCATCGCGTCCATGAACGTTTCCACCTCCGGGAGCGCGGCGACCGGGACACCGACCGAGAGCGTCAGAGTTCCCGAGTAACCCGTGAGGCCCATCCCGAACATCGGAGGATGGATGGGCGGCGTCAGGAGCCACGCCGAGACCGGACGGACGCCGAAGTCCAAGTCTTCGGGGGCAATTGGGCCCATGTTGGTGAGCGCATTCGGCTGGTTGCGGGTTTCGGCGGAACGCTTGAAGAGCCACGCGAAAAACCTCTTGATCCTCGGATAGCCCATGCTCCAGAGAACCGGCACGGTGCTTATCAGCGTAAGCCCCGTCCAGTCGGCCTTGCGGCGGCTCGTGATTGCGGTCACGCGCCCAAGCGTCGCGTCGAAGTCCGCCCCCGGTTCGGTCCCAAGAAAAGCGTAGTCAAACGCGCTCAAGTTGCAGACCCCTCCCGCCCGCCGGCCCGGGAGGTAGCGCCGGAGGTCGACCGTCGTCTGGAGACGCACCTGCGATTCCCCGTCCCACCTCCCGAGATCAATCTGCGCCCGGACGAAGGCCGACATCAAGAGGTCGTTGAGCGTCGCGCTGTGCGCGCGCCCGTACGCGGAAAGGGCCGATACGCGGTCAACCGGAAGGTGCCGAACGGCAAACCCCAGGGGTCCGCGCTCGCAAGCGGGGAGGGCGATGGCGTGCGTCACGGGCGGTAGATTGAGTCCCCGTATCTCGCGCCAGAGATTGACAAGGACGCGGGGGTGTGCGCGCCACGGCAGGGCGCGGAAGATCTGGCCGACGGATCGCGATCCCGCCACGTTCGGTTCGGGCGCGTGCCGCGGATCGGTGTCGAGCGCGCGGTAGATGGACGACAGGGTGCGCGCGTAGTGCTTCGTCCCGCCCGCGTCGGCGAGGGCGTGGCTGACCTTTAGGACCAGCCTGTCGCCCCCGGACCGTTGCGCCAGCAACGCTCTGACCTGCGGGCCCGAGGACAGGTTGAGCGGTTCCACGAGAAAGCGGTCGCACGCGGCGGCGTCGGTCGAGACCACGAACGCCCCGGAACGCCCTTCGGCGACGCGCTCCCAGAAACAGCGGCCGTCGCGCACGAACCGGCAACCGGCCACGGGCTCGGCGTCCAGCGAGAGGTCGAAAGCGCGGGCGAGGCGGTCGGCGTCCAACTTCGCGTCGAAGGAAATCTCGAACTGGATCATCATGTCGATGATGCCGAGGTCCTGCCACGAGACCAGCATGCGGTCCGCGGAAACGGCGGGGAGGCGGGAGGGAACCAAAACAGACATTTGGGATTTAGGATTTGAGATTTAGGATTTTCGGAGCGGTCATTTTCGGTGGATGGACAAGCCGGCGGATGCCTGGCACACCGGCATGAGCTCTATGGCATCCACGTTCACGTGCGGCGGCCGGGTCACCGCCCAGTGAATCGCGTCGGCGACGTCTTCTCCCGAAAGCGGCGAAGTCCCTTCGTAGACCTTTTTTGCCCGTTCGGCGTCGCCGTGGAAACGCACGACCGAGAACTCGGTTTCGGCCAGTCCCGGTTCGATGACAGTCACCCGCACGGGCGTGCCCGCAAGCTCGGCGCGGAGGTTTCGCGAGAACTGCCGCACGAACGCCTTGGTTGCGCCGTAGACGTTCCCGCCCGGATATGCGTACGTCGCGGCGATGGAACCGATGTTGACGATGTGCCCGCGCCCGCGCGCCACCATCCCGGGCAGTACCTTCCTGGTGACGTACGCGAGACCCTTGCAGTTGGTGTCGATCATGGTCTCCCAGTCGTCGAAGCTCGCTTCGTGGGCCTTTTCGATCCCCAACGCCAGGCCCGCGTTGTTGACCAGCACGTCGATCTCCGCGAAATCCCCGGGGATCCCGGAGAGCAGGCGATCGGCCTCGTTCTTGTCGCGCACGTCAAAACAAAGCGGCAGCACCGGCGTCTTGAGCTCGCCCGCGAGGATCTCCAGCCGGTCCTCGCGCCGCCCGGTGATGACAATCCTGTGTCCCTCGCGCGCGAACCGCCGCGCCGTTGCCTCGCCGAACCCAGATGTCGCGCCCGTGATGAGGACCGTGAGCCGTGTTTCCGCCATGCCCCGCCTCCGCGTCTTGGTGCCGGGCGGACTATATCAAGGGAAAAGGTCGCGGGCAACGGAAACATGTGGGGAAAGTCCTCCAAACCCGAAGTGGTGACACAAGCGGATTTCGCTTGACCGCCCGCGCCGTCGGACGTAGAAAAGGTCCGGCAAGACAAGTTCCAAAGTGCAGCAATGGGTGTGCCGGGGTCCTTGGCGTTGGAGGGAGGGTGATGAAGCAGCGGATGGGCGTGCTGTTTTTCGCCGTTGCGGTCCCGGCTCTTGCTTTCGGCTTCTTGGGCTGCCGGCACCTCGGCCTTGCGGACGACGCCGACGCGGGCCGCGAAACCGACGCCGGGATCCGTTGTGACCCCTGCACCGAATACCAGCTTCGCATATATGAGTGCCTCGAAGACGCCTGTTCGGGCCTGGACTGCGACGTATGTCGCGATTATCTCCAGAATATCGCCGGGTTCCAAAAACCTGAATGCGACGGTGGCGGCATCTCAATTACGCCCCCTGAATCCTGCCCCATAGGCGTCTGGGAGGACTACATCGAGAAGATCGCGTCGTTCGACTGTCAGGAGGATGCCCCTTTGGCAGACACGATCGAGGAGTACTGCGGGGAGGAGGGTGCGGACGGTTCCGCCGACTGCCCCAACGCCGGGTCCATCTGCGAATCGGGCTATCTCTACTTCGACTACGAGAAAGGGAGTTGCGATTGTTTTCCGCCCGGTCTCAAACCGCTGGGCGAGATCTGCTCGGCCGCAAACGAGTGCATCCCCGGGGCTGTGTGTGCCAAGCGCGACAAGACTATGTACTGTCTGAAGGTCTGCAAGGACACGAGCGTGTGCACCGAAGGCGGGAGATGCCTGCCGTACAAGGGCGGGTTTTCGGTGTGTGTGCCGGACGAATGGTGGGATTGATAAGGGGGGAGGGAGGCGATCGCATGCGACGTTTGGCCAAAGCAATCACTGTGGCGGCGGTCCTGTCCGCGACGACCGTTGCGTGGGCCACCGAGACGAGGGTCCTCACGCTTGGCGAGTCAAACGAGATCGTCAAGGACGAGGCCAATATCCTGCTGTATCCGTCCGTGATCCCCGGGTACGGGGGCATGGTCTTCGGCGAGGTCGGGTCGAACGCCCTCTACAGGCTCGGCGCGCAGCACGACATGGGCAAGACTTGGGGCGTCGTGGGGTTGTACCTCGACCGTTCGCCGGCGCCCGTCGCGGGCGAGATATTCAGGCCGCCCGTGGACGCCGACGGGATCGACAACCGCGTGAATCTCTTTTACGGCCGCAGCTTCGGCGAGAGCTTCGACGCCGGGATCTCGTTTGCGTTTTTCCGGGACTACTACAAGGTCTACGGCGACCCGACCGACAAGTCAGAGCGCGATGACACGGCGTTCAACATCGCCCTGGGCCTCTCGTGGGACGAACGCCTCGACCTGGCGCTGGGAGTCTTGACCGACTCGTGGACCGTGAAAGACGAAAAAGGCGGCGACGTGTACAAGCCGAACACGAACTGGGCGCTCAACCTTCGCGGCAGGTATCGGGCGTCGGTTACCGACGAGGTTGATCTGATACCCCACGCCGGGTTCCGTTACGGCGCGGAGGCGGAGAGGCAGCCGGAGAAGGCCCGAAAGGAGGCGACGCGCATCGAGTACGATGCCGGATTGGGCGTCGCGATCTCCCCGGTCGATGCGGTCCTTCTCCTCTTTGACGCGGGTTTCAACTACCATTCGGACGACCAGGAATACGACCCCTGGACCGGAAAGACCGTCGAGATGAGCCTTTCGCAACTGGTGCTCCCGTACCTGCGCGTCGGGCTCGAAGGGATGGTCACCGACTGGCTGGACCTTCGGCTGGGCGCGGTCAAGCGCTGGGTTGACGCCTTCGAAGACGTGACCGAGGAAGTCTCGCGGCGCACCGGCTATTCTTCGATGACGACCTATCTGGGCGCGGGCCTGAAGTTCGACCGGCTCACGATGGACTTCATGGTGGACCCGGGGTTCTTCCTTCGCGGTCCGAACTTCATTTCAGGCGAGGCGGGAATGCTCAACGCCCGTGCGTCGCTGAAGTACGCCTGGTAGGCGGAGGGACGGTCATGCGAACGCCAATCACCATCGCGTTGTTGTTTCTCGTCTCGGCGGCGGCGGGTGCCGCCGCCTGCCGCCACCTCGGCATGACCAATGAGCCCGACTCGGGTCCGGGCCCGCACTGCGACCCGTGCGCCGAGTACCAAATCCGCGTCAACGCGTGCATAAAGCCCGCGTGTGAGAACATGGAATGCCCGGTGTGCGAGTACTCGGTTTCGCGTTTGAGAGATCCGTCGTGCGGCGAAGCCTCGGACGGGGGACAGGCTTCGGGCTTCGACGGGACCCTTGAGATCAATCCGGATATGGACGCGGACGCCGGGACATGTTTGGGAGATGAGAGGGAAGAGGCCTACCGGAAGCTCCAATGGTTCACCTGTGAAGACGATGAATACGTGAGTGGAGTTCTCGAAGAGATAGACCGCGAATGCGTCCCCGCGCCAAAAACCTGCTATTCCGTGGGCGAGGCGTGCAACGGCGGCTACTGTTATTACATCGGCGAAGGCGAGGAACCACAGTGCCAGACCCCTGGCGCCAAGGTCGTCGGAGAGGGCTGTTCGGCGTCGAATTCGTGCGTCGCCGGCGCGCAATGTCTCGATGCGGGCGGGACGTTTTGTTACCAGGTGTGCCAGTCCTATGCCGATTGCTACCAAACCGCGGACTGCGTTGACACGGGGCTGGGTTTCAACGTCTGCGTCTACTACGAAGAGTGACAGCCGCGATGCGGGGTTGATTGGTCCGATGCAGGGTCGACGTAGGGTCGGCCGCAGCCCTGAAGTCGAAGGGCGGAGTCCGACCGTGTGACCTGCCGGACACCACCATAGTGGGGAAACCGTGCCACGGACATCGCCGACACCCTCGGAAACACGGAGTGCCAGGCGCCGGCACGCCTTTGACATCCGGTCCGCCCGGCTGATACTCTTGCGGTCGTCGAACACGGACCGGAGGAGGAACCGATGAAGTCGAACTGCGCGAAGATTCTCGCCGTTGTTTTCGCAGGGGCCGTCTTGTCCTTGTGCGCCTGCGGATCGGGGGGCGGCGAGGCCGCGGATTCGGGGGCGGGCACTGACGCCGCGGCGGTCGAGGACACCGGAAGCGCGGTGGACGCGGGCGCGCCGGATTCGGGGGGCACGGCGGACGCCGGGACGCCGGACACCGGTGGCCTCCCGAAGGCACTGCCGTTCGAATTCACGCGCCCCGACGTCGGTGACCCTCTCACCACCGACGAGATTGCCGCGTTCACCAAAAAAATCACCGGGTTTTTCAAGAAGGTCGACTTCTTTGCGTGGGTCCTCCGGACCAGCCACGGCGAGGATCTCAGCCATAGCCAGTACGACTTCATGGTCTGGTGGACCGGGGTGTCGGCCCGGAAGACCGGGGACCTCGTGACGTTTTACCACCGCCCGGACGGCGGCCCGGACAACATCATGATCCCGACCTCAAAGGTGCTCGCGCAGGCCATCGCCGCGTATCTTCTGACCGGCGACGCATCGGCCGGCAAGGTCGTCGAGCAATACAGCAAGGGTCAGGTCGGGACGATGATGGGGATGATGTTCTCGCCGGACGACCCCGACAAGTACATCATGGCGCGGGCCGTGATGACGCAGAACCACGAGTACGTCGTCGAGGGGACAAAACGGAAGGCCGTGGACTACACCGAATGGCTTCACCCCACCGAGGACTGGAACACGCACACCATCAACGTGCCCAACAACCCGTACTGGGGAAATATCTGGGTCAAAAACATGCGCAGCAAGGACGACGTCTGCCACATCTACCGGACCGCCGGCTGGCTCCCGTATGCCGTCGCCGACGGACCGGATGCGTTCGTGCGCGACGCTGCGGCGATAAACGACGAATACCTGCGGGGGTTCGCCAAAGACATCGTCGACTTCGGCTACGAGATCAGGACGAAGGGCGCCGACGGCGTCCCGTACGTTCCGACCGAGGACCTCGCGTCGTTTGTCGATTTCGAATGGATCGACCCGAACGCCGAGTGCAACGCCAAGATCACCTCGGCGCTCATGGGTTACGGCGAGCGCCTGAAAAACAACTGCGAAAGCGGCTACGGCGGCGCGTACGAGGAGGCCGCGATCGGTCAGCACTACTACAACGCGGCGATCATCCGCGCCTTCCATCAGGCGGCCATCCTGCACGCGCTCACGCGTCGCCAGGACGTCACGGCCGAAAAGCTTCTCAAGGGTCTTGCCGAGCGGCTCGACCGCGACCTTGCCAAGCCCGACTCGAAGCTCCCGACTGAAAAAGAGAACTGGCTCTCGGACCTCGCGCTCGCGGCCCTGAATGGCGCGTCGGTGGGCCTCCCGCTCACGTCCCAAGAGGCGCGTCTCATCCAGCAGTACTGGGGGCAGGCGGCCGACGCCATGGGCGCGTGGGACAAGTGGGACCTCTGGGACGCCTCGGTCCCCGACGGCGAGTACACGTACCGGCTGGATGATCGGATCGAGGCCGAGGAGGTCGCGTTCATCTTCGAATACTGCTGGTCGCCGCTCAAGAACCCCACAGGCGCCGTTCCGGTTGACTGCTCCGTCGTCGCCGACCCCGCGAAGTGGGGAGAGTGAGTGCGGTCAATCCAGGAGGACTGATGACCTCGAACCACCGTAGTCCCACACGGACAAACGAGTTTGTCCGTGCCACCCTCTTTGTACTCCTGTCTGGCATGGTTTCGTTTGCCTGCGGCGCCGCGCGCGAGGTGGAGACGGAAGACGCGGGAGCTCCCGCTGACGGGGGATCGACGACGGAAGACCGTGGCGGCGCGGCCTCCGACGCCGCGGCCGCAGACGACACCGGCGCCGATGCGGGGCTTGCCGAGCGGGTGACGCTCGACCTCAAGCCCGGCTGCAACCCGTTTGCGACCAGCAACGAGTGCGTATTCCCGGTGCCGAGCTCGTTTTTCGAGAAGGCCGACGCGACGAGTCCTACCGGTGTCCGCTTGAACTACCCGGGCGACGTCCTCCCGAACGCCGACGGCGAAACCACGTACGACATCGCGTCGGTCAACCTCGGCGACGGCGTTTCGCCGGTTTCGCCGATACTCGTCCATTTCACCGCCGACGCCGACCCCGCCCAGCTCGTCGGCCAGCGCGAGGTCGAGCGGTCGCTCGCCCCCGACGCCCCGATTGCCCTTTTCAACCTGAACACCGGCAGGCGGGTCATGTTCATGTCCGAGATGGACGCCAACCGTTCCGACGACTACCAGAAGCGATACGCCCTCATTGTCCGGCCGCTCGAACCGATGGGGGCCGGGGACAGACACGCGATCGCGTTCGCAAATGGTCTCAAGAAGGCCGACGGGAACTCCTACAGGTCTCCGCCGGCGTTCGCGGCCCTTCGCGACGGCGTGCTAACGACAAATGACATCATCGAGAACGCCCGGCCGCGCTTCGACCTTTTGTTCGAGTTCCTTTCGGCCAACGGGTATGCAAGAGACAACCTTCTCATGGCGTGGGATTTCACGGTCGCGAGCGACGAGTGGATGCTGGGCCCGGTGCTCTCGATGCGGGAGAAGGCGTTCGAGATCGTCAAAGACGGCGTCTCGTACACCGTCGAAGGCGTCGAGACGGACCCGAACGAAAACGTTTCGAAGCTGGTCTGGGGGGACTTCACTGTCCCGACGTTCATCACGAGCGAAAACACGTTTGAATTCGACGCGGACCACCGGCCCGTGCTTCAGGCACAATCACAGAGCTTTCCGTACACGATGATCGTCCCCAAGAGTGTCTCGACCGCAACCGGGCCTGTGCCGCTGACCGTATTCGGACACGGGATTTTCGGCGAGGGGCGCGACTATCTCAAGGGCGGCATCGGACGCGACGTCGTCCAGCCGATGGCGCAGGAGGCGGGCGCAGTCGTGATTGCGACCGACTGGATAGGGCTGTCGCACGTGGACCTTCAGATCATCATCGATCAGGTCATCCCCGACACCAGCCAGATCGGCGTCGTCACCGACCGCCTCCAGCAGTCGCTCATCAACAACCTTGTGATGACCGAGCTGGCCTTCAGGAGCCTCCAGTTCGACCCCGAGATGAAGCCGGACGGCCATGACCTGCTCGACCCGTCGCGCGTCTACTACTACGGCGTGAGCCTGGGCGGGATTCAGGGCTCGTCGTTCATCTCGATCTCGAACAGGGTGCAGCGCGGTGTCCTCGCCGTGCCCGGCTGCGCTTGGTCGAGCATGCTGCCTCGATCACGCGTCTGGGCGGCCATCAAGCCTTTCTTCGACACCGAATACCCCGACCCGTTGATCCGCCAGCTCGGGATCTTCTTCATGCAGATGCGTTTTGACCACTCGGACCCGGTGAACCTGACGAAACTGATGTTCAAGTCCCGGCTCCCCGACGCGCCGCAGGGGAGGGCGGTCGTAATTCAAGAGTCGATCGGCGATTGCCAGGTTCCCAACCTCACGACCGAAATGCTCGCCCGCGCGATTGGCCTGTCGGCGATGACCCCCGGCGATTCGGTCATCTTCGGGCTTCCACAGATCGCGTCGCCCTTCAGCGGCTCCGCGATCGTGCAGTACCACCTCAAGGAGCAGACGGCGAAGTACATGCCCCCCGACGACAACACCATGCCCACGGCCGAGAACAACGTCCACAGCGACATGTGCTGGCAGCCAAATGTCCTAGAACAGGTGAGGAGCTTCCTTTCGACCGGCGAAGTTACGCAGACGTGCGACGGCCCTTGCGACCCGGAGTAGGTCACAAGGCAGGAGGCATGAGGCGGGAGGCGCGAGACAGTCCTTCAGAGTCGTAGGTCGTCAGTCGTGAGTCGTCAGTCGTGCGTCACTGCCGGCACTTCCCCGCGAACGGCGGCTGCTCGTACGGGTCGAGAATCTCGGCCGTCCCTGTGTCGTAGAACGTCCTGAACCAATGGCGCCACTGTACTGCGCCGTTGGGCGAGTTGAGCATGTCGCCGTGGTTGAAGTTCAAAAAGTTCTTCGACCCGTCCTCGGTGCACGACTCCTTGAACTGGAAGTACCCCGTGGTGAGGCCGCTGGGAAGGTTGGCCGAAACCGGGATGGGAGGCCCGGCCTCCATGCCGGGCACGTCGTGGTACTGCTTCCCGACTTGCACGGTGCGGGCGGCGCGACCCAGCATCTCGTTGGTGTAGTTGGGCACGAACAGGTCGCCCTCGACCATCTCGAAGATCACCGGTTTTGCCTTCGCACCGATTTCCGCAAACGGTTCATGGAACATGCCGATCGCGTAGTTGACGGGGTCCGCAGGGTCGAAGATGGTCTGGATGATGGGGAAGAAATAGTCGATGTCGAAGCTCGAACTCCCCTGGGGTTTGAGGAGCAGGATGAATGACCCGAAGATCGTGGAGTTGAGCAGGATGTCGGTTAGGCCCCCGCCGCCGACGTTGATCTGCCCGACTTCGATCTCGGAAACCAGCGGCACGATCCCCCCGCCCATGCACCCTCCCAGCGACAGGCCGGTATAGCCCACGTGCTCGACCTTGACCTCGGGCACGCCGTCGGGCGCGCCTTCGGGCAAAAAGTCCAGGCCCTGCGGCCTCGTCAGGAATCGGATGAAGTAGAGCCAGTCAATATAGTCCTGCCTGAAGTTCTCGCGGGCGAACTCCATGTTGAAGTTCTTCCCGTCTATGGCGAAGAAATGGAATATTGCCATGGCATCGGCCGTCGTCCCCTCGCCGCATGACTTGCAGTCGGCGGGCTTGCACCTCGGCTCGGTCGTGCAGCGCTCGCCGTGGTGGATGGTCGATATGGCCGCGGTCGCCCACCCCTCCTTGCCCGCAAGGATGCTCTCCTGCGCAAGGCGCTCCGAAACCCCGCCAAACTCGCCCCACTTGCCGGCCAGGCCGTGGTGATAGACGAACATCCGGTACGGCGGCGGTACGTCCTTTGGGTAACGGACCGCGAACTCGATCTCCGTTGTCGTGTTCTGCACCGGGTTGCCGGAGCCGTCGAGCGCCAGAAGCCCCGTCTCGGGATTGCGGTACGTCGGCACCTGTATTTTGCCGTTGATCTGGACGCCGATCCCGGTCTTTTGTGGGTAGCTCCAGGTGAGGCTTCCGGGCACGTAGTCCGGTGGGTTTGCCGCCGTCTCGCGGCGGACCTTGTCAAAGATGTAGAGCGTGTCGCGGCGAACGTCCATCGTGTTGAAGATTGTGAGCGCCGCCACGTCCTTTTTCGCAATCGGAATGTTCTTCTGCGCAAGCAGGTCAAACAGCGGGTCCACGTCCGGCTGCAACCGGTTGATGCCGACTCCCTTTGCCTTTCCCAGAAGAAGCATCGCCATCCGCCGGTCCGGGCCGAGGCACCCCCCGGATTTCGTAGGCACCCTGGTGGTGGCGATTGCGGCGTATCTAGTCTTGGAAAGAAGGGGCTCGAGCGGGTGCAGTAGAAGCAGGTGTTCGCCGGCGACGCCTTCCCTGTCGGGGTCCCAAGTTTCCTGGACGAGGTACTTGTGGAGCCTGCCGTATTCGGGGGAACCCGGGTCGGCGTTGATGATGATCATTGCGGCGTCGGGCAGGTCGCTCTTTTCGGGGTCGAAGTACTTGAGCGATCCCGGCACAAGATAGCTGTTTTCCAGTTGATCGCTCGCGATGAAGCTTATGCGCGAGCTCGTCGAAAAACCTTCAAGCGCCTCGAGCTGGGCCCTTGTCTCGGGGTACGTCGTGAACGTCCCCTCGTTTGGGCCGATGCGCCCCTCGAAAGCAAGCCGCATGCACGTGGACGTGTCGGCATCGTACTCGGTGTAGAAATTGTTGGGGAACGGGGTCAGGGCGTAGCCGTTCTGCGAATCAAAACGCAAGAACACGCCGCTTTGGCAGAACTCCGGCGGAATGACGAACGCCGGGTCCTCGGGCGTCATGTCGGGCTGGGGATACGGGTCCGGCCGCCCGCAGGTCTTGGGGGGGATTCCCCCGGCGTCGGAGCCGGCATCCGGCGAGCCTGTGTCGCCGGTTTCCGACCCGTCACCGGGTCCGTCCGGCGAGGCGTCGGACGCATCGGACGGATAGGACGAATCGGACGGATCCGACCCATCGGAACCGGCCTCGGGCGCCAGCGCGGCGTCAGGTCCTACCGTGTCTCCCGCGTCTCCGGCGGGCCCGTCGTCCGTCGTCCCTTCGTCCTCCGTGCCTTCGTCCCGCGCTCCTCCCCCGTCCCGGAACGGCCCGAGGCCCGGCGCGCGGCAGACGCCCTGAATGCAGACCTTTCCGCCTTCGCAGTCCCGATCCTGGCTGCAGCCCGAACTGTCCGCGGCGTTGTTGCACGCCGACGCCACAAAAATCGCGGCCACGACAAACCCCGCCCAGGCGCACGCGGTGATTCCTTTTCGCATGGCTCGCCCTCCGTAGGAGTCCCGGTACGGCCGATATCATACCACCAATCGGCCCGCGATTCACCCGACCTTCCGCCTCCTGCCTCCTGCCTTCTTCAAAACACCTTCCTGAAGCTCATCCCTAGTTCCCAGCCGGAGTCGCCGGTGGTGGCGCGGCCGTAGGCGTAGTGGAGCCTGAACATGAAGGTGTCGTACAGAAGAAGCGACAGGCCGGGGCCGGCCGAGAGGGCGCCGGCCAACTCCTCGGAGTTGTCCTTTCTCGAAATCCTGCCGAACGCCGCCAGGTCGCAGAATACGTGGAGCGTCACGACCTCGTGGTACAAAGACATGCCGTAGTCCGCCGCCTGGTACGCGGCTCTCCGGACGTAGAACATGTTGTCGAAGCTCGACGAGAACGGCCCCCACGTCAACCGGTATTCCTCGTGGAAGACCGGATCGCCCCACATGTAGAGGCCTGCGGTTTTTAGCGTCAGGTCGTCGTACCCGAACAGAAAGACCTTCTGGTACTCGATCTCAAAGGCGCCCGTAGTGTTGCGGCTCCCGCCGAAGTAGTGGCTGGCCTTTCCGAAGACTGAGTGCCGCTGGTCCTTGCGCAGCATCAGTTCGTCAAACTGGTATTCCACGGTCCCCGCGACGAACCAGCGCTGGAAGGGGCCTTCGGCCACCGGCGCCTCCATCGGTCTGCTTTCGACAGTCTCCAAGCCGAAAAGGTTGTTGAACTGGCTCCCGGCGCCGAGCGAGAGCGTGAAACTCGTGAAAGGCTCGAACTGCGCGTTTGCCGAGAGCTCTTCCTTGAAAAACCAATAGAGCTCCAGCGGGAGGTCCTTGCGCTGCCAGTTGGCGATGTCGCTGCGCGAAACCAACTGCGGCCGGATGCGGGTCTTTGCAATGGGCGGGAGGAAATACTCGACCTCGACGGTCCCCTGTGCGAACGTAAGGTAGTCGTTCCCGTCGTCAATCCGGCTCCGGCGGTCGCCGCCGGCGGCCACCAGCAGGCGCTGGCGGTCCTTTTCAAACAGTGCCGACTCGCCGCTGTAGTCGGCGTGGGCGGAGATCCCCAGCGAGGTGTAGTCGAGACCCCAGCCGAACCCCGTGCCCCACTCGCTGCTGCGTACGTGGATGCGCAGGTCGTAGCGGGCGCGCGGCTCGAACGAGAGCGCCGGGGGCAGTATGTCATGGCCCGTGGCGGTGAGCCATTCGGGGATCTGGAAGCCCTCGTGGGCGACCTCTTCGAGCTCGACCACCTTGTAGTCGATGCGGGGGATCCCGTGTTTTTTCTTGATGGCTTCAATGTCCTTCTCGATCTGTGCCTTGTTGAAGACCTTGTACGGCAGGTGGATGCTCTGCCTTATGAGAACGGTTCGAATCGAACCCGTGCCGATGATGATGATGCGATCGAGCTTCCCCTCGTCGATGAAGACGTGCCAGGTGGGCCCTCTCTTGCGGTAGTGCATGTCGACAAGCACGTACCCGCTCTTCCGGTAGAACGCGTAAAGCCTTTCGATCCCCGCGGCCATCTCCCTGGCGGACGGGACGGCCGCGCCGTCAATCCCCATCTGGCCCAAGAGGACGGGTTCGAGAAACACGACGTTGCCGTGGAACAGTACTGCCGGCTCGCGCGCCTTTTCCGCCGCCCCGGCAACCGAAGCCGCAAGGCACCACGCAACAATGAATGTCGTGACTGTCCGCCTCCCGCCTTTCGCCTGCTGCCTCATGCCTCGCGCCTCACTCGTCCGCCGTAGCCTCTTGCTCGGCGAAACCGTGGCGAAGTTGGATGGCGGAGGCGGATGCCTGTCATATGAAAGTCCCCACGATCGGGCGGATGGACCGGGAAAACGTGACCGGCGTGCCTTCGAAATGGTCGAACATGTATGTGAAGTAGTCCAGGGAGTGCGGTTTTGCCGTGTAGTCGAGATCCGCGGGGACGGGACCGAATTCCTCGGTCGACAGGTATTCTTCGGCGCTCTTCGGCCCGCCGACGAACCGCCCGACACGGCCGATGTATGTGAAGACCTTGCGGAACTCACCGAACAGGCGAGCCTGCGACGCGTACGCGTCAATCATCTTCTGCTTGACCGCCATCTCATCGTCGGTCAGGCGTATCCGGTATCTCACACCGCGGTAAAACGGGTGGAACCGCATCGCGAGCAGTATCGTGTACTCGTACTCCGGCAGGTGGAAGAACTCGACCTTGCCGCCGCGTTCGCGCCTGAAATCGTGGATGGCAAGCATCGTGAAGAGGTGCGTGAGGTCGTGCTCGGGCTGGCCCCCCTGCCAGGCGAGAGTGAAAACGACGTCGGGATCGATCTCGAAGAGGGCATTGCGAACAGCCACGCGGATCCGGTCGAAGAACACGCGATGCGGCTCTCCGATACCTCCCGCCCCCAGCCTCCCTTGTCCGCCGTAGCCTCTTGCCCGACGAAGCCTTGGCGAAGTTGGATGGCGAAGGTGGATGCCTCCAGCCTCGCCATAGATCTCCGCCAGGTGCCGGTAGATCTCGACCTCCGAGAACTTGAGGAACCGAGTGTTCTGTTCGGGGATTCGGGCCGCAGCGACCGAACGGACGGCCTCTGCCATCCGGAGGTCGCCGTATTTTCCGGGACCGAGGTTCGATTCCTGGTAGAGGCCGTCGCCGTTGGTGACCCAGACGAAGCGGGTCTTGGGTCCCAGCCGCGAGATCAGGCCCGCGTAGTTGAGCTCGTCGTCCTGGTGCGCGAGCACGAACAGCGGCTGCCCGAAGTGCCTCGCCCGCGCGGAGAACTCGGCGCCCAGCTGATACGCGCTCGCAAACATTCGGTCCCTCCAGGACTCCCTCGACGGCCGCGCCAGCCTACACGCCCCGGCCCCCGGGCGCAAGCGGACCTCACGCCAACAGCGGACCTCATGCCGTTTCGAGGCCCTCGTTTTCGAGGATCTCCTTGAGCATCACGGCGGCTTCGGCGGCCTTGCCCTGCCAGTGGTTGTTCATGAAGACAAAGGCCTTTTCGGTCTCCGAGGCGATTTTTTTCAGGCGCGGGGCCCACTCGCCAAGCTCGGCCGCGGTGTAGCGGTAGTCGTAGCGGGACGCCGAGTCGCCGCTCCACCAGTTTTCGCCGTTCCGGCCGTGGAAACGGACGTAGCCGATATCCGCGGTCACGACTTCCAGCGGGGGGATGAGCCCGGGAAGGGCCGGCTCGTCCACACAGACGAACGCGGCGTTCTTTTTCGTCAGGCCCGTGTAGACCCTGTCACGAAGCCAGTCCCCCCCGCGAAACTCCACCGCCAGCGGCAATGAAGAGAGCATATCCAGGAGCTTTGCAAGGCGCCGGCGGTTCGCGTCGGTGTAGTGAAACGACGTCGGGAACTGCAAGAGAACGCAGCCGAGTTTCCCCGCACGAGCAAGCGGTTCCAGGGCATTCAGGTACAGGTTGCAGATCTCCACGGCCTTGACGTCGTCAATCTCGTGCGTCATCTCGCGGTGGGCCTTGATTGTGAAGATGAAGCCCGCGGGGGTCTTCTGCTCCATCCGCGAAAGCGTTTCGGCGTCGGGCATCCGGTAGTAGGTGTAGTTCAACTCGACGCAGGGAAACCGGCGGGAGTAAAATTCCAAAAATGATGATTGGGCGAGCGAAGGCGGGTAGAACACCCCCCGCCAATCGGCGTACGAATAGCCCGACGTGCCGATGTACACGCGGCAGGGCATGACTGTCATTTCCTGATGATGAGCGACCCGATGAAGTCGGGTTTGACCTCTTTCGAGAAGTCCACGTGGGCGAGACTGTCGCGCAGGTCCTCGAGGCAGGCGTTCATGAACTGCATGGCGGGCCGGCGGAGGTCGGGGCGCTTCCGTTCGACCACTTCCATGATGTCTTTGACGGTCTCAGCCGCCGACGGCGCGATGTCCCATCCGTCTCCGGACCGCACGAAGAGAAGGCCGTGGAGTTTTGCGAGGTCACCGGCTGCGACGGGCTCAAGGACGAAGGCGTCTTTCAGCGCCTTCTGCGCCACCGCGGTGTTGAACACCCGGCTCACGGTGAGATCGTCGCGGATCGGGACGTTGAGCCCCTTGAGATCGAGGGCCAGGAGGTCCTTCTTGAATATCTTGAGCACCGTCCCGAATACCTCGGCCGAGGCGTCGACCTTGTCGAGAAGACCGGAGATGGCGGCGACGTCATGCGCGGACGAAAAATGCCCCATGCCCGCCGCACCGTCCTTGACCGCGCCGAGGTAGAGGAGGGGCCTGGGCTGGAGCAGGGCCGCTACGGTCTCGCGGCTCACCTCGTCGAGGCGGAGGGCCTTTTTGTCTCCCGCGATGAGGGGGTGCTCGGCGACGATCCTTTTTGCCCTGTCGGCAAGGTCCTTTGCCCTGGCAAATCCCGTTCTGAAGATGTCGAGCATCGGCGTCGAAGCGAGTGTCCTGGCCGGATCACCCCCAATCTCGTGCAGCCCGATCGACACGTACCCGCGCGCCTTTTCCATCAGCTCGCGAACCTGCGTCACATCGCCGGGGTCCACCCGATCGGCGACCGCGAGCCAGTTCACAAGGTATGCGGCCCCCGCGGCCACGGCCGCCGCGTCGTCGGAGTCGACCCTTGCCGCGGCGTCGAGAGGGACCACCGACAGGCCGTCGTGCCGGATGATGGCAAACGAAGGGGGAACGTCGCCCTTGGGGACCGCGGAGCGGAGGTCGCGCCGCTCCTTTTTCTTGTCGGGCCGCGAGTAGACCTTGAGCGACTCGACGTAGTCGGGGAACCCGAGGTCGGCAAGGCGCGCGGTCCTCCACCTGAGGGCCTCCTCCTGCACAGGAGCGTTCATCCCGTCCCGGACCGCGCTGAGCAGCCGGAGGTACAGATCCGAGTCGCGGTGGAACAGGTCTGTCACCATCTTCTCGATGAGTTCGACCCGGTCCGGGGACGCGTCGATCACGAGGTGGTAAACACCGTCCGCCGTGAAACTCCCGGGCGGGACGCCCTCGTCCGGATCGAAATCCTCCTTCGCAACGTACACCTTGACGTGCTCCGCGAAGAGCGCGATCCCGACCTCGAAGTCGAGGGCGCCGACCTTGCCCATGAGCACGTCCAGGCCCGCCTCCGACAGGACCGTCAGCCACTGCCACGAGGTCTCCGCGTCGATCACGTCCCTGTTCCAGCAGTCGAGGTCCAGGCAGTTCTGGAACTGCTCGGGGCTCGCAAGCCCCACGATCTCGGCGGCGTCGTGGAGCCCGATCTCCTTGATCGTAAGGAAAAGGTCCTGCGGTTGCATGGCCTCAACGAGGGCCTTCGAGTCCTCGCAGGCCAGGACGTAGTTGCGCCTTCTTGACGGCGGCAGGTACGGGAGCAGCTCGAGCCTCCGCTGGAGCGGAAGCGCGGTGAAGTCCTTCTGATCGATCGATGCGGCCAGATCGATGCGGGCCAGGTCGGCCCTGCTGTCAGCCATGACCTCTGGGCTCCATGGTGGGTGTACTGGTGGGATTGTCCTTCAACATTCCGTCGCCCACATTATATGTAACAAAAAGGCGCTGTAAAGGCGCAAAAACGGGCGTGCCAAAAACGCGCGTGCCCCAAAAAAACTAACAACCGAAAGACGAGCGCAGGGCTGAAAAAAACGAGTCCGCCGCGCGCAACGCGCGCTCGGCGTCGTCGCGCGACGGGTCGCCGTGCGGGAGAAGGCCCTCTTCGGTCGGGTATCTTCCCTTGTAGATGCTGTTCAGGAAGACCGCGTCATCCATCTCAAGGGGGATCTCGAACCCCAGGTTGCGGGCCTCCTTCAGAAGCTCAAGAACGTCATGGGTCTTTTCGGGACGGCTGCCTTTCTCGATGATCGCCGCCTTGAGTCCTTTCTCGACGCACTGCTGGCTGTGGTAACAGACGCCCCTGAATCTGTCGTGTTCGATCAGCACTTGTGCGGTTCTCAACTCTTCTTCGCTGTCCCCGACCCAGCTTTCCGTCGCCTTCCGCATGTACAGGACCCTCCCGGTTTCCATGACGTCTTCGATAAACGGACTCCCGATGGAATACAGGTAGCGGACCTCTGCCGGCGTGTAGACGAGAAGGTCCAGCGGCACGTCTCTATCAAGAAGGATTTTTTCCACGGTGCAGCGGCGATCGAGCGGCCTGGCCGCGGTGTCCTTGATGACCAGCAAATCGACATCACTAGTTTCGTCTGCCTCGCCCCGCGCCCACGACCCGAAAAGGATTATCCGTTCCGGGTCGTACGACCGGACAATGCGATCGCGGATTTCGTCAAGGCTGTTCAGCATCGGTGCCCTTCTTGGCCGTCTGTCGGAACCGATCTTATAGACAGGCACCCGTGGTGTCAAATGAGAAGGATCTGCGAACTCGCTGGTCGAAACGGACCGTTGGCGCGGACCGAAGCGTTGCCAAATGACGCGGACCGCCCTAAAATCCGCGTCGATGGCGCTCAAGCTCCTTAGTATCGCGGTGACATGGCGGTGCAACCTCAGGTGCACCATCTGTTCGATCTGGAAGCAGGCGCCTTCACCCCCCGAATTCCTTGACCTTGACCGAATCAAACAGGCCCTCGGGCACCCGTTCTTCGACGGCCTCGAGTACCTGAACTGGTTCGGGGGTGAGCCGACGCTCTTTCCCAGGCTCGCCGAGGCGATCGCGTGGGCGAGGGGGCGTTTCCCGCGCGCGCACGAGCGCGCGGTCGTCACCAACGCGTGGCAGGCCCGGCCTGTTCTCGAAAGGCTTGCCGGCGCCGACCCCGACCTTCTGGTCTGCCTTTCGCTCGACGGCTTTGCCCCCGTCCACGACGCGCGCCACGGGCAAACGGGGAGCTACGACGAGGTTCTCCGGGGGATCCTCTTTGTCAGGGACCACTTCCGGAAGCGCCCGAGGCTGTCGGTCACGGTGGCGCCGGGCGGGGCGGAGGCGCTTCTGGATGTCGCCGCGGTCGCGGAGTACTATGACTGCGAGGTTGCGCTCCGGCCGGCTGTCCGGGGTTCGTATTTTCGAGGGGAGTCCGATGTCTCCTGGACGCCGGCGCAGGTGGCCAATCTCGATACCGTGCTCAACAGGCTTCCCGATCGCGCAAAAGGGAACCTTGATTTCACCGCGGCCATCGGGCGGTTTTTGAGGACGGGCGCACACAGGCCCTGCGCGTGCAAGGGACTGACCGGCGTCGTGGACCCCGACGGGAAATTCAGGCTCTGCCACTCGCACGAACTCGCGCTTCCGATCGGGGAAGTCCCCGCGCGATGGGACGGCCTCGTCCTTGACGCTCTCAAGTCCGAGTGCTTCAAACCGGAGTGTTTCATTGACGGACCCTACGCGCTTTCGTACCTTGCGCCGGAGCACGCCCCGTGGCTGAAGTAGTCATCCCCGTGTACGGCAACGCCCCCGGCCTCGCACGCCTGCTCGGGCATCTCCGCGGACACGATGTGATCCTGGTCGACGATGCGTCCCCGGATGCGGCGACGCGCGAGCTTGTCCGGGGCTGCTCACGAAGGCATGGGGTTCGCGCGGTTGTGCACGAGCGAAACCTCGGGTTCCCCGCGGCGGCAAACCGCGGTGCGTCGCTGGTCCAATCTGACCGTTTCTTCCTTCTCAATTCCGACGTCGTGCCCTTCGGCGGATGGGACACCGCTATGTCCCGAGCGCTCGACGAGCGCGCCCGGGCGGCAGCGGTCGGCGCGCTGCTCCTGTTTCCGGACGGCATTACGGTGGCGCACGCGGGGATCGAGATCGGGAGCGAAGGGATTCCCGTCCACAGGTACCGATACTTCACCCGCCACGCCCCGGAGGTCCTGGAGCCCCGGGAGCTTGACATGATCACGTACGCGGCGATCCTTCTGCGGACGGCGCCTTTTCGGGAACTGGGGGGCCTTGACGAGGGCTTCGGGTTCGGAATGTACGATGACTGCGACATGGGCCTGCGTTTCGTCGAGGCCGGTTGGTCGAGCGTGTACGAGCCCTCGGCCGTCTTCATCCATGAGGAGTCCGCGAGCTTTGGGCTCCGCCCCGACGACCTCGAGATACGAATTAAGGGAAAGGAACGGTTTCTCGAGAAGTGGGTGAGATCGGGCAGGCTCGCACGGCTTGGCGGCGGGCGGTGGGCGGTCGGTGGCGGGAGATGAGAATCGTTCTCAAGCTCACGGGCGCGTGCAATCTCCGTTGCGGGTATTGCTACGCAGGCCGCGGCGGGCGCGTGCGGAGAACCGACCGGCGGGCGATGATCCGTTCTTTCGACACGCTTGTCGAACGCGTCCCGCGCGGGAAGAGGGATGTCGTCTTCTTCGGCGGGGAGCCGCTGCTCCGTTTCGAACTGCTGCGCGCCGCGGTTTTGGCGCACCCGGAATGCGCTTTCACGCTCAACACCAACGGGACCTTGCTCGATGCCGGGACCGCCGGGTTCCTTTCGCGAAACGGCATCTCCGTGTCCCTTGCGCTCGACGGCAAGACCGAAACGCACGACCGGCACAGGAGGGCGGCCGGCGGGTCTCCGACGCATGCAAGGGTCGTTCGGGCCTTCGAGTTGCTGTCAAAGGCGGGCGTGCCGACGGCAGTCCGGATGACCGTGACGCCCGCCTCCGCGGGACACGTCCGGGACGACGCGCTGTACCTCGCGGGGATCGGCGTTACGCAACTGGGAATCGCCCCCGCGGCAAACATCCGATGGGGTCCCCGCCCGATTCAACGCCTCGACGGCTCGCTGTGCGCATTGGCCGCGGAATACGAAAGAGGGGTAAAAACCGGCGTCCTCCCGCGCGTGTCCGATTTCGAACGCGCGCGCGAGGGGAGGGCGGCGGCCTGCAATCCGGGCGTGGATACCATGACCATCGAACCCGACGGGACGGTGCTCCCCTGCCACCGAAGCCCGGTTTCGAATGCCGCGCGCCTGATCGTCGATTCGGCGGCGTGCAGCCGTTGCCCGGCTCTCCGGGATTGTACGCGATGCGTCCCCAAGTTGGGGTCAAAGAGACAAGGGCCGCAGTGCCGTCTGAAATTGGCCTTTGCGCGGGCATATGATATAGTGCGTACGGCGAACGCAGGAGGGAACGGACGAATGGAAAAATACACGGTCATCGAGGGGAAGCTCTACAAGATTCCGCCCGACGTCCTCAAGAAATACCAGCTCTCAGAGGAAGATGCCCACAAGGCAAAAGCCGCCGGGAAGGCCCCGAAGGCCCCGAAGGCCGAGCCGCCGCTCAAGGGCAACTGGTACGAGCTGGGCGAGTCCGACTGCTTTTAGCCCTCATTTCGATTGTGACAACCTCCCCGGGGCAGTTGAACCGGGCCGGAACGATGGACGCCCCGACCCCGGCGCTCGTATAGCCTTTCATTCCGCGCAGGTCCCATTCGCCGCAGGCGTACGCCCGCGGCGACCGGGTCGAGACCAGCAGGGGCACGCCCCCGGGAAGACAGATCTGCCCCCCGTGCGTGTGACCGCACAGGTAAAGGCCGACGCCCTTGTGCGCCGCGTCGGCGGCGATCTCGGATGTGTGTGCGGCAAGGACCGTGAAAGCCCCCTTCGGGGCGCCGGCGAGAGCGCGGTCAAGGTCGTCAAGCCGGTACGTGTGGGGGTCGTCGACCCCGGCGAGACGGATGGTCGCGCCGTCCCGCCGGATCGACACGGCCTCGTTGACGAGCATTCTGATTCCCAGGCAATCTGCAAGGCGCGCGTCGTCAATCGTGTCGTGGTTCCCGAGGACGCCGTACAGGCCCGCCGGTGCGCGGACCGCATCGACGATCCGGCGCAGGTCCGTTTCGAACGTCGGGCCGCTCTGGTGCGCATAAAGGCGGAAGTCGCCGGCGAACACGCAGACGTCGGCGCGAAGACCCTCTATCACCCGGACGACAGCCGGCCCGAGCTCGGGGATCGACCCGAGGTGCATGTCCGAGAGGAGCAGGATGGAAAACCCGTCAAACGCCCGTGGAAGTCCCGGGGGCGCAAGCGAAACCCTTCGGGTGCGGATGTTCAGGAGGTTCCGGACGCCGGCCCGCATGAGCCGGCGCGATCTGAAGACCTGGTGCACGACGAAATGGACCAGAGGGAGAAATCCCGAATGGAGCGACCCGTCCGTGCACTTGCGCAGGACCTCGAAATGGGCGCGCTCGAGCCGTCGGCGCCGCTCGACGTAGTCGGTGGTCAGGTTCAGCGCGGTTTCCTCCCGAACACGTCCTTTCGCAGCCCCAGGTACCTCGCGATGTTGGCCGCGGGGTGCAGTTCGGGCACGATCTTCCCCTCTTTCGACGTCATCAGGGCAGTTACGCCGGGACCGTGCCCGGCGAGGACGCAGTCGGAGTGGATCACGGCGCCGATGGTGACGGCCCCGCGCCTGAACGCCCGGCCGTAGCTGCTGTCATGGTCGTCTATCGCCACGATGTCGCCGAACCGCAGCTTGTCTATGCCAAGGTGCGAGATCAGGGCCTTGTCGGCCGTCGTGATGTCGTAGTCGCCGCTGTACGCCGAAGTCGAGCCGACGCCGGACCCCATCAACACCGGCGGGACGCGGCATACGACCGGCACGTGCAGGTTCCGCCTTGCGTCAACCCGGCACCCCATCAGGTGCAGGAGACCGGGGTCGAGGTTCATCACGGTGACCGCGGGTTGGTCCAGGATCTTGAGCCCCTGGCCGTGCGCGCGCACCTGGATCTTGTCGCCCACGACCATCCTGTCAAGGACTTTCCAGCCGAAATCAATCAGGACGTGCTCGATCCCGCCGTGCTTCCCGGTGACACGCCCCTTTTCGCCCTTGGCCCCGCCGGTCACAACGACCGCCTCGTTCCCCACGCAGGACAGGCAGTTGAACCCCTCGTTCTCCGGGCCGTACCCCTCCTTGCTTTCGCGGTTCCGGGCCGAGACCCCGGGTTCGACGTGGTCGGCGGCCCACCCGAACGCCGGGTCCCCCACGCGCACGTTGAACGTTATCCCTCCGGTCCCCGGGAGCACCACCGGAACGCCTTCGGTGCTCACGCGGTACGGGGGCGTGCGCACCCGCGGCGAGGTCACTTCGCCGATGACCGACTGGATGACGAGCCGCACCTCATTGGTCTTGAGCATTTCGCTCTCCCTTCTCACGGGCAGAAACAGCCCGCGTTGAGCGCGCACGGTCCGCACGAATCCGCGCTGGACGCGCGCGCAGTCCCGACAAACGCCAGATAGTCCGGCGACTCGATGATTCGCAAGAGCGGGACGGCGCCGACGTTTCCGAACGAACGCCGCGCGACGCGCACCGCCCGCCCCCGATAGAACGTGTCGCGCTCGAACAGCATCATGGCGCACGGTACCAGGTCCCCTTCGGGGGTGATCGCGGGCGTGAGATACGCGCATCCCCGAGAGGCCGAAAACGACGGGGCGACTACCCGATCTGCAAAAGCCCCCGCGGCTTCGCGCGCCCGCCCGACGGCGCGGGCCGCGTCGAACGTCCCGCTGTCCGAGGACACGATCTCCGAAAAGTGCGGGACGGCGAAATTAAACGCCATCGCGTCGAACCCCGTGTCGCGGGCGAGGCGCGCGAGGTCTTCCATGTCGTCGACGTTTTCCGCATGGACCGTCGAGATCATGTTCACGCACTGCCCGGGCTTCCGCCGCGCAAGGTACGTCCGCACGTTCGAAAGCACCGCCCGCAGGTCGCCGCCCCGGCGGATTCGCGAGTAACGCTCGGGCGTGGAGCCGTCGATCGAAACGTTCAAGACATCGAGGCGGGCGTCGACCAGCGCGTCCGCGGTGCCCGGGTCGAGGAGCGTGCCGTTGGTCGTCACCACCAGCCGCGGACCGGCGCGTTTGAGAAGCGCCGCCGCCTCGGCGAATCGGGGGTGCATGAGCGGCTCGCCGCACCACCCTACGTGAACCTCGTCGAAAAAAGACAGGCCGGCCGCGATTTCGCCAAGGAGCGAAAAATCGAGGACCCCCCGCGACGGGTGAAACCGGTCGAGGGCGCACATCGTGCAGCGCAGATTGCAGACTGCGGTGAGGTCTATTCCGATTCGGCGCGTCGTCACAGTTTTCGGATCCCCCACTCGTGCTCGATCAGAACCATGCCGTATTCCGGACGGGAGGTTCGAACGGCGAAACCGTACATCCGGTCGTGGTACACGTACGGGACGACGTGTTCCCGGTCGAAGATGCCCACCGACACCAGGTAGCTCCCGGCCAGCAGGGGGAGCGCGGGGTACGTGATCGAGAGCCGGTAGTCGCCGCAGTACTCACCGTAGAGCACCTTGTCCCACGCCGTGTTCGGTCCGAAGCAGTAGACGCCGTCGTTCCGGTGGATCGCAACGCCGAACGCGGGGTCGACAACCGGGGCGTCGGCGCGGAAATCCACCTCGACGGCGACGCGCTGTCCCGTCTCGAACTCCGCCGCCTCGCGCCCGTCCGCCCCCACCACGCGCACCCCGAGGACCGAAACATGCCTGGACTGGTGGGTCACCGCGTGCTGCTCTTCGGCGGCGCATCCGTCCCGCGCGCGCGTGTAGTCGCTATAGCGCGCCACGACATCCTCGGCGGGGCCCAGCGCCTCGCACACGCCGCTTTTGAGCCACATCACCTGGTGGCACATGGTCTTGACGGCGTGAAGGTTGTGGGTGGCGAACACGATTGTGCGGCCGTCGCGCTGGAGCGCCGAGAGGCGGTCGATGCACTTGTGCTGGAAGTAGTTGTCGCCGACCGCGATGACCTCGTCTATGAAGATCACGCGCGAAGGGACGCTTGCCGCAACGGCGAACCCCAGGCGCATGATCATCCCCGATGAGTACGTCTGAAGGGGATAGTCGATGAACTTCCCGAGTTCCGAAAACGCCACAATGTCCTGGAGTGCCTCCTCGGTCTGACGCGCGTTGAAGCCGAGGAGCGCGCAATTCAGGCGCACGTTGTCACGCCCCGTGAAATCGGGTTTGAACCCCGTGCCGAGGTCGATGAGCGAGGCCGAAGGGCTCTCGACGACGAGTGTCCCGGAGGTCGGCTGGGTGGCGCCGGCGAGGACGCGGAGAAGGGTGCTCTTGCCCGCGCCGTTGTCGCCGATTAACCCGAACACCCCTCCGCGCGGGACCGAAAACGTGATGTCCTTGAGCGCCCAAAACTCCGCATGGGTCCGGCGCCGCCGAAACGTCAGGTACTCCACCAGGAGCTGCCGCGGATTGGGGTACAGCCGGTAGACTTTCGAGAGACTCTTGGCTTCGACCGCGTTCATCAGACGAGGTCCGAAAACTTGGGTTGCAGGCGGACGTAGATGGCGTAGCCGGCCAGGAACACGGCTGCCGAAAGCACAAACAGCGTGACCACCGACCCGGCCGCGGGCCATGCGTCCTTCATGATGAGCTCGCGGTAGATGTCCACGAGGTGCGCCATGGGGTTGACGACCATCAGGAAACCGAGGTGCCGCGGGAAGATTGCGCTTGGGTAGAATATGGGCGTCAGGAACATCCAGAGCATCATAAACGAGCTCAAAAGCGGCGCGATGTCCCGGAAGAGCACCTGGAGACTCGCGAGCGCCCAGCAGGCCCCGAACGTGAGAAGGATCTGCGGAATGAATATCACGGGCAGGGCAAGGGTCTTGAGCCCCACGCCCTCGCCGGTGACCCCGACGAGCACAATGAGGGCGACCAGCCCGATCGCCTCGGTGACAAGGTTCGAGATAACGATGTGAATCGGGAGGAGGCTCGCCGGGAACCCAGGTTTCTTGATGAGGTTCGCGTTGTCGACAATCGAGGGCGTGGAGCGCTGGATCGAGTCCTGCACCGCGAGCCACGGGAGGAGTCCGCACACAAGATACAGTGCAAAGTTCACGTTGCCCGTGTCCTTGTGGAACTCGACCTTCAGGATCTCGGAGAAGACGAACGTGTAGATCAGGATGAGCAGGAGGGGATTTAAGACCGACCAGTAGATGCCCATGGCGGAGCCCGAGAACCGGCTCCGGAGGTCGTTTACCACGAACACCTTGAGCAGATGGCGCTGTCTGTAGTAATACCTGAGATGGCCTACCATGATGGTGTATAATACAACGGTTGGGGGTTTTGTGAAATAATATGCGGGGACGTGTTGCCGGGTGAAAAGACGCCTCGTTTCATGCCTGTTCCTCCTCTTGGCGCTGGCCGCCTCCCCCGAGGCGCGCGCGACGGTCGACGGCTACCCGCCGGCCCCACTCTATACCGTCAACCGGCTCCTCGGCTCGGTGGCCAAGACCGGGGCGACTCTCACCCAGTGGTGCCCGATCGAATCCGGGCGTTTCAACTGCGTCCTGCTTCCGGAAAAAACGGCCCCGATAACCTCGATCCCGGCCGACGGCAAACTCGTTGAGGCCTGGCTGTTCTGGTCCGGGTCGAAAAACATCTACTCGAGCCCGACCGCCGACTTCACACCGCCGAATTCGCCTACACACGCCTCGTTGGTCGCGGACACCTGCTACCAAGTCGACACCGGGGACAAAGGCTCCTTCTTCTACTGCAGGAAACGCGTCACTGACCTGCTGACGGGGCTTCCCACGTTGTCGGGTCTGTACACGGTGGGAAACGTTGACGCGAGGATCTCGGCCTCGTGCGACACGGACGTCTGGTGCCAGGCCCGTTACGCCGGGTGGTCGCTCGTCGTTGTCTGGAGTGCGGAGAGCCAGAGGAAGTACCGCGACGTTGTGATCTACGACGGGTTCTATCACGTGGACGAAGACGACCGCACCGGCATCTCGTCGCCAATGAGCATAGGAGGATTCACAGTCGGAAACCCCGCCTATGCGGAGTTTGCGTATTTCGGGCTCGAAGGGGACGATCAGTTGGGCGAACCTTTCCAGAAACAGCTTCCGAAAGATCATCCCCTCTACTGCGAGACGTGCAATGATTTCCTCTCGTTGAACAGCGTGAAACTCACCGACACCGCCAATCCTCCGAACAACGTTTTCAACAGCACGATCGAGGGCGAATCCGTGGACGGCGTCGGAGTGGACATCGACACGTTCAATGTCGGAGTCGGCGGGTTGAACATCCTTCAGTCCGGCCAGACGAACGCGTCGATTCAAGTCGGCTCCGGTGACGGCAATGTCGGCGATCCGCTGTCACTCACCGGGGGCGGCGAAAGCATATTCCTTGGTTACATGGTCCTCGCACTCGACACCTACGCCCCGGACTTTCACGGGTCGGGGACGGTCAAGGACGTGGACAAGGTCGTGGCCGGGGGCGGCGAGACGCTCACGTACACGATCTGGGTCAAGAACGAGGGGTCGCTTCTGGCCCACAACGTGAAGGTCTTCGACACCATCCCGGCCGGGACCGACTACATCCCGGGGAGCACGACGGTAGACGACGTGCCGGCCGCCGACGGAAGGGGAGGGCAGTGCCCGCTCTCGGTGGGGTCGGGGCTCAACATCGGCGATCTGGCGGTCGGGACGGCGGCAAAAAAGGTCAAGTTCCAGGTCCGAATCAAGACCGGCAGGCGAAGCGGCACCGAGATCACCAACGGCGCCCGGATCTCGTCGGATGAAACCCAGCCGGTCAACACCAATACCGTCAAGACCACCGTCCGCGCCCCGGAGGTAAAATCAATCACGAAGACGGTCGCCGACTTAAACGGCGGTTTTGTCGAGCCGGGCGACACGCTCCAGTACGAGATCACGCTGAAGAACGAGTCGGACTACGACGTCAACGAGCTCAAATTCGAAGACAACGCGCCCGCGCACACCACCGTCACAAAGGTCAACCCGCCCGGCGGCTCGACCGATCGGTCCACGGCATCCAAGGTGTCAATCGAGGGGATATCGGTCCCGAAACGCTTCAGCGTGACGTTCACCTTCCTCGTCAAGATCGACACGGCCGACCAGTGGCGCTCGAGGACGCAAATCCACGGCTATCAGGTGAGCAACCAGGGGACACTCACCGGCCCCGCGCTCGCGTCGCCTATGCTCACCGACGACCCCGCGAAGCCCGGGGGCGCTGACCCGACCGTCGTGACGCTCACATACGCCCCGGATTTCTCGGCATCGAGCAAGGCGGTTGTCGACAAGACGTCAAACCCGCCCGCGCCCGGGGACACGCTCGAGTACTCCATCACGCTAAGAAACACCGGAAACCGCACGGTCCCCGTCGTCGTCACCGACCGTTTTTCGCCGTACGTCGAGTACACCTTCGACGTCGGTCCGCTCCCCCCGGGTGCGCGATGGGATTTCACGAGCGGCGTGCTCACTGTCGACGGCTTCGACCTGGCCGGCCACGGGGCGGTCGCCGAGATCAAGTACAGGGTGAGAATCGTCAATCAACTCCCCTCCGGCACTACCGAAATCAAGAACACAGCGGTGATAACCACACCCGCCGACAGCTCGGTATCCAAGACCGTGAGCGCCGAACTGTTCGTGACCGTCGCGCCCGATTTCTCGACATCAAAAAAGGCCGCCATCTTCGGCGCGGACGACCGGCGCAGGACCATCGCCCCGGGAGAGGCGGTTCGATTCGTCGTGACGGTCGCCAATTCCGGCAACAGGGTGGCCGAGGCGGCGTACGTGCTCGACCAGGTCGACTCCAGGTTCGAAAACGTGGTTCCCGAAGACGGCGGGACGTTCGACAGGGCCGGTCGGACGATCCGCTGGAACCTGGGTGACATGGCGCCGGCCGCGCAAAAGGCCGTCGCGTTTACCGCGCGGGCAAAGACGCCGCTTGACTCCGGCCTGAAGATCTTCAACCAGGCGTTCGTCTATTCCAAAGAGGTCATAACGGGCGTGCCGACGGACGACCCGGCCACTTCGGCGGCCGACGACCCGGTCACGCTTGCGGTCACGTTCCCCTACGATTTCTCCGGGAGCGCCAAGGCGGTCCAGGGCGACACCGGCGGCGTGGTCAAGGCGGGCGATCTGCTCACGTTCACGGTGACCGTCGTGAACGCCAGCCCCGGCGGGCTAAACGACCTCCTGGTCGTCGACACCGTGGACCGCGGCCTCTCGGACGTTTCAGTTCAGGCCGGGACCTACAATACGATCACCCGGGCCGTCAACTGGACGGTCCCGCGCCTGGATTTCGGGCGGTCCGTGGCCCTCACGTTCACGGCCCGCGTCCTGCCGCCGACAAGACCGGGGTCTTTCGTAGAGAACTTCGCGACCGTCACGGGCGGGGGGGCGAGCCTCAAGACGAACACCGTGCGCCTCGCGGTAGTAGAGCAGCCGGGGTTCACGGCCTCGACCAAGGTGGCCACGCCGGACGGGTCGTTTGCGAACAGGACGCACAAGTTCCAGGCCGGGTCGAAGGTGATCTGGCTGGTGACCGCCACCAACACGGGGACGGTGGCGGCGACAAACGTCACGATAACCGACGCCGTGGACACGCAGAACCTCGTCAACATCACGGTCCGGGACGGGGGGCAGATCGCCGGCGGCGTCATCACGTGGACCGTGCCGTCGATTGGGATTGGCGCGTTTTGGACCGTGAGTTTCGAGGCCGACGTCAGGACGCCCATCAAGAACGGCACGACGATTCGCAACCAGGCGTCCATCGTCTGCGCCGAGAACCAGTACCCCGCCAACTCAGACGACCCCGACACCGTTACGCCGGCCGACCCGACGATAGTGACCGTCGAGTCGGCGCCGGATTTCATCCTGAGCAGGAAGACCGCATCGGTCGGAGGGTCCCCCGCGGCGTCGCTCAAACCCGGCGATACGGTCACATTCGAGATCACGGCGGTCAACACGGGCAACGCCGAGGCGACCGGGGTGGTCATCGAGGACACGGTGGACACATCGAGGCTGACGGTCCAAACATACCCGGGCGGGACGTTCGACGGCAAAAAGGTGCGCTACTCCATCCCGTCGCTCGGCGTCGGCGCGCAGAACGCGGCCAAGGTCTCGTTTGCGGCGCTTGTGAGGCAGTGCGTCTCGGGCCAGGTCGAGAACCTGGCGCACATCTCGGCCGCGGAGGTTCCGAACGGCTTCAACACGCCGAAAATCGTCCTGCCGGTTTCCGGCGCGGGCGCGGGGGGCACTTTTGAAAAACGGGCGTCTTTTGCGTTGACGCCGGTCCGGCCCGGCGACAGGGTCGAATACTCCGTCGCGTTCACGCCAAAGGACCAGGTCAAGCTCTGCGGCGCGAAGCTCTCCGACGTGGTCGATTCGAACCTCGAGGACGTGCAGGTCTCGGCGGGGACCTACGACCCTGCCACGCGGACGGTGAGCTTCCTGCCTGCGGCGGGCGCCGACGGCGGCGTGGGGGCGTTCGCGTACACGTTTGGCGCAAAGGTCAAAAAACCCCTGAAGGACGGGACGGTTGTCTCTAACCAGGCGGTGCTCTCCGCCTCGAACCTTGGCGCACCGTTTTCAAGCGACGACCCCGCGACGCCGGCCGCTGCGGACCCGACGGTGTTCAAGGTGGCCTCGACCGCCTTTGTCTACGCGACGAAACAGGCCGACCGCCCCCAGGCGCCGCCGGGCGGCACGGTATCCTACACAATCACGCTCACCAACATCGGCGACGCGATTGCCGAGGGCGGGACGCTGCGCGATGACATCTCGTCGATTGCGGGGTTCCTCGACGCGGCAACGCCCCTTGACGGAGGGACCTACGACCCGGCGGGGCACGTCCTTTCGTGGACATTGCCGCCCCTCGGACTTTCCCCTCCGAATACGTACACGTACAGGTTCAATGCACGGCTCAAGACGGGAATACCGGACGGGACCGAGATTGCGAACCAGGCCGTCGCAAAAGGGTCGAACTTCGTCGATGCCTACTCGGATGCCGACGGCGACCCAAAGAACGGCTACCAGCCGACGGTCGTCACGGTGCTCAACAAGCCCGTGTTTTCGTCGAGCACCAAACTGCCGTACACCGCGACCGGCGCCGCAATCCCCGCGGACCAGGAGGTATCGCCGGGCGACCAGATCGTATTCAAGATCGAGGTGAAAAACACCGGGACGATCGATGCGCACGACGTCACCGTGACGGACCTCGTCGATTCGACGAACCTTGCCGGGGTCATCCCGGCAAGCGGCGGGGCGTTCGACGGCGCCAGGATTTCCTGGGGGCCGGCGCAGACACCGGCGCTCAAGCTCATCCCTTCGGGCGGGAAGACGGCATTGTCGTTTGCCTGTTCGGTCGCGGCCTCCGCGGCCCCGGGGACGAAGATCTCGAACCAGGCAGCCGTCGAGTCGTCGGAAGGCGTGAAGGACGTGACGGACGACCCGCGGACGCCGGCCAAGTCCGACGCGACAACGCTCGTCGTCCGATCGGCCGCGTCGCCGGACCTGTCGGCATCCGCCAAGGCCGCAGCGCCGTCGAGGAGCCCGCTTAGGTCCGGCGACAGGATACGGTATTCGATCACGGTCAAAAACGTCGGAAGGACGGATGCCACCGGGACGACTCTGACCGATCTGATCGACCCGCAGACCTCCCGGTACGTGGCGGGATCGACGACGCTCAACGGGAGACCAATCGCCGATTCGCGGGGCGGGAAGTTCCCTCTGGAGGCCGGCCTCAAGGTGACGTCGGCGTCTTTTGGCGCAATGCCCGGGGCCGACGAGGGCAGGATAGTGCCGTGGGACGGCAGGGGGTCGGACGACGAGCTTGCCGTGGTGACGTTCGAGGTCACGGTCCTCCCCGGCGCACAGGTCGTCAAGAACAAGGCGCGGATCGACCGGGACGGGGGCCAGCCGGTCTGGACCAACGAAACCGTCGTGCCGGTCGGGGACGTGCCGTTCATTCCCGCGCTCGCCAAGACGTGGTTTTTGAAAACCGACGCCAACGCCAACGGTGTCGCCGACAAGGGCGACGTGGTCGAGTTCGTCCTCTCGTTCGAGAACGCGGGCGCCGCCGCCGCCGGCGACGTCGCGCTCCGCGACCCGTTGTCCGACAGGGTTTCGTACGTGCCGGGGTCCATGATGGTCCAGCGCGACGGCGGCGCGATGGTCGCGCTCACCGATGCGGCGGACGGCGACCAGGGCCGGTTTGACGCCGCGGACGGCGTGCGCGGAAGCGTCCGGCTGTTGCTTTCGGACCTTGGGCCGGGCGGCAGGGTCCGCTTCGCGTTCGACGTCACAGTCGGGGAATGCGGCGGGTTTGCAAACCAGGCAACGCTGACATACGGGGGCGGGGTGTCGGTATTGAGCGACGCGGACGGCGACGCAGGAAACGGCGCGCAGGAAACGGTGGTCCCCACCTGCGGCGGAGAACAGATATTCTTGAGCGCCGCCAAGGACGCAGCCGATCTGAACGGCGGGAGCCTGATGCCGGGCGACCAGGTCCTCTACACGCTGACGCTCTTGAACCAGGGGTCGGGCGACCTCGAGGCGGTCACCCTCGAAGACGACATCCCTGCCCACACGACGTTTAAAAACGACCCCAAGAACTACACCGTTCCACAGGACGCAGTGTTGAGTTTCCTGCCCGCGCCGTCGGGCCGGTACACGCGCGGGAAGCTGGTCGTCACGAAACTCACGATCCCCCGGGCGGCGTCGCCCGCCGATGCCGTCAAACTGAGTTTCCTCGTCACGGCGGACAAGGACGCAGTCCGGGGCGACCAGGTCAAAAACGCCGCCGTGGTCTACTCGCCCAAGTTCAAACAGACGACCAACACGGTCTCGCTCATCGTCGGCGGGACCGAGGGGACCGCGATGGTCAAGGGCCGCGTGTTCCAAAAACGCGACACGAAAGAGACGCAATTCAGCGAGGGAAAAGACATTCCGCTTCGGGGTTACACGGTGGCGGTCGACCAGGAAACCGGGTCAAGCCGCAGCGCCGCGCCCAGGCCCGCGGGTCCCGCGTCGCCCGGCAAACGTACGGCGCGCGTGCTCGTCGACGCCGCCGGGTCGTTCGAAGTCGCCAACCTCGCCCCCGGGCGTTACCGCCTCACGGTGTATTCGCAAAACGGCGTCCCGTTCGCCGGGATTGCAGGGATTGATCTCAAGGAGGGCGACGTCCACCGCTCGGACATGGCGATCGTTCCCGCCGGCGTCATCTATGACGCCCGGAGCGGCGAGCCCATTGAGAACGCCACCGTCGTGTACTACCCCGACGGGGCATCGGGGCTCTCACTTCCGTCGCAGAAGGTCCCCAAGGAACTCCGCGTGCAGAAGACCGACTGGACCGGAATGTACGCGGCGGAGCTCCCGGCGGGGGGCGCCTACCGGATCGAGGTGTCCGGGCCGTCGCCGTCGATGATATTCCCATCCGGCACGTACCCTCCCATCGCAGGCTACGCCAAGGCGGCGGCCGACGGCTACGTCAGCACCGACTTCTCCGAGCGCTCCCGCGGCGCACCGTACTACCTGCGGGTCGATTCGGGGAAGGACGAGTTTGTGCTGAAAAACAACCGGATCCCGCTCGACCGGGCGGAGAGCGCCTTCAGGATTGAGAAAAACGTGAGCAAGCCGGAGGCCGCGCGGGGCGACATCCTCACGTACACCGTGACAGTGCAGAACCTGTCGTCAAAGGCCTTCAGGCCAAGCGGCGCGGCCCGAACGGGCGGAGTGAGCATCCACGACTACCTTCCTTCGGGCCTAAGATTCATCCAGAACAGCGCCAGGCTCTACCGCGCCGTGAACGGGAAAGAGAAGGCCGATACGACGGTCGATGCGGCGGGGGCGGCCGAGATCTCTTTCGGTGCGATTTCCATTGGCGCTTCCGAGACCGTCCGCCTGCGCTACGAGGCCGTGGTCGGGCTCGAGGCGAAAACCGGGGTGCTCAACAACCGGGCGCGGCTCTACATCGAAGGGCGCGCGGTGGACGTTGACGCCTCGGCGCCCGTCCGAGTGGTCGAGGACCCGATATTCGACCAGGGGCTGCTCATCGGGAAGGTCTTCTGCGACTCCAACGGAAACGGCGCGCAGGACCCCGGCGAAGACGGTCTGGGCGGGGCGCGCGTGTTCATGGACACGGGCTGGTACTCGGACGTGGACGAAACCGGCAAGTACCACTTCAAGGGAATCCCGGCCGGCTATCATCTGGTCAAGCTGGACGTGGCCACGCTGCCGCCCGGGTCGCTTCCGACCGGCGAAGTGGTCAAGGGTCTGAACTTCACGCCGGGACTCCCGGCCAAGGTCAATTTCGGCGTCGACTGCCGGCTGAAAAAGTTCGCCGCGGCGCGCGTTGACCGGACGTCCGAAAAGGTGCCCGGCCGGACGGAACCCGGCCCCGACGCGGGCGCCGCGCCGCACGAGACCGACTGGGCGGAGTACGGCTCTCGACTCACGACCGACGACGCCGGCACGCCGACTCACGACCAACGACTCACGACTCGCGACGGCGGCGCGTTGCCCGATTCATCCTTCAATGCCGGACTCCCCACTCCTGATGCCGGACTCCAGCCTCCAGCCTACAGCCCGCAGCCTTCCGAGGACCGCTCGCTTGCCACGTGGGTCGAACTCCCGCCGCCCGGTTACGTCGCGCGCCATGAGTTTTTGACCTTCCGCGGCGGCACGACGCCCGGGAACACGGTGATCGTGGGCTCCCAGGCAGTCCCGGTGCGCGAGGACGGCTCATTTTACGCGACCGTCAAACTTGCCCCCGGCAAAAACCTCGTGGAGGTCACCGCCGAGGACCCGGCGGGACACCGGAGCCGCGTCTCGTACACCATCGAGTACGACCCGGAGCGTGTCTTTGTGCTGGCGCTCGGCGAGGGGATCGCCGGTATGGGAGGGCTTGACCTCGACGGAGTCTCGACCGCCTCGTCACTTCGGGTTTGGAACGGCGTGAACTGGCCGGGGATGCTCTTTCATGGTCGAGGCGTCCTCTACGTGAAGGGGATGGCGCACAGGCGGGCGACGTTCGAGAACATCGAATACACGCTCCATTTCGACACGGCCAAGCAACGCGAGCTCGCGCACGAGTACTTCAAGGAGGCGTACAACCCCGAGCGCTACTACCCCGTCTACGGCGACTCCGCGTCGGAGGTGCAGGACGTCAACGCCAGAGACAAACTGTATCTTCTCGTCAAGGCGGACGACTCAAGGCTTCTGGTCGGCAACTTCGTCTCGGACCTTCGGGGCGTCGAGCTCCTGAGGTACAACCGCGCGTTCTACGGCGTGGACGCGGATCTCAACCGGGCCGCGTTCGACGGGAACCTGGGAAACCGCGTCAAGGGGTTCGTGTCGCAGGACTACGACGAGATAGCGCACGACCGCCTGGTGCTTCGGCCCACCGGCGGGTCGGTGCTGTATCTGCGAAACGGCGCCGTCATCGAGGGGAGCGACCGCGTGGACCTCGTTGTCCGCGACAAGGACTCGGGGCTCGATGTCCTCCGCCGGACGCTTGCCCGCGACATCGACTATTCGATGGGCTACGGCGAGGGCCGGATCATCCTCAAACAGCCTGTCTCCGCCACGGCCGACTCGTTCTCGCCGCTTCTGGGTCCCGGGCGGCAGCTTGCGGGACACCCGGTCTTTCTCGAGGTCGACTACGACTACAGCGCGATCCTCGCCGGGGGCAACAGGGCGTACGGCGCCCGCGTCGAAGAAACGGTCTTCAAGATGCTACGGCTGGGCGGAGGGTATGTGAAAGAAGAGGCCAAGGGACGCGAGGCGTACTCCATCTGGGGCGCCGACGCCGTCTTGAGCGTGGGGAAGACCGCCGCCCTAAAGGCCGAGTTTGCGCAGTCGAGGTCCTTCGATTCGACGGTGTATTTTTCGGACGACGGGGGATTGAGTTTCATCTCCTCGGGCGGGGGGATCCTCCCGCAGAACGGGATCGGCGGAAGCGCCTGGATGTTCGAGGCGCAGGGCGACGTGGGCGAGGCCCTCGGGAAGGACGGGCGGCGGCTCGCGCTCAAGGCGTACGCCCAGGACATGGACCCGGGATTCTCGGCGGGGACGAGCGTCCTTCAACAGGGGATGCTCAAATACGGTTTCGACTCGTCAAAGACGCTCCCGGGCGACATGGAGCTGCGTTTCAAGGGCGATGCCTTAAGCGTTAGCATCCCGCCCCAACCGCTCACGGAATCCGCCGGCGCGCGCGAGATGAGTTTTGACAAGTACTCGGCCTACGGGTCGTGGCAGAAGAAGTTGGGACCGTGGAAGGTCCTCGCCGAGGACAACTACATCTATTTCCGGGACAACATAGTCGCCCCCGAGGAGGTCCACACCGACATCGCGGGGGCGGGGCTGTCTTATGCGCTCAGCCGCCGGTGGGAGCTTTTCGGCGCGCAGCAGGGCGTGATGGGCGGCGACCCGAAGCTCTACGATTCGTTTGCAGACAGGATGTTCTCGACGGTCGGCGCGAGGTACACGATTCGCGAAGGGCTGGTCGTGGGGGCGTCCGAGACGGCCCGTTGGTCCGGTGACAACGCGACACAGCTTGGCCTCAAGGTCCCGCTCTCGGATTCGGGGACGGGAAGCGCATACGTCAACGAGAAACTGGGGTCGTGGAACGGGCAGTTCGTCACGTCGAGCGTGCTGGGCGCCGAGGACCAGGGCATCCCGGGGACGAGAACCTACGGTGAGTACCAGGTCGATTCGGTCTCGAGCAACGCCATGAACCGGTCGGTATTCGGCCTAAACAACCGCTGGCCCATCGCCAAGGGGACGTATTTCAACCTCGACTTCGAGCACACGCAGGTGCTGGGCGGCGCGGCGTACATCTCGAGCACCGACACGGCGCTTGGGGCGATTCCCTTGAGCTCGTCGCCGTACACGGCATACGGGCGGCCAAACCAGGCGGCGTTTGCCGGCGATTCGAGGTCGCCGCTTCAGGGCCGGCAGGCGGGTCTCAAGAGCGACGAGTCGGCGCTTTCGGCGGGCGCCCTGGTCCCGTACTACGGCCTGAACTACCCACTGGGGATGATGGAAGGCGACGCGGCCCGCGATGTCTTTGCGGTGGGGCTCGAGTTTTTGCGCTACGAGTTCTTCAAGATCGGCACCAGGCTCGAGCTCCGGTTCGACAACGCCGACGAGCATTGGAACGGCCAGGACCGGTTCCAGTACCTCGCGACCCTGGGATCGACGTGGCGGTTCACGCGCGATCTGTCGTTTTTGGCAAAGCTTTCCGTTTCGGACACGCAGAACCAGCGCTACGAACGCCGCGAGGCCGCTTTCATGGAGGCGAGCTTCGGGTTTGCGCTTAGGCCCGTGAACTTCGACTGGATAAACCTCATCTTCAAGTACTCGCGCCTGTACGAGTTCCGGAACTTCGACGTCACGGCTGATGATGCCGCCCAGGAGATCTACTCGGACATCTTTTCGCTCATCCCGATCGTCGAAACGCCATTCAGGCTCCAGATCGTCGAAAAGCTCGCGCTCAAGCACGCCGTTTCGCAGTCGTACGCCCAGCCGTGGACGGCAGTGAACATGGTCCTTTGGATCAACCGGCTCAACTTCCACCTCTGGAAGGAGAGAATCGACCTCGGCGCCGAGTACCGCGTGCTCGTCCTTCTCGATCTCGAAAAGAAGGACGGGTATCTTGCCGAGGTTGCGATCATCCCCGCCAAGAACATCCGTTTTGGAGTGGGCTACAACTTCTCGAGCTTCTCGGACAACCTCTACGAGAGCCTCAACCACGACGCCTCGGGGTTCTTCGTGCGGCTCACGGGACAATATTGACGGGGGGCCGCTACGCGGATTTTCCCCCCGCTGGCTTCGGCGGAACGAATCCGCCTGCGCCAGCCTTACACCAGTTAGGCCTCATAAGGGATATTATGTTAACTAATCCCAGGGGAAGCGGCCGCGGGCCGGATCAGTACCCATGCCTCCGCATGTTGATGTTGAGCGCCAGCCCTATTCCGAGCATGACCGCGATGAGCGAGGAGCCGCCGGACGAAAAAAACGGCAGGGTCACTCCGACCACCGGCATGAGCCCCGATACCATCCCCACGTTGATCACCAGGTGCCAGAAGATCATGAAGAACACCCCTGCCGGGACGAAGACGCCGAATTTCTCCCTGGCCGTCCGCGAACACTCCAGGACCAGAAACAGCAGCAACAGGAACATGAACATGATCGCCAGGACGCCCGCGTATCCCCATTCCTCGGAGAACACCGAGAAGATGAAATCGGTGTGTTGTTCGGGCAGGAAGCTGAACTGCGACTGTGTGCTCGCCATGAACCCTTTTCCGAGACCTTTTCCGGACCCGACGGCAATCATGGACTGGTTGGCGTGGTACCCCGACCCCAGGAGGTCCGCGCCGGGGTCCATGAACGCGAGGACGCGCCTCTTCTGGTAGTTCTTGAGGATGTACTGCCAGGACACCAGCATCGTCGAGACGCCGATGACGACGCTCAACAAAAGCGTCGAGAGTTTCATTCTCGCGAACAGGAGCATCGAAAACGCGACGAGGAGCAGAATGGTCGCCGTCCCCAGGTCCGGCTGTCTGATGATGAGCGCGGCCGGGACCGCCGCCAGGAGCAGCGGCACCCAGAGCTGCTTGAACCCGTATGGGCCCTCGTCCTGGCGGGCGTTGAAAAAGTGCGCCAGGGCCACGATGAGGCCGAGCTTCATGAACTCGGACGGCTGGAGCGAAACGGGTCCAAGGCTCAGCCATCGGCGGCCGCCGAAAACGGTCTTGCCCTTGACCGCGACGAGCACGAGGCCCAGAAGGCACACCGCGTAGAATACATATGCGAAGCGGTCGGCGTGCCGGTAGTCGAAAAACTGGACCGCAATGACCCCGGCAAGGCCGATGCCGAACCAGTAGAGCTGGTTCAGGTAGTACTGGGACGTGCTCTCGCGCGCTACCGTGGCGGAGTACAGGTTGACAATCCCGGCGCCAAAGAGCGCCAGCATCACGCCCAGGAGCGCCCAGTTGAAATTCGCTATCGCCCTGCCCTGCGACATCCGTTCTCCTACTGTGTGGTCACGGGTTCGGCGGGCGCGGGTTCTTCGACGGCGGGGAGCGGCGTGGGCATGGTGTCCTCTAGCTCCTCGACGGGGGCCGGGCGGCGGGTCACGATTCGTGGCGGCTTTTCGAGCTTCATGCCCTTGACCTTCTCGAAGTACGCCTTGATGACCTGCATGGCGATTGGCGCCGCGCCGGTCGCTCCGTGGCCGCCGTGTTTGTTGATGACCGCCACGGCAATCTCGGGGTCCTCGGCCGGGGCGAACGCAACGAACCACGCATGGTCCCGCCGGAAGAAATCCATCTGTTCGGCCCTGACCCTCTTTGCACCGATCGCAACGACCTGGGCGGTGCCGGTCTTGCCGCCGATCTTGATCTGCGAAAGCTCGGGAAGCCTTTTGGAATACGCCGTTCCTCCCGGCTCGTTCACGACACTGACGAGCCCTGACTTGACCGCCTCGAGATTCTCAGGCGACGCGGGGAGTTCCCTTCTGACCTCGGGAACCGGCTCCCGAAGCGTGTTCCGCTCCGGGGACTCCACCCGCAGGAGGGTCGTCGGTTTCATGAGCCTTCCGCCGTTGGCGACGGCGGCATACGCGAGCGCAAGCTGGAGCGGCGTCACGTTCACGTCGCCCTGGCCGATGGCGCTGTTCACGGCGTAGCCCTTGTGGTACCCCCCGAAATGCGGCCGGTCGTAAAACGCCCGGTTGGGCACCACCCCGGGAACCTCGTCCCTGATGTCAATCCCCGTCTTCTCGCCGAACCCCAGGATGTGCGCCCAGTCGGCCAGCCTTTCGATTCCCAGCTTGTCGCCCATGCGGTAAAAGTACACGTCGCACGATTGCACGATGGCCCTGTGCAGGTTCATCCCCCCGTGGCCCTTTTCCTTCCAGCACCGAAACGGCCATTTGCCCAGCCGGTAGTAACCCGGGCACGGGTTCAGGGTTTCGGGGCGCACGGCCTTCTCTTCGAGCGCCGCCAGCGCGGTCACGAGCTTGTACGTCGAGCCCGGGTGGTTATGGTCCTGCGTGACCTTGTTGACGAGGGGTTTTAAGGGGTCCATCAGGAGCGTCCACCACTCGTCACGCGAAACGCGCCCGGTTAGGCGGTTCGGATCGAACGCGGGCCGGCTCACCATGGCGAGGACCGCGCCCGTGCCTGGGTCGATGGCGATCACCCCTCCCTCGTTCCCCTCGAAGGCCGCCTCGGCCGCCATCTGCAGATCCAGATCCAGCGAGAGGACCACGTTGTTCCCGGGCCGTGCGTCCTTGCGGGGGCCATCGGGCAGTATCCCCTTGAAATCCTTCTCGTCCACCCGCCGTCCTTTTGCGTCGACAAGCACGGGCTCGCTGCCGTCGACACCCTTCAAGTCCTCCTCGTACGCCGATTCCACCCCCTTTTTGCCCACGAAATCGCCCTGCCGGTACGACCTGCCCTGCGCCTTCATGTTATCGAGCGTCTCGGCGTCGATCTCGCCCATGTAGCCAAGTAGATGCGAAGCCGTCGTGCCATACTTGTAGTGCCGGTGAGGCTCGACCACCACTTCCACCCCGTCGAGGTCGGTCTTGTGAAACTCGAAAAGCGCAAGGCGTTCGGCGTCGAGGTCGTCCGCAAGCGGAATGGCCTGGAAACGGGCAAGCCCTTTCGCCTTTTTGATCGCCTGCTCGGCCCGCCTGAACGTCTCGTAGTTCAGGCCGATCACGCGATCGATGAGTTTGAGCGTCTGGCGCGGGTTCTTCGAAAACGCGGGCGTGAGATGGAGGTTGAACGAAGCGCGGTTCTCGACAAGCGGGCGCATCTTCCTGTCGAAGATGATCCCCCGGACGGCGTGCACGCGCCGGATCTGTATGAAGTTTTTCTCGGATTTTTCGTTGTACGAGTCGCCGCGCGTGATCTGAAGCTGATAAAACCGGTAGCACAGGGCCAAAAACACCAGCAGAAGGACCGCCCACAGCCACACGTAGTTCCACCGATAGACGGTTATCCGTTCCTCCTGCGAGACGATTTGCTCGCCGGCCTCGCGGGGACCTTGTCCGAAACGCCGCCGGGTCACGAGGCCCCCTTTCCATCGCGGGCCCGGCCGACGAGCCTGCCGGCAAGTCGCTCGGCCCCGCCCAGCAGGAAGTAGACCGCCACCCCCCAGAGGCCGGTTCTAAGGGCGTCGGCCGTCGTTACTCCCCACTCGAGGACCGCCTTGTGCCCGACGATGGTCAGAACGAGATACTGGACCGACGAATTCAACAGGGCCAGCAGCAGGACGAGCGACCCGAAGCCGGTCGGCGAGCGAAAGCTCAGCCAGCGGGATGCCGCGTGCATTCCCACCACAATCACCTGATACCCGAACACGCTGGTGCCCGCAGGCGTCCCGGCGAGCGCGTCCGCCGCCGCGCCCAAAAACCACGCGGCGGGGATGCAAAAAAAAAGCCGTTCCCCGGTGGCGACGAATGCGACGATGGGGAGGAATACGTCAAACCGGAATCCGGGCGCGAACTCACGCCCAAGAGGCGGGACGAGCGCGGCGGCAAGCGCCGCCACGAGAGCCGGCGGGATCGCCCTGAACACGAAGTTCATCTATCCGCCTCCGCCGCCGCGGTTTTCACCACGACGAGCACCTCCTCGACGCTCAGGAACTTGACCGCGGGCTCGACAACGGCCCTCTGGAACAGGTAGTTGGCGGCGCGGTCCACGCCCACGACCTTCCCGATCACAACGCCTTTGGGGAAGAAGTCGCCCAGCCCAGTCGTGACCACGAGGTCCCCTTCGTTCACGGTTTCGGAGCGCGGAATGTATTCGAGGTCGCAAGTGGCGCCCTTGGCAAGCCCCCTTCCCTTCACGATCCCCCTCGCGCGCGAGGACTGCACGGTCCCCGCGATGGCGCTGTTCCGGTCCGTGACCAGCAGCACCTCCGCATGGCCGCGGAACGCGCGAAACACGCGCCCCACGAGGCCGTCGACCGACACGACCGCCATGCCTTTCTGCACGCCGTCCGCCGTCCCCCTGTCGACGGTGATCATGTCGGCCTGGGCGGAGACCCCGCCGGCAATCACGCGCGCGAGCTTCATCTGGTGGCCGGCGTTCGCCTTGCGGTACTCGAGCAGGTCGAGCAGCCGCCGGTTTTCGAGACCGAGCTCGGTCCTTTGGGCATCTCCGGCCCTTATCTCGTCGATCTCCCTGTGCATGGCGAGGTTCTGCTGCGCCGCCCCGGCGAGCCACACGTATCCCCGCCACGCCCGCGAGATCCCGTCCATCCCGGACGTGATGGCCCTGTGGAACGGCCCGATCAACGCCGATGCGGCGCGCGAGAGCACCGACGTCTCGCCCTCGGTCTTGACGGAAAAGACAATCAGGAACACCGGGAGGACGACCAGTACCGCGAGGACGGCGGTGAGCTTCCACGTTGGGGGCCGTTGTTCCATGAAAGCCCGCCGTCAGTTTCGCATGTCCCAGATCCTAAAATTCCAAATCCAAATTTCTAATTTCTAAATCCCAAATCCTGTTTTATTGGATCATCACCTGGCGGAGCAGGTCGAGCTCGTCCAACACCTTCCCGCCGCCGAGCACCACGGCCGACAGGGGGTCGTCGGCGATCATCACGGGGAGGCCGGTTTCCTCGCGGATCAGGATGTCTATGTTGGTGAGCAGGGCGCCGCCTCCGGCGAGGACTATTCCCTTGTCGACGATGTCGGCCGAAAGTTCCGGCGGGGTGCGCTCGAGCGCGAACTTGACGGCCTCGAGGATCACGTTTACCTGCTCGGCGAGCGCGTCCCGAACCTCGTCGGAGGTGATGGTCACGGTCTTGGGGACACCCGCCACAAGGTCCCGTCCCTTGACCTCCATCGTTTTCGCCTCGTCCATCGGGTACGCCGAGCCGATGGAGATCTTGATCCGCTCGGCCGTCGTCTCCCCGATGAGCAAGTTGTATTTGCGCTTCATGTGTTGGACGACGGCCTCGTCGAGCTTGTCGCCGCCTACACGGACCGAGCGCGAAAATACGATCCCGCCGAGCGAGATCACGGCGACCTCGGTCGTCCCGCCGCCGATGTCCACGATCATATTCCCCGACGGCTCGGTGATGGGCAGGCCGGCGCCGATCGCCGCCGCCATCGGCTCTTCGACGAGGTAGACCTCGCGCGCGCTGGCCGAGAGCGCCGATTCCTTTACGGCGCGTTTCTCGACCTCGGTGATCCCGACGGGCACGCAGATGATGATCCGCGGGCTGATCAGGTTCTTGCGGTTGTGGACCTTCTGGATGAAGTAGCGGAGCATCGCCTCGGTCACCTCGAAGTCGGCGATGACGCCTTCCTTCATGGGCCTGATGGCGACAATGCTGCCCGGGGTGCGCCCGAGCATCTCCTTGGCCTCGCGGCCGACGGCCAGGACCTTCTTCCCGCCGCGGGCATCTTTGGACACCGCGACGACGCTGGGCTCGTTCGAAACGATCCCCTTCCCTTTGAGGTAGATGAGCGTGTTTGCGGTGCCGAGGTCGACCGCAAGGTCGTTCGATATCAGGCCGTAGAGCCAGTCAAGAAACATGTTTCCCCGTATGGAACTCCGGGGTACTCACTTAACAGGAAACCCCGGGTTGCGCAACTACGCTCTCCTGCCCCGTCCCACGCGCGGCGCCAGCAACGCTACGCCGATCATCAGAGCCAGGGACAGAACGATGGCCGCAAGGTCGGCCGGTGAAGCCGATGCCGTCGCGCAACTGCACCCGCCGGCGGATTCGTCGCCAAGCCCGGGGGCGTCGGGCGTCGTTCCGCCGTCGGCGCCGGCGGCGCCGACGGCGCCGCCTACTATGATGGTCCAGCCCTGCTTGTCCTCGCCCGCAGCATTGGACGCGGAGATGGTCACGTCCGCGTTTGGCGGCGAGTTCGCGGGCGGCGTCCATGTGATCTCGCCCGTTGCACTGTCAACGCCCATCTCCGCCGGCCCTTTGACGAGCGACCACTCGATGGGCGGGTCGCCGACGGCCCTCGCCGCGTACCGGTACTCGATCCCTGCCCGCGCCGTGAGATCCGGGCTCGATACTATCTCGGGCGGGACGAGACCGTTTTTCAGGACGTTCGTGGTCACCACGTCGGACCCCGAGAGCTCGTTCGAGTCATAGACGGTGAGCGCAACAAGGTACCGCCCCGGTTGGTCGAACGTGCGCGAAAGGGTTTCGCCCGACCCCGCATCCACGCGGTCGACGGTCCAGCGGCGGGAGGTGACCTCGCCGTCACCTTCGGTCACGACCGCCGTGAATTCGACATCCAGAGGCGCCTCGCCGCTGGAAGTCGAGGCGCTGATCTTTACCGCGGGCGGCCTAAGCCCGCCTGCCGTCACGGTGATGATCTTCTTGTCCGATCCCGACAGCCCGTCGTCGTCCCGCACGAGCAAAGTCACGGGCCAACTCCCGCCCGACTGGAACACGTGCGCCGGTTTCTCGACCGTCCCCGCCGAGCCGTCGCCGAAATCCCACAAATAGTCCACGATCCGGCCGTCATCCGTGCACTCGGCCGAGAAGGAGACCTGCAGCGGCGCCTCGCCCTCAGTCTTGTCGGCCACAATCTTCACCGTCGGCGGCTGCAAGCCCTTCGCCATTACCGTGATCTCGGCCGACGCGCTTCCGGATTGCCCCCAATCGTCCACGACGGTGAGGCCAGCCCGATACACACCCGGTCTGGGATAGGTGTGCGAGGCGGTCTTGCCCTGGCCTGAAGCCCCGGTCGCGTCGCCGAAATCCCATCGATACTGCACAATGGTGGCGCCCGCGCCGGCCGTGCTCCCGGACGCGTAAAAAGAAACGTCAAGCGGCGCATCGCCGCGGTCCGGATCCGCCGCCAGCACGGCCGAGGGCGGCTCTGGGGTCGCGCCTTTCGTGACGTCGGCAGTGAACGTCTGCACGTCGCTCCCCCACGCATTCTCCGCTTTGATCGAAATCTCGGCCGGTCCGAAAGCGACCGGCGTCCACGTGACACGCCCCGAAGTTGCGTCAATGGAAAACTCGGCAGGCCCGCCGACCTTGGACCATGCAATCGGCGTTCTTCCCGACGCCTCGGCGGTGTCGTTGTCGTCATAATGGTACGGCTCGCCGGTCGTCGCCTTGAGGGCCGGCGTGCTCGTGATCTTGGGGGCCGCGCCGGCGCCCGGCGTCACGGTCACCTTGACCGTGTCGGGCGCGGAAGCGCCCAACCCGTCGTTTACCACGAGCGCAAACTCGAGCTCCTGCATGTCCGACACGTCCGGGGCGTCAAAGCCCGGTTTTTCGGCGGTGGCATCCGACAGCGCCACCGGCTCACCGGCGGTCTGCGTCCAGACAAACGTCAGCGCGTCGCCCTCGGGATCGCTCGACGCCGATCCGTCAAGCGTGACGGCGTCGCCGCCGACCGCCTCTACGTCGGCGCCCGCGTCTGCCGTGGGCGCGCCGTTTGCTGCGAACTCGAGCGTCGCCGCCCCCGCCGCGCTTCCCTCCACGGACGCGACGGTGACATCGGCCACACCGGGCGTCGCATCGGCCCTGACATCGAACGTGACAACCCCGCCGAGCGTCGCGACCTGGATCCCGGCATTGGCCGCCGAGGCGTCGGATGCGTTTATGTTCCCTTTAGACGAAGCGACCGTGATGAGCGTGCCGTCGCGTTCGACATTGCCGTACTGGTCCTTGATTTCGCCGCTGGTGACGGTGGAGACCGACACGCCGTCGGCGCGGATCTTCGCGGGGTTCGGCAATAGCGTCACGGTCCCCGCCGGGACGTTCGGGACGAAGGTCACCGTGACACCAGTGTGCGGCATTGTTTGGGCGAGTTGGGCCTCCGGCACAACGTTCACGGTCTCGGCCACCGTGTCCGTGATTGTCGCCTCGGCCGCGCCCGACGCCGGGATGGTCCCCGAAAGGACCGCAGTGCCTATCCCCGACGAGGCGGCAAGAGTGGTCGCGGTGAACTGCGCGCCCTTCTCGGCCCTGATGGTCACAATGACCTGCGCCGAAAGGTCCTGGTCGTTCTTGTCCCTGACCTTTGCGGTTATCACCCGGCTCACGCCCGCCCTGACCTCGCCCGCGGGGATCGAGAGCACAATGTGATCGGGGGTCTCGCGGACGAACTGGACCGTTGCCGCGACGTTTTGCGACTGCTCGGGCAGGCCCGCCCCGTCGGGCGCCACTGTCACTACCTCGGGTGTCGCATCTGTGACGCTCACCTGGGCCGTGCCGTCGGCGGCGGTTGTGCCCGTCACAGCGGCGGTTCCGATCCCCGAGGCGCCCGCAAGCGTCGTAGCGGCGATCTGAGCGGCCCGGTCCACGGTGACCGTCACCTCGCGCGCGCCGGCGGCGGTGTTCTCGAACCGGTCCTTCACCGCGATTTCGACGGCGGCCTGCGTTCCGATGAGCACCGACCCGGCAAGCGCCGTAGCCACGACGTGGTCCGCCGGACCGGCGCTCACGACGACGTCGCTGCTCGTCGCTTCGGCGTGCGGCGGCGCGCTCCTGGCGCGGAACCGGATCGTTTCGGCCGTGCGGTGCGACACGTCGTCGAACGAGGCGACGCCGGCCGACACCGCCCGCAAAAGCGTTCCCTGCGGCGTGCCCGTGCCCGCGTCGAGCGAGAGCGTGATCTGCGTGGCGTTGTCCCCCGTCACGACGTTCCCGTTGGCGTCGGCGACCGCCACGGAAAACGGCGCCATCACGGCACCCGCCTGCACGGCGGCCGGCGGTTGGACGACGAATGCCAGTTTCGCCGCGCCTCCCGCGGTGTACGTGACGGCCGCACGACTGGTGATCTTGACGGAATTGACCTCGGCCTCGAACTCGCCGCTCCCGGCGGCGGTGGGCGACGTGACGGTCTGCTCGTACGTCCCGTCCTGCTTGTCCGCGACCGCCCCGGAAAGCGTTCCCGTGCCGCTCGCGAGCGTGACCGTGACGGTCTGGCCTTTCCCGATCAGGTTGCCCCCCGCGTCCTTCGGCGTCACTACTATCGTCGAGGTGCTCGACCCGTCGGCGACGATCGATGCCGGCACCGCGATGATCTCGGTCTTGTCTTTGTCGACCGGCCCGACGACGTACGTGACCGTCGCCCGGCCGTTCAGGAGCACTCCGTTGATTGTCGCGCTCAACGTGGCGGAACCGGGCTTCGTGCCGGCCTGAAGAAGTTGCGTGTACGTCCCGTTCCCCTTATCCTCGACTGTACCCAGAAGCGTCCCCGTGCCCGCTTCGATTGCGATTGCGACCGCCTGTCCGGCGCCCATGTTCTGGCTGTTGGTATCTATGGCGGTCACAAGTATCGTGGACGTTGCGGCGCCGTCGGCCGGAAGCGTCTGCGGCGCCGCCGAGATTGTGCTCTTTGCGGGGTCGGCCGGGGCGCCGGGGATGCGGACAAAGACGTTGGTATTGTCGTACGTGACCGCGTTTCCCACATTGTCGGCGACAAGGGCCTCGTACTTGTAGCACTTGTTCACCTGGATGCCGGTGTCAATCCATGAAAGCCCGCCGACGGTCTGGTTCCCGACGTCGGCAAACGGGCCGAAAGAACCGCAAGAGCCGCCCGAGTAGGCCGCCTCGGCGCGGCGGAGCTGAACCGAGCCCAATCCGGAGCCCGAGTCCGACCCGTCGTCCCACTGGACCGTGACGGCCGCCGCCCCGGATGTGCCGTTGGGATATGAGATCAGGCCGCCTTCCGGCGCAAGGATGTCGCGCTCGATCGAGTACGAGGCCGGCGTCTGGTTGTTGACGCCGTCGGTGCAAATGGCGAAACCCGATCCCGTGAAAGTGCTGGCAGGCGTGAACGAGTAGGCCGAGACGTCGGACGAGCGGTAGGGCGCCGTCGTGTCGTTCCCGCTCCCCGAAAACCCGCCGATGGTCGGGAAGTTGATGCTCACGATCCCCGAGGCCGCGTCGGCACCGGACGCCAGAACGTCTATGTTCCCGCCGGATGTCGAGTTGTTGTAGTAGACGCGTTTGATCGTCGTATTGAAATACACGATGCCCGCGGTGCCCGTAACGCCGTCGAGCGCGCAGGTCGGGTTGGTGTTGTCCTGCGTGGACGACGCCGGGTTTGACCACGCCGAGTACTTGTCGGCGTTGCTTTTGGCGCGGACCCAGTGGCAGTACTTCTGGCCGTCCACAAGGCCCGAGAAGATGTGGTTTGTCCCTCCGACCGCGCCGCTCGACGTGTATCCCGCGGGAGGCGACGCGCCGCACGACTGCGCCTCGGCCGGAGTGTTCGTCCGCGCGGCCTCGTACTCCTTGATCCCGTAGACCGGCTCGGACGAAGCCGTCCACTGGAGGTTGATGGACGTGCCCTTGGTAAACGCAGGCGGGACCGGGCTGAACTGCGGCGTCGTCGGCGTGGGGGCCAGCGTGTCGAACATGGGCGCCGCCGGGGCGGTCGGACCCCAGCTGCCGACGTTGTTGGAGATGTCTGCGGCATCAGCAGAGATCCAGTTGCCGGTGTGTTCGCCGAACGCGGGTGTGAGTGAGATCGTCCAGGCGGCCGTGGCGGCGTTTCCCGCGACGCCGCCGGTGCAGCTTGCCAGTGTCAGGTAGGTGCTCCCTCCCCACGCGTCTATTAGCGCGCCGTAGCCTCCGCCGGAACAGGAGGTGATGGAAACATAACCGCTTGCCACAAGATAGCTCTGGTCCGGACTCCACACGAACGAGCCGCGGCAAGGCGGGTCGGGCGGGTTGTTCTGGCAGGCGGCAAGGTCGGCCGAGCCGTCGAAGTTGATTCGTCCTTTGATCCACCAGACTGGATTCGACGAGTCCTGGGCCGCAATGGTCACGGTGAGTTGTTCGCTGCCGTTGGGGATCACCTGCGCCTTGTCGAGCTGGCGCGAGGTGATGGAAGGCGCGGTCCGGTCGACGGAAACCGTCGTCGTGGCGGTGGCGGTGCGATCCGCGTTGTCCGTGCCGACGGCCCTGATGCAATACGTCCCCTCGGGCCTTCCCGAGGTGTCCCACGATGACGAGAAGGTGTTCCCGGCCTGGCTCGGCGCCCCGAGGTCGGTCCACCCCCCGGAGCACGCGGCGTCCCCAATCGAGAAAACGACCGATTTCAGGCCGCTCCGCGCGTCGGTGACGTCGGCCGACACCGTGACGACCCCCGAGACAAAACCGCCCGAGGGGCTCAGATTCGATATCGAAGGATCGGTGTCGTCGGTCTTGACGTACTTGCCGTCGTTTGCGAGGTTCGAATCGTTGGTCGCGTAGTCCCACGCCCTCCCCTGCACGGGGTAGTCATAGTCGCCCCCTGTGAACTGTGCCGTGAACCTCGTCGTCGTGTAGCCGCCGGCGTTTTCGATCTCCTCGGCCGTGGGCGCGGGGAACGTTACGTGGCTGCACCCGCCGGGGACGTAGCTCACGATGTTGCTGTGCGAATCCCAGTAGTGGTCGATCCACGAGTTGCACGAGCCGTTGTAAAGGTCGACCTGCTGGATCTTCAAGCCGGATTGGTTGTCGAAGTGCCTGACGGCTATCTTGACCTGCTCGCCCCCCCGCACCCAATAGTCGTTGCCGTTCTGGTACCTGGCACCGGTGACCGTCGTCGACTGGAAGGCGGGGGCCGTGGAGTCGGGGGTGTAGGTGACCGAAAAGTACGGATGTCCGCCGGAGTACTCGCGCGTCCAGAACTGCCGCATCGAGGTCTGAGACCCTTCATTCCAGTGCCGGATTGCGAGCCCGTGGCTCCCCGTCGGGTTGCTCGCCCAGTACTGCGCCATGACGGGGATGCTCCAAGAAATCCAGATGTCGTAGCTCCATGGGATTCCAACCGTCGCCTCCGGCGAGTCAATCCCCGGCTGCGTGTTCCAAGTCACCGCCTCGCTCCAGGCTCCAGTCAGGCGGCTGACCGTGTAGCTTGTCGTGGTGCCGTCGTACCACGAATCGGCGAGGTACGCGTTGAACGTCGCCGCGTCCACGGTAGCGCCGATCGGGACCGACGAAAGATCGGCCTTCACAAGGGCGCGGAGGTTGCTCGCGGGACTGCAGTCGACGAACAAGTCTCCTCCGTCCCTGCCCGCGTACATCGCTTGATACGGCGAACCGTTGGTGTCGGGACACGATGAAAATATCCAAGTGTCGGCATTCGCCTCGGGCGAAACCGTGGGGTCGATGACAACGGGGAAAACGCGCGCCTCGTCGTTGAGCCATCCGAAGGGCACCACGACGGACAGGCGAAAAACGCCGTTCCCGGGCGACACAAGATAGGCCGCCCGCCCGGCGGCACCAGCAGGGCCCAACGGGGCCGCCGATGCCGCGTCGCGATACCAAGGCGCCCTGAACCCGGCGATGAAGCCCCCGGAGGCATCCATTACCTCCAGCCCCCCTTGGCAGACGGTGGGTTCTGCGATCACCTGCCCGTCGCAGGAGAGCCGCAGCCCGTGCGACAAGACGACGTCCTCGGAGAAGGCGAGGTAGGCCAGGCGGTGTACGCTCGGCAGCGCGTCGCGGGATTTGATCTCGACGTCGTGTTTCAGGAGGACTGGTCCGGCGGTGAACCGCTCGTCAATGTTGCGGAAGGACCCTCGGTACGAAACAGCGTGTTCGCGAGGTTCGCCGAGCGACGCCTCAGGGACGAGCGCGTGAAGGGGCGCGTACGCGTCGTCCAGCGCCGCGACCGCCGTTTCGCGCCACATCTCGATCCGATGGCCGCCCGGAAGCTCGACGGTCACCCCCTCCCCCGCCCGGGCGGGAAAGTAGGTCTTGAAAAGGTTCTTCTCGACGCCGAAGGCGGCGTTGGGGAGGTCGCGGCGGGCGACGGGGACGATGTTTACGTCAATCTTGCGGAGTGTGCCGGTTTCGTCGGTGTAGTGGATCGGCGCGGTCGAGATGTGCGCCAGGCGCTTGCCATCCGGCAGTGCCCGTGTCCATGACGTGCCGGTCCGAAGCGCCGGGATTTCGTCGGTGTGGTGGAGCTCAAACGCCCCGTCCGACGCAGGCGGCACCTCTGCTTTGTCCTGGTCTCCGGTCTGACAAGCGGCGAGAAGAACGACCGCCGCACCGAATGCCAAAAAACTCCTCGACATGACAACCTCCGGGAATGCCGTCTCAAGTTCAGGCAACTTTTACAAATATACCATATGAAAGGGATTTTGGGCAGGTTTGTGCGGCCCGGATGTCGAACGCCAATGTCGTGGAGTCGGCAATCACGAACCACACAACGGGTGCGACAACACGGTCATTTTTGCATTTTCTCTTTGAGTCTATTGAGCATGGTTACACGGCGGCTGAGATTTCGGTGTTGGCCCGAGCCGGGTTCGCAACTCGCCAGAAGACGTTCGGCCTTTCGGATTTCGGCATCGACGGTTTTGGCGGCTTGTCCGGCTTCCAAAGACGCCAGCTCGCCTTGGTCCAACAATTGCGGGTCGGCGGCCGGTTGTCCAACTGCGGGTTGTTCAATCGGGCCACCCGCCGGTCCCGCCATCGCCCGCCTCCGGCACCACGTGGCCGTCTTTGACGACTCCTGCTTTCTCCATGTCTATTAGGTGCAAAGCGTTGGTCACCAGACGACGTCGTGATTTGCCCGTCCGGGGGAGTCGAATACAAATAGTTCAAGCGAGTGAATAAATTGTTGCGTGCTGATATATATTTGTGATATCAATAAGATATGGCTAACGGTTACAAGCGAAATGGACCCCTTTCCGGCTTATCGGAAAGGCTCTCGGGTGGTCCCAACCTGCTCCAAGTTATCATCGGGCCGCGGCAGGTTGGGAAAACCACCGCGATTCGGCAGTTCCTTTCCGAAACGAGCATTCCATCGGTCTACGCCACCGCCGACCTTCTGGCACCGCCGTCAACCGGGTGGATTGCCGGCCGATGGGCCGAGGCGCGTGAGCTCTGCGAGCGCGGCGGCGGGGTGCTGCTTGTGTTTGACGAAGTTCAAAAAATCCCCCGGTGGAGCGAGGCGGTCAAACGTTTCCACGACGAAGATGTTTTTTCGCATTCGCGCTTAAGGACAGTGATCCTGGGATCTTCGTCGCTGCTGGTCCAGAAAGGGCTTAACGAAAGCCTTGCCGGAAGATTCGAGTTGATTCCTTTTCGGCACTGGTCGTTCGCGGAGTGCCGCGAGGCATTTGGCGTTGACCTTGAGCACTTCGTTTTTTTTGGCGGATACCCTGGCGCGATCGCACTGCTTCTCGCCGCGGGGGGTGACGAGGTCAGGTGGCAGCAGTACGTCCGCGATGCTCTGATTGAACCCGTGTTAGGCAGAGATATCCTCCTGATGAACCCGATCGAAAAACCTGCCCTGCTCCGGCAGGTCTTCCACCTCGCGTGCGCACACCCCGCCGAGATTCTTGCCTTCGCAAAGATGGTGGGCCAACTTCAGGATGCCGGGAACGCGACCACTGTTGCGTCCTACCTTGACCTCCTGGGCTCCGCGGGTTTGGTCGTTCCGCTGTCGAGGTTTTCCGGTTCGGTGGTTCGCCAAAGGGCGTCGAGCCCGAAGATCCTGATCCTCGACAATGCCCTGACGAACGCTGCGGTCGGCCGCGAGTTTGACGTTGCCAAGGCGGATGGCGCGAGATGGGGGCGTCTTGCCGAGAACGCGGTTGGCGCCCACCTCTACAACCTCCTCTCGCATCGCGGTGCGGCGCTGCACTACTGGCGCGAGCGCGGCGACGAAGTCGACTTTGTGGTGAAAAAAGGCGAGACCATCGTGGGCGTCGAGGTCAAATCCGGCCGCGCCAAAATCGGGAAAGGCATCCAAGCGTTTTGCAAAAGGTTCAAAGGCTCGAAGGCGCTTGTCGTCGGCGGCGACGAAATGCCGCTTGAGGAGTTTCTTTTGGGGGACCCGTACCCCGTTCTGTTCGGCTGGCCGAACGGCGCGCCGCGCGACGGCGTCCCGAACTGAATCCTGCAAACCCGCGGCCACGCTTGACACAGCTTCTGGCCGGACAATAATCGCATTCGTCGGGGGGCACCCATAAGGATTGGCGGGATGAACATCCTGGTGCTCTTCGTCGCGGGCGTGGCGGTTTTCGCGCTGGCGAGCCGGTTCTACGCACGGGTCATAGGCAGGAACTTCGGCGTCGACCCGGCCCAGCCTACCCCGGCTGTCGTCAAAAACGACGGCCGCGACTTTGTCCCCACGCGGATCCACGTCCTCTTTGCGCACCACTTCTCGGCCATCGCGGGGGCGGGCCCCATTTTGGGGCCGACCATCGCAATCCTTTACGGCTACACCCCTGTCTGGCTTTGGATCGTGCTGGGGTGTGTGTTCTTTGGCGCCGTTCACGACTTCACGGCGATCTTCGTGTCCGTCCGCGAGGGCGGCCGCTCGATGGCCGACGTGTCGCGCACGACGCTGGGGCGCACGAGTTTCGTGATGTTCATCCTGTTCACCATCGTGATGCTGGTGCTCGTAACCTCGAACTTCCTCGCCGCGACCGCGGTGTCGCTCACCTCGATGTGGCCGGTCGAAAAGCTCGGGCTTTCGGCCGGGCAGTCGTTCCTGAAAGTCGTGACGGCGGCCGACGGCCGGGTCCTGGGCGTGATTGGCGGCATCGCCTCGACTTCGGTCGTCATCATCACCCTGCTCTCCCCTCTTTTGGGCTATCTCATCTACCGCCGGAAGATGAACACCGTCGCGGCATACATGCTCGCGGCGGCAATCTGCATCGGCTCGGTCGTGGCGGGCATCTACGCCCCCATCAGCCTCGACCCCAAGGTCTGGATGGTTGTCCTTTCGGTCTACGTCATGTTCGCGGCGGTGCTTCCGGTCTGGTTCATCCTTCAGCCTCGCGACTTCATCAACGTCCAGATCCTCTACGCGGGACTCTTCCTGCTTGCGGCCGGCGTCATCATCGGCGGCCTGCAGGGCGCCAAGATGCAGATCCCCGCTGAGAACATCGCGCAAGGAACGGCACGCCTCGGGATGATCTGGCCCCTGCTCTTCATCACGGTCGCCTGCGGGGCCATCTCGGGCTTCCATGCGCTGGTCGCCGGCGGGACGACAGCAAAACAGATTGCGACCGAGGCGCACGCCAAACGGATCGGCTACGACGGGATGCTCCTCGAGGGGGTGCTCGCCCTGCTCGTCGTGCTTGCCCTCGGGTCGAGCCTCGCCTTTGACGACTACCTGGCTCTGGTGTGGCCCACAGCCGAGCAGGCGAAGCTCTTGCCGTCGAACCCGATTCTCGCTTTCTCACTGGCCGTCGGGCATCTGCTCGACCGCACAATCCACATCCCGCAGGCGCTGGCCACGGTCTTCGGGATCTTGCTGGTCGAGGGCTTCGTAATCACCACGCTCGACGCAGCGGTGCGCCTCAACCGGTATCTTTTCGAGGAGCTCTGGCGAATCGCCTTCGGCAGTGACGAGCGCGTGCCCGGCGTCATGCGCCACGCGTGGTTCAACTCGGGGCTCTCGGTGGTCCTGATGGCGGTCCTCGCCTTCACCAACTCTTTCCACGCCCTGTGGCCGCTGTTCGGGACGAGCAACCAACTATTGGCCGCCCTCACGTTGTTTGTCGTCTCGGCGTGGCTCATCATGCACGGCAAACGGGCGATCTACACGCTCGTCCCTGCGGTCTTCATACTTGTCACCACCTGCGCGTCGCTTTGGCTTCTTGTGAAAAAATACTACTCGGTCGGGAACACGCTTCTCACCGCGGCGGCGATAGTGCTTGCCGTGCTAACGCTCTCGATGGTCGCGTTCACGATCTTCAGACTCCCCAAAGTGCTCCGGGGCGAACGCGCCGCCGCCAAAAATGGGAAAGACGCCGTCTCGGCGTGAAGTCACCGTTCGGACGCCCGGCGTTCCCGAACTTGTCTTCGCCTGAATTCATCGACCACGCCGGCGCACTCTGCCGGCCGTGTCTGAAGAAGGAAATGCGTCCCGTCCAAGACCGCAGTCTTTGCCTTCGGGAAGACCGTCCGGACCTCGTGTTCGCATCGCGCAGGAACCAGCCGGTCCTTCGATGCGCGAAGATACAGAACGGAACACCCGCGAGATTCCGCAGGCTGGGATTTAAGCCGGGAGATCGCGCCAATTCGACCTGTCAGTGTGTTGGCAGGTACGCTCGCGAGTGTGGAAGAGAATTCCGAAACGAGTTCGGCAGAAGCGCCTTCGCCGAGAAGACGACCCGCGAACCTCGGGGAGCCGCGGAATGACAGTGCCAATCTCCAAGGCAACAGAAGCGCAAGCAGTGGCATCGGGTTTGTGAGAAACGAGGCGACGAGGACCAGACCCACGACCCGGTCGGGATACCGCAGCGCAAGTTCGACGCCGACCGGCCCCGAAAACGATTCGGCGATCACGAACGCCGGCTCCGGTCCAAGCGCCGCCTCGGCCCGGGCGATGCACGCCGGGTAGTCAATGGCATCGAAAGGGTATGAAACCACCACGGCCGCGCCGCGGTCCGGTAGCACGCCCAGAAGCGGGTCAAACAGCCGCCCTGTACCGTCAAGTCCGGGAAGAAGAAGAGTTCTCAAGGGTCCGCCGCCCGATTTTCCCCGCCCTCAATCGCGAGCTCGCGCAGTGTATCACTTTCGGGAACCCGCACCAACCACGCAATCAGGCACCACGCAATCAGGCGGTCGCGGGCGGAAACCGGCCGGGGTCGCCGGCAAGTACTTGATTTCATTGGCGACCGGGGTGGCACGGGGCTTGTATTTCCTGGTCCCGACTCTTTTTTGGAGGCCCCATGATGAACCGTTCGTTCCCCGTCATCGCGCTCGCCGTACTGGTGCTCGGGTCCGGGTGCGCGGCAAGCCAGATCCACGCCCGCGCCATCCAACACAATGCGACCGGCGTCGGGTACCTGAAGGACAACAGCCTCGACCTTGCCCGGAGCCGCTTCGAGATGGCTCTCGAATTCAACCCCAAGTTCGCCGAGCCGTACAACAACCTGGGGATCGTGGCGCTCAAAAAAGGCGACATGAACGCCGCGGTCTCCTACTTTTCCAAAGCGGTCGATCTCAATGCCGACTTCGCCGAGGCCCTGAACAACCTCGGCTGGTGCTATCTTCTGCGGCGCGAGTTCAAGAAGGCCGAGGCGCGGTTCAAATCGGCCATCGCCGTGGATCCCGACTATCTGGCGGCCCGGGCAAACCTGGGCGGGGTGCAAGCGGCGCTCGGCAGGTTCGAGGAGTCGCGAGAAACGCTCACCAGAGTTCTCGAGATCGATCCGCGCAATCACGACGTCCGCGTCACTCTCGGACTCGTGTACCAGCAGCTCGGCCGGGTGTCCGACGCGACAAACTCGTGGATGCGCGTGATCGAAGAGGACCCCAAAAACGCCGAGGCGCATTTCGACCTGGGGTCCATGCTGCTCTTGCTCAAGCGGTTCGAGGATGCCGCAACACACCTTCGCACCGCCCGCGACCTCATGCCGCGAAACGCCGACCTGCGTTCGAACCTCGGGACCGCGCTCCTGAACATCGGGAAGACGGAGGAAGCCGAAAAGGAGTTCATGGCGGCGCTTGCGATTTCCAAGGACCACCCGGAAGCGGGTTTCAACCTGGCAAAGATCCGGTTTGGACGCGGGGATCTCAAGGCGGCCGGCACGGGCTTCGTGAGCGCGTGCAACATGGGCCTCGCCCTCGCGTGTTACTGGCTGGGCGACGTCATGGCCGTGTCCGGGGAGATCGAACTCGCCCGGGACATCTACGAAGCCTATCTGGCATCGAAACCCGTGGGCCAGGAGGCCGAGATCGCCGCGGCCCGGAAAAAGTTCGACGCCCTCAAGAAGGCGGTATTCAAGCGATGAAGGCATTGGTATCGGTATCCACTCCCGGCGCGGAGACACGGCAACAGGAGATCAGTTCTTTCCCGGCGGATGTCGGGCGCGGACCGGACTGCGCCGTCCGGGTGGAATCCCCGTCGGTTTCAGACCGGCACTGCTCGATTCTCAACGTGGCCGGTTGCCTTTTCGTGATCGACAAGTCATCGACCAACGGGACGTTTCTCAACGGGAACCGCCTTGCGCCCGGGCGCCTCGCGCGCATCTCCGGAGACGACGTCCTTTCGGTCGGCCCGGCAAGGCTCAGAATCACGGCCGAGAAAGACGTGTTTTCCGGGGGCACGCGGACCATCTTCCGCAGGATGCTCGATGCCGCCGAAATTGGCGGCGATGCAGGGACCGGCCCGGCGCTGATCATCCTCAACGGGTCCGCGGCCGGTGCATTTGCCGCCCTCCCCGCGGAGGAAGGCGCTTCGATTGCGGCGGGGCGCGCCGCGGGTGTGGCGCTCAAGATCCCCGACCGTATGGCGTCTTCGCGCCATTTCGAGGTGACCCGGCGCGCGGGCGCGTTTCACATCGGCGACGCGAAAAGCCGCAACGGGACGTTTGTCAACGGCGTCCGGCTCTCGGGTGACCGGGTCGTCGCGAACGGAGACGAGATCACCGCGGGCGATACCGTTTTGCTGGTCGTTGGAGTGGAACCTCCCGACGCGAAAAGCGAAGTTCCCGTGACGGCCGGCATCAAGCGTTCGATGGAGCGGTTGGTCATCCCGGCCGCATCAATCCTGGGGCTGGTCTCGATTGTCCTTGCCGCGGTGTTCGTCGCGTACGCGCTGGGTTGAATCCGGCGCGCGCGGCCGTCAGACCACCGGTCCGTGCGGCGGCCCTTCGCGCTCGAACGCGGCGCCCAGATACGTGCACGCCGCAAGGACGGTCAGGGCACCGATACCGGTGAGCACGGACAACCGGACGTCCCACAGCGCGATCTCCGCCGCGTAGGTCCACACGACCGTGAGCTGCGAGAACACGCTGCTTTCGATTGCCCGCGAGAATCTCAGCGAGTGTGTGAACAGGAGCTGCCCCGCCGCCGCGCAGAGCCCCATCAGGACGAGGATGGCGCCGGTCCAGACACCGGGCACCGTCCACCCGTCACCAAACGTCGAGAGCGGCGTCGCCATCCCGCCCAACGAAAAGAAAAAGAAGACGGTCAGAGTGCCGTGGTCCCGCCGGAGGTTCCGGATGGTGAGCACCGCAAGCGCGGTGAACAACGCTCCGGCCAGCCCGAAGAGTTTTCCGGCGATCCCCCCGGACATGTCGGCCCGAATGAGGAGCGCAACGCCAAAAAAGGCCACGGCCACGACGGCCCCAAGCCGCCACGAAAACCGCTCTTTGAGAATCAACGGCGACAGGATCGCCACGAAGACCACAAACGTGTTGTTTAGGAGCGTGGCTTCGCCCGCGCCCAGCACGCCCATCGTCTTGAAATACAGGAATATCGCGATCCCGCCGAGAAGGGCGCGCAGGACCAGCATCGGCGGCCTCTTCAACTCGAGGGAGGCGGCGCCGGCCGCAAAAGAGGCGGCGCAGATGACGGCGCCTATGGCGCTCCTGAAAAACGTCACCTCGGCCGGCGGGAGGTCGCACATCGCGCGCCGCGCAAGAAGCGCCATCGCCGTGAAGAAAACGCTCGACACGACGAGAAGCAGCGTGCCGTTTTCGGAAAACCGCTTCATTCCCGGCGTAGGGACATACCACAGAGAACACAGAGAGCACAAAGAGGAAACGCCGCAACGGAACTTTTGAACACAGAGAACACAGAGAAAACCCGTGCTTTGTGGAACCCGAAAGTCCGAAGATTTCTCTCTCGGTTACCTCTGTGCACTCTGTGGCAGATACTCCGAATACGAGTGTTCAAGAGAGGGCGAGCATTCGATCGAGCGCATCCCGGGCGTCGCGGCGGACGTCTTCGGGCACCGTCACGAGGTTGGCGTCCGGCAGGCCTTCGAGCGTCGCAAGGAGCTTCGCCAGTGTGATCTTGAACATGTTGGGACACATCGAGCGCGCAAGCTCGACCACGCGCCGATCCGGGTGTTCGGCGGCAAGGCGGCGGACGAAGTTGAGTTCGGTGCCGACCACGACGGTGGACCCCGGCGGCGCAGACTCGACGTACCGCACCATGAACTCGGTCGAACCGCTCTCCCCGGCCCTCGTGACGACCTCCGGGGAACACTCGGGATGGACGATGACTCTCGCGCCGGTGAAGCGCGCGCGGACGTCGTCCACCTGTGCGGCGGTGAACAGGGTGTGGACGTGACAGTAACCCTTCCACAAGATGACGCGCGCCGAACGGAGCGCGTCGGGGTCGTTCCCGCCGGAAGGCAGCGAGTAGTCCCAGCGGACGATCTCGCGCGGGTCGACGCCCAGCCGCGCGCCTGTGTTGGCGCCGAGGTTTTCGTCCGGAAGGAAGAGCACCTTTTTCCCGCCGCCCAGCGCCCAACGCACGATCTTTTCGGCGTTCGACGACGTGCAGCACGCCCCGCCCATACGGCCGGTCAATGCCTTCACTTCGGCCGACGAATTCACGTATGTGACCGGGAGCCACGCGCCCGCCCCGCACGCATCGTCAAGCTCGCTGGCGGCGCGTTCGACATCCTCGACGTCGGCCATGTCCGACATGGGGCACCCCGAAAACGGGTCGGGGTGATGGACCGTCTGGCCGCCGCGCGCGAGGACCGCGGCGCTCTCGGCCATGAACCGGACACCGCAGAACACTATGTGCCGGGCCCCGCTTGACGCCGCAAGGCGCGAAAGCCCCAGCGAATCTCCGCGTGCGTCACCCAACGCGACGATCTCGGGACGCTGGTAGTGGTGCGTGAGGATCAGGCAATTCCCGCCGAGCCGGACCTTTGCCTCGCGGACCCGTCGTGCGAGTTCCTCGTGTCCCGCGTGTTCGTTCACCTTTTGAGTTCCCACAAGGCGTGCGCGAGCTCGGGGATGATGAGCGAACGCATCGCCAGCCTCACCGCGTCGGTCGACCCGGGGACGAGGAACACCAGCGTTTCCCCCACAAGCCCTGCAGCGGCGCGGCTCAACATTGCGGCCGAGCCGATTTCGCGATAGCTCAAGAACCGAAACAGTTCGCCGAAACCCGGTATCCGCCGATCGAACAGGGCATCGACCGCTTCGAAGGTCGAGTCCCTGCGCGAGATCCCGGTCCCGCCGTTGAGCAGAACTGCGTCGGCAGAACCCGACTTGCTGACCTCCCGCACGCGCCGCGCGATCGCCTCGGGCTCGTCCTTGAGAATCTCATGGCCCGCAACGAGATGCCCTTCGCGCCCGAGGGCGTCCCGCACGGCGGCGCCGCTCGAATCGGTGGCTGCCGTGCGCGTGTCCGAAACGGTGATGACGTGGACCCGCGCCTTTCGCCCTCCGGCGTGTTTTTTGTGTTCGTCCTGTGGCATAGGAATCAGGTCCGGCGTTCACTGGCGCTTCACGGCGCTTCCGGCAATCCCGATCTGCCGCGTCGGCGTGATGGGGTCGTTGCTGACGACCTCGACCTTCGCGTTGAAAGTGCCGAACGTGAGCGGGGTGAAACGGACCCAGATCGGTTCGAGCACGCCCGGATCGATCTGGTACGGGACCGGCTCGTTCCAGAGCAGGGTGAAGGCGTTGCCGGTATTTTCGATCATCGTCACCGATTCGAGAATGAGAACGTCGTCCCCCACGTTCTCGACGTCAAGGGTCGCCTCCATGCAGCAGCAGTCCGCGATACAGGTCTGGTTGCAGCCGGGGTTCTGCGGGTCGAAAGGCATGCCGCAACCAATCTGGAAACTCGTGCCACCGGTCGCCTCCATCGAGGGGGCGTGCGTGCGCCCCTTGAGCTCGACGTAGGTCACGTAGTTCCCGTCCGGGTCCATCTCGGGAAGGGCCGGGTCGTTGCAGTGAATCCTGACGCTGTTGTTGAGCGTGTCGTCGCTGCGTTCGAGCGGGTGGTACCTGACCGTGATGTCCACGCTTTTCGCCGGTTCGACCGTCGCGGGCGTCTGCAGGGGTGTCACAAACGAATAGTAGTCGCTGGTCCCCTGCCTGAACTCGACCACGGCGACATCGAGGTCCTTGTTGCCGTTGTTCGTGAGCGTGGTCGAAAGGTCATGCTGCGACCCCTTGTCGACCGATCCGAAATCGAGCGTGAGCGGACTCACGACCAGGAGCGGGGCGATCCCGAGGCCGTTGACCGCGATCGTGAGGTGCGGGAGGTCCTTCGAGTCGTTTTCGACCCGGATCTCCCCCGAGTCGGCGCCTATGTCGGTCGGCAGGTAAGAAAGCGTGAAGTCGATGGCCGCGCCGGGCTCGAGGTCCTGTCCTTCCGGCGGCCCCCCGTCTATGAAGATGTCCCCGCCGCCCGCTGCGTCCACGTACGCGACCGACGTGACCTTGAGCACGTCGCTCCCGGTGTTGGACACGCTCACGGCAACGTCCTTGCGCGTTTTGACGTCCACCTTGCCGAAATCGATTGCGGCCGGATCGGCGGTTATTGAGGCCTTGATCCCCGTACCCTTGAGCGAAAACTCATAGCTTTTCTTCTTCGGGTCGTTCGTGTCGAACGCGATGACGTCGGAATCCGCCGGGGGCGCCGGCGTGACCGGCTTGAACGTGACCTTGAACTGCACCGATTTCGTCGGGTTGACCGTCACCTTCCCTTCGGCAAACCCCGAAAGCGAGTCGAGGGGATCGATCGCGAAGACCTTGCCGTTTTGCAGGCCCATCGACGAGATGTGGAGGTCGGTGTCGCCGGTGTTCGTGAGCTCGAGCGTCGCTTCGCGCGTCACCCCGACCGGGACCTCGCCGAAATCGTATCCGTCGCACGCCTCTCCCGAACACTCCACGGTCATCACGGGGAAGACGCCGGCCAGCTCGTCCTCGTCACACTGGCAGCCCGCGGCCGCGGCGACGGCAAGACAGCAGAACCACGGCAGGATGCGGCGCAGTTTCATGTCACTTGCTCCCGTTGACGACGGACCGGATGAACGAAAGGATGTCCTGGCGGTGTTCGTCGCTCAAGTCGACGAACTTGATACCCATCCCGAGCCCCTCGGTGTTCTTCGGGAGGTTGACGATCTCGCCCTTGCACTGGATGACCTTGTCGGAATCGGGGAGCGAAAACTTGAGGTTGACGACCGTGCCCTTGGGATGCGGGATGGTGCGCTCGAAGAACAGCCCCCCCTCGCTCAGATTGACGGTGCGTTGGAAGTACACCTCGCTGGCGCGTGTTTCCTCGACCCATATCTCGGCGGGGACCCGGAGCGACGTTCTGCGCTCGGCGCCCCCTTCGTCGTTGCCGGCCTGCTGCTCTGGCATGTCGCGCTCCTCGATTGAGACTTTGGCGGGCGATGCGGGATTCGAACCCACGACCTTTGACTCCGGAGGCCAACGCTCTATCCAACTGAGCTAATCGCCCGTCAGTTCACCTTTGCCTTCACCGAGACGGCCGACGAGGTGTTCGGCGCCGCCGCCGAGTCCGTCGCCCTGACGTAGACGTACACGTCTCCAGACGCGGCCCCCGCCGGCACCGTGAAGTTCCATGAGTCGGTCCAGTCCTTCGAACCCGCGTTCAAGACCTTGGAATCGCTGAACACCCCCGCGACGTTTATGGTGACCGTTGCCACGTTGCTGCTCGCATCCACGGCGCGGACCGACACGGTCATCGTTGCGCCCTTGGCAAACGACTGGTTCTCGACTGGGGCGAGGACGGTGACCGCCGGCGGCGTTTTGTCCTTGATGTTGATGGTGACAGCCGGCGACGTTCCGGGCTTTTCCTGTTGGTCTGCGGCCGTTCCGATAATCTCGACGTCCCCCTCCGGCGCGTCGGCCGGGATCGAAAGGAAAAAATCGTGTTGGGCCGGAGATGTCGGCGGGTCGACCGTGAATTCCTCCGAAGCGTCGATGACGCCGGCAAGGCCGTCGGCGGTGTAACCGACCTTGGCGATAGGCGCCTCACCCTTCACGGCGTTCACCGTCACGCGGGGGGAGTTGCCCGGATGGAAATCCTGGCCCTGCTGGGGGAACAGGATTCGGACCGTGGGATTCTGTACGGCGACATTCACTGTCACCGACGACGACGTGCCCGTGAGCGCCGGCGTCGAATCATCGTGCGCGGTTGCGGCGAGCACGATCGTGTCGCCGTCCTTTGCCGTTCCGGGTACGTTTAACGTGAACGCATGTTTTACGTCGGCCGAGGGCGGGTCGACCACGAAATCCTCGCTCGCGGTCATGGAGCCCGAAATGTCCAGGGTCACCCTGGTCACCTTCCCCGTCACGGAGCCTGCCGAGACGTTCACGGTCACCGCCGCCCCCGGGGCCGCGGTCGAACTGTCGGCCGGGCTTGTGATCGCGGCCGTCGGGGCCTGCGGCGCCGAAACGACGAGATCGACGGAGACCGCCTCGGCCTCGCCGGACCTGCCCGCTGCGTCGACCGCCCACGCGCTCACCGTGATCTCCGCATTGTGCGCGGCATCCGAAGGGACCGTGAACTCGATTTCCTGGGTCGTCGGGTTGGCCCCGCCGTCCGGGACGGTGATCGTCCCCTCGGCCGTCGCGGCGCCGCCGACCGTGTAGCCGATCTCGGTCACCGGCCCGCAGTCGTCCGTCGCCGACACCTTCACCGTGACCTCGTCGCCCGGGCGCACCGCGGCGCCAGGCGCCGGCGACTCGATCACAACTGCGGGCGCCGCCGAATCGGCCGTCCCGCCGGCAAGAAGCACAAGCGCCTCGGCGGTCGCATGGTTCGGGACCGATGCGCCGTCGTCGGCCTCGGCAAGGACGATGATCCGCCCGCACGAAACCCCGGGGTCGATGGCCGTCTGATAGATCTTGTTCACGCTCGTCTCAACCGGGGAAATCACTTCGGCGAAGCTCTTCGGCGACACCGGCCCGATCAGCGTGACGGAGACCAGACCCACGCCGCTGTTGAGATCCTCTGCGGTGACCGAGACGCTGATTTCGTCTCCGCCGCGGTAGCCGCCGGGGTCAGCCGGGGCCGAGAGCGCGACCGACAGGTCGGGTTTCGCGACATCGAACACTTCGAAAGCGACCGTGTTCGACGAGACGTAGGTCGCGTCCTTGGTGACGACGATCGCCACAAACTCCACGCGGTCGCCGTCCATCGCCCCCGCGGGGATGGTCGCGTCGACGTCGTGCTCGAACGGCAGGCCCGACGGCGCGATCGCCTGGGCCGTGACGTCGGTCCATTTCCTGACGAGATCGACACGTTCGATCTCGGCGTCACCCGACACCTTGACGCCGACCACGACGGCCTGGCCCGGCACCACTTCGGGCCCGTCGGCGGTGCCAATCGTGCAAGCGAGCGCCCCCTCGCGGGCGCCCGAAGCGTACTCGACGCGATCGCCCGCGCACCCCGCCGCCAGCACGAGCACGGCGAAGACAGCCGTGAATGAAAGTTTTGCCATGGTTATGCCGTTCCTCCCCGTCACGATTCAATCAGCATCCTTAGCACGGAAATCCGCGATCGGTCAACCGAGGATTTGCGCGCCCAGTGCTTCGGTGTTAGCATCCCGCCGCCCATATGCGCAGTCCCGCGACATTCTTCCTCGGCATCGCTCTTTTGTCCCTCAGTCCTAATCGCTCCGAAGACCCCGAGGCCCTCGGCAAACCCGCGCTTCCGCGGCCCGCCGCGCACGACGCCGGCGCCGCGGACGCCGGGGCCGACACCGGACTTGCCGACGGAGGCGCGGGCGCGGCGGACACCGGGGCCGATGAAGTTTCCATTCCGCGCTTCGTGACCGAGAACGTGATCCTCATCGGCGACCACGAGGTGTTTCCCGATTTGAACTTGAAGTACACGCCTTTGGACGAGAAGCTGAGGCTCGGGATCGAGAAGCTCCGCGAGGAGGCGGTCGAGGAAGCCGTCCGCCTGCTCGACGACTACCTGGCTGCCCGGCCGAACTCCCCTTTCGAGCCGGAGGCGCGCCTCGCCCTTGGGGTCGCGCTCCTGATGACGGGCGACGGCGACGCGGCGTACAACGTCCTCACAAAAGGCGACGGCCCCCGCTGGCTCGAGGACTACCGCCAGTACTTCATAGCGGAGGCGGCCTTCCGGAACGGCAGACATGACGAGGCCCTCCGGATGTACCAGGAAATCACCTTCCGTTTTCCCGGGTCGTCGCTCGTGAAGACCGCCGAGATGAGGGCCGCCGACGCGCTGTACGCCGCCGGAAACACGCGCGAGGCGTTCGCGGCGTACAAGGCATACGCGCACGGCGCGCGCCCGCACGAACACCTCGAAATCATACACTTCAACATGGCGCGCTGCGCGCTTGAAAACGGGGAGTGGGAACAGGCGTCGAAGTACGCTCTGAAACTCTGGTCAAAACACCCGGAGTCCGCGCTTGCGGGCCCGAACCTCGAGATACTGGCCGAAGCGCGGCGGCACGACAGGAAGCTCGGCGCCCCGACGTTCAAACAGCGCTACACGCGGGCGGTCAAGCTCGCCAAGCACCACAGCCTGCTCGACCGGGCGGTCGAGGAGATGTCGGCGCTCTACGACGCCATCCCCGACAAGAAAGCGAACCGTGCCTTCATAGAAAAGGTCTATTTCAAGCTCGGCACGCTCTTTGTCTTGCAGAAGGAGACCGAATCGGGCCGCGAGGTGTTCACGAACATCTATGAAAACGAGGTGTTCAGCGTGTCGTCACGGGCAAAGGCCCTCATGGAGCTTGCGTCCATCGAAAAGCGCGCCGACAACAACCGCAAGGCGATAGACCTTTATCTGGAATTCGTCGAGAAGTTCAAGAAACACGCCGACGCCGACAACGCGCTCTACATGGCGGGCTGGCTCCGGCACTCGATGAAGGAGTACGACGAGGCCACGAAGATCCTCGAGCGCCAGATCCGGGAGTACCCCAAGAGTGACGTCCGCGACGAGGCGCTGTGGTTCCTCGCATGGACGCACTTCAAGTCCGGCCGCACAAAAAAGGCCACGGCGCTCCTCAAAACCCTTGTGAAGGACGTGCCCGACTCGCAGGCCGCGCCGCGGGCGGCCTACTTCGCCGCCAAGTTCGCGCTCAAGACGAAACAGGACGACAGCGCGCGCGAGGGGTTTGAAAAAGTCATCGCCGAGTATCCCCTCACGTACTACTCGTTCCTTGCGCAGCACAAGCTCAAGGAACTGTGGGACCTGGACGCCGAAATGCCCGACGCCGCGCGCCCGGACACACGGCTCGCGACTGACGACTCACGACCTGCGGGGCCGGACGCCGGCCCTGCCGACTCACGACTCACGACTCACGATTCCGACCTTGATGACGGTGATACCCCGGTCGCCATCGCCGACGGCAACGGGACGCCGGTGCTGGATCGGTTCGTCGCGGCGTCGCGGGACACACTCACGGTCAACAAGGCGGCGGCACTCCTCAGGTTGGGGCTTTCCGAGGCGGCGGCCGGGGAACTCCAGCGCCTAAAGGAGAACGCGGGGAGCGACCCCGAGGGACATTTCGCGGCCGCGACAGTGCACGCCCTCACCGGGGACTACTACCGCGCCATCGTCACGCTGCGCGCCATCTTCGTGTCCACGATGCTGCGGCGGCCCTCGAGCGCCGAGCTAAAGTTCTGGAAACGGATGTTCCCCCTCGCCTTCAAGCCCCACGTCGAGGCAAGCTCCGCGGCGAACAAGCTCGACCCGCTTCTCATCCTCGCCGTCATGCGCGAGGAGAGCAACTTCAGGCCCAAGGTCAACTCGCCGGTCGGCGCGCGCGGGCTCATGCAGATCATGCCCAGGACCGGCAAACTCATAGCCGTTCGCAAGAACGTACAGGAATTCGACGTCGACGACCTCTACCGCCCCTCGGTCAACACGCTCTTCGGCGGCTGGTACCTGCGCGAGCTTGTGGTCAAATTCAACGGCCAGCTTCCCCTGGCGGTGTCGGGATACAACGCCGGGCCCGGGGCGGTCGAGCGGTGGCTCAGGAACATGGGGAACCTGGATCTAGACGAGTTCGTCGAGGAGATCCCGTACAAGGAGACCCGCAACTACTGCAAGCGCGTCCTCCAGACGTACGGCATCTATCGCTACATCTACCTTCGCGAAAAGACCCCCCTCCCCCTCTTCACCAGGCTCAACCAGAAGTTCAACAACAACATAGATTTCTGATACCATGCTTCCGACGGGGGCTGTCGGAGGCTCCGATGGCGCAAGATCGTTCCAGGCGCGAGCTGTTGAAACTCACCGTGGCCGCCGGGGCCGGGGCCGCGCTGACCGGACCGCTTGGCCGGATGGCCGGCGCTCAAGACGCCCCGCCCGCGGCGGCGTCTCCGGAGACCGCCGCCCCGCCGGTGCCGGTCGAGACCGTTGCGCTCGTCGAAGGCGATCCGGTGCTGGCCGTCCGCAGGGCGGTTGCCCTCGTCGGCGGGATGGAACAGCACGTCAAGAAAGGCCAGACGGTCGTGGTGAAGCCCAACATCGGGTTTCCCACACCCCCGGACGTGGGCGGCGCAGTGAGCCCGGCGGTCGTGGCCGAGGTCGCGAGACTTTGCGTGGACGCCGGTGCGTCAAGGGTCATCGTCATCGACCACCCTTGCCGCCGCCCGGAGGTGTGTCTCAAGATGACGGGAATCGAGGAGGCGTGCCGGACCGTCCCCAAGACGTACGTATTCGCCACGACCGACGGGAAACAGTTCGAAGACGTCGCGATGCCGAAGGGGGTGGCTCTGAAAAAGACCGCCGTCCTGAAGGACCTGCGGAAGGCCGGAACGGTGGTCAACCTCGCCACGGCCAAGTCTCACGGCGCGGCGGGCGTTTCGTTTTGCCTAAAAAACCTCATGGGGGCAATACTCGCGCGCGAGCCGTTTCACAAGGAATTCGACCTTCACCAGGCGATTGCAGACTTGGCAACGGCAATCCCCTGCCAGCTCAACATCGTCGATGCGTCGCGGGCGATGGTGACGGGCGGACCGGCCGGCCCGGGCGAGATGGCCTACCCCAAGTCAATCGTCGCGGGGACGAACATTGTCGCGGTGGACGCGGTCGCGGTCACGCTGGCGAAGTGGTACGGGAAGACGTTTGCGCCGCGGGACATTAAACACATCGCCCTGGCCGAGCGTCACGGCCTGGGCCCGGCGGACTTGGGCAATATCCGAGTACTTCGCGAAAAGGTGTAGGCGGGCGCAGGCGGATTCACTCCGCCGGAGAGAGCGGGGGGTCCGGGCTCGTGCTTCGCAGCGACCCGTTCTCCGTAGCAGTGGGACTGCCACTGCGAAGGGTGAAAGCGCCGCTTCGCAGAGTAGCAGGGGATGTTCGCGCAACGACCCCCGGGAATGATGGTGCGGAAGGAGGGACTTGAACCCTCATGGCTGTTAACCACTAACTCCTGAGGCTAGCGCGTCTACCAATTCCGCCACTTCCGCGCGCGTCCCGGCGCCAACGGGCGGGGATAATAAGGGAGACGCTCCGCCTAGTCAAGAAGCGACTCGGCCAACAGAAGACAATCTTGAAGACCCGGCGGCGATGTTCTACTCTGGCGGCGCGGAGGTGCGGACTTGAAGGCAACTGACATCCGGGCGGCCGCGGCCTTTCTTCTGTTCTTCGTGACCGCCTGTACCGGCGGGCGGAGCATCGTTTTGGGTTCCGATGCGGCGGAGGCGCCGGACTCGGGAACCGTTTCGACGGACGGCGGCGCGGCGGACGCCTCGGCCGACGCCGCGGTTTTCGAACATGAGGTCCTCACGTATGAAGTCGGAGAGGCCAAGACCGGCATCGCCACCGGGGATTTCAACACACCCTCCCTCTCGTACCCGGCGTTGGCCGTCGACCCGAAGCTCAAGCACGCACTCACGTTTGAGATGTCACCGTTCCTCCCCCCGCTTCTCAAGTCCAAAGCGACCAGCGGTCCGCTGGTCCTGTACTCGGACGACATGGACGTGCTGGTGTTTTCGCCGCTCGACCACTTTTTCGAGAGCCTCGTCTGGCTCGAAAACGACGAGATCCGGCACGGCGTGGAAGGTGACATGGACGAGCTGCCAGCGGGGTTCACGCACCGTTTCGTAGTCGTCAAGGGAAAGGGCATCCGGGCGACGCTGGACCGTTTCGGCGACGTCCTGCGCGCCGACCGCGGGCGTGCGCGCGCGGATCGCTACGCGGACCGGGGCCTGTCGCACATCGGGTACTGGACCGACAACGGCGCCTACTACTACTACAAGACCAAGGAGGGGATGAACTACGAGGATACCCTGCTCGCGGTCGAATCGGACGCCGACGCAAGGGGCATCCCCTACGGCTACTTCCAGCTCGACTCGTGGTGGTACTTCAAGGAAGGGACCGGCGGCGTGCTCGGCGGCCTCGTGCGCTGGGAGCCCATCCCCCAGATGTTTCCCGAAGGGCTGGCCGCGTTTCGGGACCGGCTGGGCCTTCCGCTGGTCGCGCACAACCGGTGGTTCGCGAAAGAAAACGACTACCGCGGCCGATACCCCTTCACCGAAGGCAAAGACATGTCCCTCCCGCTCGACCGCGGGCCGTACGACGAGTTCATGCAAAACGCCGCGGCCTGGGGGATCTTCACGTACGAGCAGGATTGGCTGATGAACCAGTTCCAGGGCGTCCCTCATCTTCGCGAGGGCGCGGGGAACGCCGCGCGTTGGATGCGGGACTTAAACGACGCGGCAGCCGCGCAGGGCCTCACCATCCAGCTCTGCATGCCGGGCGCGGCGCACCTCCTGTCGGCCGTGGACCTCCCCGTGGTCACGACGTCGCGCACCTCGATGGATTATCACAGGGACGTCTGCAAGGAGTGCTTCTGGCCGCAGTTCCACACGGTGAACCTCCTCGCGTGGGCCGCGGGGGTCCTGCCGTTCAAGGACAACTTCCAGTCGGCGGAGGACCATGCCGAGGCCGAGGCGTTGGTCAGCGCCTTGAGCGCCGGGATGGTGGGGTTGGGCGACAAGGTCGGCGACGCCGACGCGGCCCTGATCTCGCGGACCTGCCGCCAGGACGGGCTGATCCTCAAGCCCGAAAGGCCGGCCTACCCCCTGGACGCGATGTTCCTGCCGCACAAGCGGCCGTACACCGTCGCGACGCATTCGACGAGCCCAGCGGGAACGTGGACCTATCTTGCGGCGTTCCACCTCGCAAGCGGGCACCCCGAGCGCACGATCGAGGACGAGAACTACGCCCTGTTTGCCTACTCCGGCCTGCCTTTGGGCGAGATGTTCGTCCACCCAAAGAAAGTCTCGGATTGGGACGTCGATCTCCCCGCCGACCTTGGAATCGCGGACAAGGCTGTACTCTACGACTGGCGGACGGGCGAGGCCGAAGTCGTCGAAGGACGCTTTGAGATCCCGAAGATCGAGCACCTCTACGACCACGCCTACTTTGTGCTCGCACCCATCTTCGAAAACGGCCTTGCGCTCCTGGGCGAGACCCAAAAGTTCATCACAATGGCCGACAAGCGGTTCGTCTCGGTCGTTCCCGAGGCCGATTCCGTCCGCGTGACTCTGTCCGGCGTCCCCGGCGAAACGGTCACCCTCAAGGCCTACGACACCCGCGCCCGACAAATGCTGGAACCCGTGACCGTGACGATTGCGCCGGACGGGACGACCGAGGCGGATCTCTCCCGGTGAGTCGCAGTTCAACTCGTCGAGACGTTCCCGGTGTTCCAGTCATCGTGCCTGAACTTCGGCCATGGGGCGGACTTGGACAGAACACCGTATTCTTCCCACTCAAACGCTCCGCCCCACCCATATCCATAGATGCCTTCCTTGCACCCGATCACGAAGCTGCCCTCGCGGTCGTACCTGGCAGCGTAACTGCTGATTGAAGGGTGGCCGGTTATCTCGCTGCAAATCTTCTCCCCGCCGATTCCCGCGCCGCCCCTGACGAACCTGAGCAGGTACCCGTCGCGTCGTCCGACGAAGATACGCCCCCGGTTTCGACGACCCATTTCAAGGGTTGGCGTTCGACGAAGCAGGCATCCAATCAGTTTGCGCTTCCTGTATTCCGGACGTTGGCCCGCGACATGGGCCACGACGATTTTGCCAATCCGATGTTGCCAAACGACGACCGATAAAGGCATTGTCTACCTTTGTTGCGGTCGTAACCCACGAAATATGCTTCGTCGCAACCGGCCAATCCCAACATTTCGACGAGGTCAATTCCCGAGGCAATCACAGACGCCGTGTCGAACGGAACCGGTTCGAGGTCCTTGTTGAATCTGAGGAGCACACCTTGTGCCGGGATTTCAGATCCCCCGACGAATATTGACCCGTCCGAACCCACAACAACCCGGGGCGACAACCAGGACAAGTGGCGATCAATTGCGGTTTTCTTTTTTAGAACGCCGCAATTCGCGACGATGTAGATGCGGTAGTCATTACCATAGCCGCCATACCTCAAAAGAACCACGTTGCCCTCTTCGTCCAAAACCGGCGGCCCGAAGGACCATGGGTCGTCGTCAAGCGCGACTTCCCAACGTTTCCGGCCCTCCGAGTCAAACGAAAAGACCACGTTTTCGATGGTCGCCACAATCCCGTTGTCCTTCGTGACTGCGATCTCTCCTACCTTGGACCAACACTTGGGAAACCTGTATTCCCATTTCGTGTTGCCGTCGTGGTTCAGCGCGACGATCTCTCCGCGTATCGTGCCGGCGTACACGGTCCCGTCGTACCCTACCGACAGCGGGTTAACGACTTCGAGATCTGTGCGCCTCCAAAGGACGGCGCCATTTTTCACGGCGCCGACGCCCCCGAAGCGTTCATAGTTTTCGTCATCGCACCAGTAGGAAACGTATACGGTCCCGTCGGCCGCAACGGCAGGCGGCGGCGGCCGGCCTCCGATGCACCCCGGAGGTATTCCCTCAAATACCTGAACATCCGGAACCCGAGAAGTCAACTCCAATAGATATTCCCCCGCGCTGACGTAGACCTCGCCGGCCGGGCCGATAGCCGGTGGCGACATATTGCCGAACGATGTCCGCAACTCGGTCGTCGGGTTGCCTGCCTTGTCGAGCACGGCAAAGTGTCCATAACTCGAATAGTAGATTCTGAACACGACGAAGATCGCGCCTTCGGTCACCGCATAACCTTCGAACCGGTCGATTGGGCAATACTCCCACGAGGGCACACCACCGTCGCCGTCCGCGGCGCCCGAAACATCGCCGGCATCGCCCGACGCTGCGCACCAGTCTTGGCGTTCCGTCGGAAGGTCGTTGCAATCCGGGACCGCGCCCGTGTCAGCCGGCACGTACGAGGAATCGTCGCGAACGCAGAAGCGCGAGTCCGGGATCCCGCCGTCGGCTGCGTCTTCTTCGGACCCGTCGCCGTCGCCTCCCCCGCCGTCGTCCCGGACATCTTCGCCGCCGTCTTCCGTACCGCCGTCGGCCAAAGGCAAAACGTCAAAATCCGAACCGTCCGGTCCGTCGCCCTCCGGGCCCGCGTCTCCGCCGTCCGGGACCGCGCCGAAGTCCGCCGATTCGTCCGCGATCTCCGCGTCTGACGACGTTTCAGAATCGCCATCGGTCGGCAGGCGCCCTCCATCAAAACCGCCGTGCAAATCACGGTCGGTTCCGGCACCTCCGACAAAAACCACGGCATCGCCGGGGCACCCGCACAAAAAGACCGCCGACCACCCGGCCAAGGCCACCAATACCGCGAATTGCAAAAAAAACCGCATGACCTGCCTGTCCCGATACGGCCTCACTTCCCGGACTACGGACCGCAGTAGTTGAGATCGAATTGCTCGCCGAAAGCCGGCCGCACAATCGCGCGGCAGATCCGGCTGGAGATCGACTGCCAGTCGTTCCAGTCCCGAAGCTGGTAGTTACAGATGCCGTCGACGTACGGGACGAACGCGACGGACGGGTAGGTTGGCATCGCATACACGCCCACAATGTTGAAAAGTCCCTGTCCCCCGTGGAAAGTGATGTCCGCTCCGGTGTTTACCAGCCCACCGGGCAACGAGCCCGTCATACCCCATTCCCATCCGCCTTGCTCCCATGTCATGAATTGGTATTGCGGCTCATCATCTTTTCCGCGGTAAAAAAGGTAAAAACGCCCTCCCGTCGAAATGCTCCCGTCAGCTTGCCAGGCAAATCCGACCTTGCCGGTTCCGTAGACTTTTTGCTCGCTCCAATCAACATTCGTGTACGTCTCGTCGGGCATCAATCGCACGCCTTCATGCCACCGGCCCGTCGTGTCATCCAAGTAACGGGTGTCGAATCGGTGGGACTGGGCGCTGCAATCATCGGATGCAGACGCGGCGGTCACCAGGTGGAGGATGCTGACGTCGACCCAATTTGAAGGGCCGCCCTTGAATAAGCCCCTCGTCGCCAAGGCGGGAGAGTTGCAGCTTTTCATCTGCTGTCCAGTCCCGTCCGTCACCGGGACCGCGTCGCCCCATTCGCCCTCCGGAGACATCTGTTTCTGCCAAAGGGCGTTGGTCCCGTCGTGATACATCACGAAGAGATCGCCTCTGTAGTTGACGAGTGCGGGGTCGTACGTTTGACTGGCCAGGACGCCGACGGGAATCTCTTCGCTTGCCCACTGGCCGTCCTGATCCATGGTCGTGATCCACAGGTTGTTGTCGTTCACCAATTCGGCCGATCGGTAAAGGAAACG
>JACRCP010000254.1 GCA_016218965.1 Deltaproteobacteria bacterium | reverse complement strand
CCTCATCGAAGCTCGCGCACAGGCGCCGTAGACTCCCCCGGTGCCAAGCTGAACGCTGGAGCATCCCCGGACCGACGACGATCGGCGCAACCGTCCGACTCCGCTCCGACGCCTCGGCCACCACTTTTTGAGAAGTTACGTCTGTTGGGCGTAAGGTCTTGTTGTGATTGATGAATTCAGACTGCACAACCTGTTTTTGCAAAGCGTCGAAGCGTTCGAGCGTGACGACCCGCACCTGTCGTCGCTTCACGGACTGCCCATCGTCCACCCGCTGGACTGGTGGCGCGGGCTGGGGGTTGAGCGGCCGGGGGTGTTCATCCTTACCGGCGGGCGGCAGATCGGGAAGTCCACCTCGACCAAACTCCTGATCCGGCACGCCCTGCGCGACCTGGGTTTGCCTGCCGCGGCGATCCTGTACCTCCCTTGCGACTCGGTGGTCGATCACGTTCATCTGGTGCGGATTCTCCGGCATTTCCTTGACAGCCTTCCCGACAAGGCGTTGCCGTTTCTTCTCGTGGTCGACGAGGTCACGTTCGTAAAGGAATGGCCGCGCGCCATCAAGGCGCTGGCCGACGAGGGCCGGTTCAGGCGCGGGATCTGCGTCATCACCGGATCGGACACGGCGCTCTTGCGCGATGCAGCGCTTGCGTTCCCGGGGCGCAGGGGCGAATCCGAAACAGCGGACTTCCATCTGATGCCAATTCCGTTCGGGGAGTACGCGGAGCTTGCCGAGCCGGCTCTTCCGGGCACTGAACCCGCGCGGGCCGAGAGGCTTCACGTCCTCTTCCGGAACTACCTTGTGTGCGGAGGCTACCTGCGGGCGATAAACGACCTCCATGCACATGGAGAAGTGCGGCCCGCGACATACGCGACCTTCGAGCAATGGGTCCGCGGTGATTTCCTGAAACGCGGGAGGAGCGAAGCGACGCTCCTTTCGGTCCTGCTTCAGGCGATCCTCGACGTGGGGGTTTCGCAGGTGAGCTACTCGGGGCTCACCGGGCGCGTCGGCACCGTCGGCAAAGAGACCGTCATGGACTACTGCGGCCTGCTCGAACGGATGGACGTCCTGCTCGTGCTCCAGGCGTACGATCAGAACCGCCACCGTGGCTCGCCCAAGAAGGCCCGCAAGTTCCACTTCGTGGACCCGTTCATCCGCGGCACCATACGCCGCTGGCTCGCCCGCGAAGGGGCGCCGGCCGGCGGAGACGACGAAGCCCCCGCGGTGGAGGCGTGCGTGGCGGCCCATCTCCGGCGCGCCGGCCCCGTGTACTACTTCAAGGGGCACGGTGAGATCGACGCGGTGTCGCTTGCCGGGGGACGGCCGAGCTTCATCGAGGTGAAATGGTCCGACCGCGTGAGGTTGGCAGATCTGGCCCAGCTTGCCCGCATGAAAGAGGGTGTCGTGCTCACCAGAGACGTTGTCGAAGGGGCCGTCGAAGGCGTTCCGGCCGTCCCCACCCCATCGTTTCTCCACGCGCTGGCAGCACGCGCTAGAAAAAGCCGACATCCGCCCGGCTGCCGGACAGACGGTGCCTGAGATACGCCCACGCCAGCCGATGGAGCGGAAGCGGGGAGATTTTGAGAATGTTGATGCCCATGAGAGGGATCAGGCAGCGCAGGGTTTCCTTGAGGTTGTTGTGTCCCCGGGAAAGGCGAACCCCGCGTCTGCCGAGCCTTTTTGCAAGACGGCCGAAAACTTCCTCCTCCGCGCAGGGGCCGACGACAAGGACCGGCGCCGGGCAGGAGTCGACTTCTTCCGGGTCATGTCCCTTGCCCATGAACATGTGGAACCCGCCGTGTCCGCCGTAGTTGGCCGCCAGCACCTGCACGGCGCATACGGGGTTCAAGAGGCAGCCTTCCTTGCAGCAGCGCTCGATTCCTTTGTGCACCACCACGTCTGGCGGGAAATACGGAAGAATCGCGCCGGTGAAAGGCGCGGGCGACGGATCGATCGGATCCAGGCACGTCACGGGTGGGTCGAGCACGTCGCGGTCCCGGGCGCACATGGCGACGTGCTCCACCGTGGCCGGGTCTATCCCGATCAGCCGGCAGCTCGCCGCATCGGTGGCCACCGCGCTCCTGCCCGCTATCAGGACGCCGGCGTTCCACAGGCACTCCCCGTCGAAGCCCTTGAGCGGGAAGTGGCCGTGGTTCGTGGCGACCAGCCCCTCGACGATGCACAGGTCGGGGACGAAAAGCCGGTTGACCTCCCGGATGCTCTCGTGCAGCGCGTCGTTGTGCAGCGGGCCGCGGTGCCTCGGATCCACGAAGCACCACTGGTTTTTCAGACAAAGAGTGACCGTGGTCATGGAGTGGGTCTTCAGCTTGGCCAGATCGATGTAGAAGAAGTCGCGGCGGTTCGCTAGCAGTCTCTCGGCGACAAAACGAGATGTCTCGATGCGGCCGCACCCGTCCAGCTCCACGGGCGACGACGCGCCCTCGTCCAGATATACGCACCGCCCGCCCGCGGCGGCGACCTCCCTCTTGATGCCGGTGATCTCGAAGGCCAGGCGGGTGAAGCTGCCGTTGGTGCACGATTCCATCACGCTCACCAGCCCCGCGCCGTCCCCGCGCATCGCCGCGACCAGGGCGCCGACGAAGGCCGGGTCCACATGGACGTGCGGCTCGAAATTCACCGCGTTGGGCTTGATTAACCCGACTTCCAACCTTCGCCCCTGCGAGTCCCGTAATATCGCGGGGTTAGCTCGTCATTCAGTGACTACGGCTCTCACCCATGTCCTCACGGGTTTCATAACCTCCATCGGCATTCGCAGCGTCTCGTAGATCTCCT
>JACRCP010000258.1 GCA_016218965.1 Deltaproteobacteria bacterium | reverse complement strand
CCGCCCTTCCCCGAGAGCGCGAATTTTGCGTACTCGTCCTTGAACATGAGCATGCGCGCCCCCGTAACGCCGGGGAACTTTGAGAGCGCCTCGGACATCTTTTCGGCGGCGGCGCGGTCCCTGAGTTTTGCGACAAAGAGATCCGCCTCCCACCCCGACTCGCCTTGCCACGCCGCGAGCCACTTTTGCGCCTTCTCGTCGAGCGCCGCGGGGAGCCGCCCCTTGAGGAGCGCCTGCAACGCCTGGAGGCCGTTTAAGCCATGAGTCGTAAAATCGTGCGTGTCGCCAAACGCCACGTCGCCAGAGTCGACCCGGACGACTTTGAGCGCGAGCACGCAGTAGTACGCCTTGATCTCCGAATCGAGAATGCTGTCGGCCGATTTTGAGCACGCAAGCTGGACCGAGCAGAGCGCGTCGGCATTGAGCACCGAAAGCTCGGCCGGCACCTTCCCCGCAAACACGGTGTCCGAAAACGCCGCCTTCTGCCCCGAAAGCGCCGCCGAAAGCTCGACCACCCGCAGCCCCTTCTTCTGCATGGCCGCGACCGCCGTCGCCTCCAGCGCCGCGCTATCGCCAGGAGCGCCCTCCACGGTGAGCTTCGGCAGGACGACCACGCGGAGGTCCTGGGCGTGCGCTGGGTTCGAAAACATGACGGATGAGAGAAGAACCAGAGTCACAACCGCGAACGCTCTCATGAAAACCTCCAAATCTCCGCGCCCACGAGGGGCGCGGCAACGATACCGTCTTGGAGTGCGGCGGCTTGACGCCGCCTTCACGCGGGGTGGCTTGACACCCCGCACCGCACCCACCCATCCTTCGCCGGGCTTCGGAGGGCGCGCGAGGGGCGCGGCAAGACAACGATCAATAGCAGTCACCCGTACCTCCGCTCCGTGACCGTCGCGGCTCCGTCCGTCCCGAGCCGCCGCCTCGACCCGAGCCGCGCGCGTGAGCAAGCGGGCATGTCCGGGTTCGATCTACGGCGCGTCGCACTCATCGCCCAGCCGTTCACTCTTCACCTCCAACGTTTTGCGTTGCATGCCCGACGTCCGACCTACAGCCTACAGTCTACAGCCTTCCACCCTGGTCCTCTGCCCGGCGTGTCAGATGAACACGGCAGGTGAAACACCGAACCGTTTCGCGAGCCGCCTTATTTGCCACGTGTTCAACTCGCGCTTGCCCGCCAACACCTCGGACACCACGCCCTGAGTGCCGACTTCCGGCAGGTCGGACTGCCGCAGCCCGTGTTCCCGCATGAGAAACTTCAGCACCGCCGGCGGGTTTGCGGCCGGGAAATCCGCGTGCTCGTCTTCGTATTTTTCGACGAAAATACTGATCGCTTCGGCGAGCTCCGCCAGCGGGTGCTTTTCGTCTTCCCCAATTTCGTCGAGAATGGCGTCCAGAACCGCCACGGCGTGATCGTACTCCTTCCGGGTCCGCAGAACGCCGAGCGGAACCGCGGTCCGCAGGCGGCGGTATTCGCGAGCCACTTCCGTCATTTTTACGGCCTGCATCGTCACTCCTTCCACCGCCCGCGATCGTACTCGGCATGAGTCAAGACATGCCTGATGTACACCTTCTTGCGGTTGTAATGTATCGCCACGATCAGCCTGTACTTGTTCCCGCCGATGTCAAAGACGGTATACCTCCCGACCTTGTCCGCCGATCCGAACACCCTCTTCAGTTCGGCCAGGGAACCGAAATCGGTCCTGGAAACCACCGTGTACCACACCCTCAAAGGCTCCTCGGCGTCACCGTGCCCGGCCGCGAACTCCCGAAGCCGCTTTCTCGTGATCACGTGCACAGGAAGATCATATATCTCATTGTGAGATATGGCAACTCGTTTGCGCTTCCGCCCTCCAGGCTGCGGCCTACAGCCTACAGCCTGACCCCCCACTATCTCGCCCCCTTGTCCTCAATGAAATACTCGAAGCTCCTGAACTTGTGCGCGTCGCCTTTGATTTTCGAGAACCCGGCCAGGTACTTCGTGCGGCGTGGATCGAGGATGAGCCGTCGTTCGGAGGGGATTTTCAGCCTCTCCTCGGCCGTCGCCGCGAGATGTTCAAAAAACCACCGACGGGAGACGGCGTCTTTTTCGGCGACACCATGCCAGTCGATCCGTCTTTTCATAGTCCGATCGGTGCTGGCAGTCGAGCCGTCCCCTTCGGCGGCCTCGGTCGGATCGAGCGTTGATCCTTCCTTGACCAGCCGCTCAAGCCGCGGGATACCGAACTTCGTGCGCTCGCGGTTGTAGATCGCCAACAGGGCGTCCGACCACGTTTCCATGTCATCGGGATTCGGCGTTGGGTTCGATACGAACGCCTCCGGCTCCTCCGGCTCCGGAACGCCGACGTAGACCGGAACATCGAAGAGCGTCTTCCATTCCTGCGTCTTGCCTGATTCCTCGGCCTTCTTGTATTGGACCTGGATGTGATGAACGCCGGGATCACGCGGGGCGTCCAGTGAGACTTCAAAGGCGCCGGATTGCCTGATGGCAACGGCCTCCGATTCGACACCGGGGCTATCACCTGACATGAGCACCACGGCTCTGTCCACCGGGACTGGAAAGCTCCCCGAAAACCGGATCGTCTCACCCGGCGCGTATCTCTTTTTGAGACCTTTCAGTTCGTCCGGGCATGTCGCGACGACCATCCCCCAGCCTTTTCGAACGCCATCGTCGATGTGAAAGAAACCAACGCGGTTGACGTCTTGGAGCTTCCGAGTTTCCTCGACCGCGTCGACAAAAACCCCGTCCAAAAAGACGTGCTGGCGCCCCCGCCGACTTGCCGCCCACGCCACGTGCCAGTTTCTGATCGAGCATGCGACTCCCATCCTCCCCGCCAGAAATTCCCTGAGCGGCCCGGAAGGCAACCGTTTGCTGTCAAGAAACACCCAGCCGTATGTGCCGGCCAGCGCCGCCAATTTGCCATCGGCGCGGATCTTGTCTGCACCGGCGGCGTTGAGTCTCCGGGCAAGCTCGGCCGAACGGTCCGACGTCGACCCGTCGAAATTCCCTTTCATCTCAATGCCCGTCGCGGAGTCGTAGTTGTCCACCGCTCTGCCGAGATACGCCGGAATCCCGTCCGGGACCTTCCGAACCACGTTGGGGTTCCCGCAGCCCGCCGCCAACGCCAAGATGAGCAACGCCCACAACGCTGTTGATCTCATGAATCCCTCGCCCCCGAGCCGCCGTTTCGACCCGAGCCGCGCGCGTGAGCAAGCGGTTGCCGCCGTGGCTTCCGTTCCCTGGCCCGAAGCCCGAAGTCTGAAGCCCGAAGCCTGTGTGTCTTTTGTCCTTTGCACGTACCCCACAATTACCCCATCAAATCTCTGCGCGCCAGCTTTCCGCGGCGGAACCTACCAGGCGCCGGCCACTATCAGCCCCGTGAATTCCGGAGACCATGCCGCCGCGGGGATGAGCACCTTCGCCTTGACCGGTTCAGGCTCGCCACGCCAGTCGGTGAGCAACGCGAACGTGCCGGTGACCAGCACGAGTCCGCCGAAGGTGATGAGCGAGGCGAGTTTCACGGTGTGCCATGTCTCTGCGGACTGTTCCGCGTCCCGGACCTTGTACGCCTGCACCCGTGCGTAGACGCTCGAACCGGCGAGGTCATTGAAATCGGCCTCGGCGCCGCGCTGGAGCACGAAGGCCACGGCGGTGAACGAACCCGCGGCCGCGGTGAGCCCGGCGGACGACCAGAAGACCCAGGTGGGCAGGGGGGGCGGATTCCATCGTGCCACCACCTCCGGCCGAACGCCGCGCTTTTCGCCTGCGAGTAGAGCGAATCCCGGGAACAACTGTTCGACCCCGGGGCCGATGGCCTGCAGGAACTCCTCGCCGCCGCCGCCCTTCATCTGCCGCGAGAAGGTGGCGGCCGCCTCGCCCGTGTGCATCGAGATCCTGCGGAGCATGAGCACGGTCGAGCCGCCCATCGATCCGAGGGAGCCGATGATGAGAAAATCCACTCCCAGGGCGCCGGCGATCTCCGCAATGCACTTGTCGTCGATGCAGCCGAGCATCATCTTGTGCTTCTCCACGGTGAGCATCGCCTTGATCTCGTCCATGCTTACCGCGGTGACGTTCTCGATCTTCCTTATCTCTGCAGCGAGCGCGGCGGTGAACAACGCGGTCTGGCGGTGCAGGAGCTCGGTCGACTTGATCTCGGTGACAGCGACGCGCAGAGGCCGATCTCGCGTGACCGGCGCAGAGGAGGCGCTCTCAGGCTCCGGGGCCGGCCCAGGTTGATCCGCGTCAAAATCATACCCGGCCTTCTCCGGCGCAATCTCTTCCGGCGAGACGATCTTCACGTTCTTTACCTTGGTCCACCCGGTCACGGTCGAATCGGCGATCCCGGTGACGTAAATCACTTTCCCCCTGCGCTCGATGACGCCGGCGCGGAAACCCGCGGTCACTTTGTGGATCTTCGGTTTCTTCCCCTCCTCCCGCGAAACGACCTCGCCGGGCACCTTGAACTCCACGACGTCGCCGTTCTCCTGTGCCGAAGTGCCGCCCGGAATCGAAACAACAAGCGCCAAAGCCAGGATTGCCGGCATGCCGGGGTGCCGTACATCAGTCCGGTATCCAGTAGTCAACGTCGACCTCCAAGTAGTCCACTGCCAATTCGGCGTTGACGCTGCTCGCGCCGGTTGGAGTGCGCGTCGAGAGCATGATGAACAGTTTCTCCGAATCGACCCACTGATCCGGGGTCGCTCCCTTGCAGTATTTCCTTGCGGGGTCGACCATCTCGGGCTTGGTCCACTGGGGAAGTTCCGTGCAACTCCAAGACGAGGCGGGGAACTCCGCGTCGCCGGGCTCAAGCGCGTCGGGGGTCGCCGTGGTGTTTTCCAAAAGCGGCACCCAGGGCGCAAGCGCAGGCGCCCACGCGTAGACCTGGAACCCTTTGACCTCCTTCCCGTCGCAATTCATCGTGCCGTTGTCGTGCGAAACGCCGCCGGCGGAATAGTGAACCGAGAGTCTTCTGAAACTCCCGCCCGCCCCGTCAGAGTACTTCGGGACGTCCATCCCTGCAAACGAAAACGAGAAGATCGCAAACGGCCGGGCTGCCACGGGACTCCATGTCCATGTGTCCCCGGAAAGGAGAATACCATTGTAGCCACCATGATAGGTGAATGCCGTCCGGTCCGCGTCGTACGCAAGACCGAACCCCAGGACGGGGGCCGGAGGTACTGCCGGATCTAACTGGTGCCAATCATCGTTCGACCATTCCCAAGTTTCGCTCGAGATACTCGACCCCGAGCCTTTTCCCCCTGCGAGCAGCGAAACGCAGCGCGCATCGTCGTAGGCCATGCGTGCGTGCCGGCGTGGCGAAGGCGACATCGTTACAGGCGGGGACTCCCAACGATCCGGCACCAACACCCAGGTATCGCCCAGAAGGGTGTCGGCATCTCCACCTTTCTTTCCGCCGAAAACGAGCATCTTTTTGCTTTTTTTATCGTACACGCACGCATGCTCCGCCCTGGCCTCCGGTGTCGGAGGTATCGCGACCGACAGAAGCTTCCAGGGAGATCCGTCGAACCACCACAGCTCATCGGTTTCCCTTTTGTTGGATGAGGAGTCGAGAAACATTCCTCCGAACAGGAACAATCTCCCCATGAGCGCGTTGTCGGCCAGGCAGGCATCTTTCTCCATTGTCGTCATCGGATCGGGGCCAAGGTCGAGGGGCGTCCAATCGACTCCGTCGTATGCCCACGTTTTTTTGAAACGGACCTTGTCAGATCCTTGCCCTCCGTAGACCACGATCCGCGCGTTTTTCCGGTCGTACTCGGCGCTGGCGTAAAATGCAGGGTCAGGAGAGGTTGCTGGCGACTCCCGGGTCCACCATACGCCATCCCAGGTCCACGTGTCGTTGAAGGCGACAAGATCATCGAGCCTTGCGCCGCCGAACAGCACGGTCTTCTTCGTATCGGGCAGGTACGTCAAAGTCGAATCCCTGAGCTCGGGTCCGGATGCGCCGGACGCAAAGACGTCCCGCCATTCGGCTCCGGCGGTCTCCTCCAACCGATACTCGTATGTGTCGTCGAAGGGATTCTTGGCGTTTTCAATCGATGGAGCACCGCCGAAAACCACCACACGGCGCCGCAACGGATCATAGGCGGTCGTGTTCGGAACGTACCTTGCTGACGGCTGGTCTTTCGCTGCGATCTTCGTCCACACCGTGCCGTTCCACTCCCATGTCTCCTGAAGCGGCGGCGGGTCAATGTCGAGGGCTGATCCGCCAATCATGACCACGCGTTTCCTCGCGGAGTCGTACGTGAACCCGACTGCCGCCCGTTGCGTCGGGAGGGCCAGCGGGTTGTCAGGCGCGACTTGTGTCCATGTCATGCCATCCCAAACCCACATGTCGTTGTACGGGACTTTGTAGGTGCCGGCCCGTTTCGCGCCGCCGAACAACACGGCTCTTTTCAAGTCGTCGCTGAAAATCATCCCGCATCCGCCACGTTCGGATGGGAAGACCATCAGTTTGTCTTGCTCAGTCCAGGCTGTCCCATCCCAAATCCAGGTATCGGACTTTGTTTCGTTGAGATCGTCACCTCCGAACATCACACTCTTGTCATTCACCGGGTCATACACAAATCCATGGCCGTATCTCTTGGCCGGTGACACAGACTGTGGCTCCACCTCGTACCAGTCGGCGCCGTCGAACTCCCACAGGTCGTTGAGTGTATCCGGGTCGCCTTTCTGATTGACGCCTTGCCCCCCGAACAGGACAATGCGACCACGTTTTGAATCGTACGTCGCTGCATGACCCCATCGCGGGCTCGGAGCGTTTGTCGTTACGATCTCCTCCCAATTGCTCCCATCCCAGAGCCACGTGTCGTTTTGCAGGGCCAGGTCCTGCCCCTGCCCTCCGAAGAGGATCATGCCGGCCCGCCGCGGGTCAAAAACCAGTGTGCCGGCTGCTCGGGCTCCGGGTCTTGCGGGTTTGGCGCCATCGGGGCTTCTTTTGCGCCACGGGGCCTGCGAACCCGAGACGACAAAGGGAGAACCATCTTGTTTGGCGACGCTGTCGAGGTTCGCGACGGTCGCAGAGAAGACGACCTTGGCGTCCGGATCGCCCGGCCGCAGGTGCGGGAACACGGGACCGTAAGGTACGGCGAATCCGAGGCCGTTCCGGTTGTCGCCAGGTCCGGTCACGCGCGTATGGTACCGCACGTGCTGGACTTTGACCCTGTCCGATTCGTTGCCGGCATCGTCAACCACCGAGACGTAGACGGCGGTGCGGTCCGCGTCCTTGAGGTCAATGGTCGTCGCAGCGCCCGACTCGAAGTCAACGACTTCCCCAAGTTGGCGAGTCTTGGTCTCATCCCAAACGAAAAGACTCGATGCATCAAGTGTGACGTCCTTGCCCACTTCCAACCATGATTTGGGATCGTACTCGCTTGCGTCGTCCCTGGCGCCCATCGGGGCGCGGTGGAGACGGAAACTCCCTTCGGGCGCTGTGTCGGGCTTCTCCGGGGGCGTATCGTCGACGGTGAACGTGCCGGCGTCCAACGCATCCGAAATGTTGCCCGTTTCGTCCTTGAGCCGCACAAAAATCCTGTAATCCCCTTCCTGTACGCCGTTTCCATCATGAGCGAACCTGTACGTGTAGTCTGGATTGGCATCAAGGTACTTCTCGAAACTCAGACTGCCGGGCTCTGCGAAAACCTCAGGCTCATAGTTGCGCGGCAACCGCTCGGACGTTCGGAACTCCAACTCGACTTTGGCGCCGGTATTCACCCGCTTCACGTCAACCGGAAGCGTGCCGGAGGCGGGAAGGACCCTCACCTCTTTCGAATCGAGCGCGGGCGGGGTGAAATCGAACGTGAACCTGGGGAGCGGATTGCCGGTGTCGAGTTTCGTCTGGTTCTCCCCAACGTTTCCAGCCTCGTCTTCGGTCGCGATGGTCACAGTGTAAGTCGTCTCTTCGTCGGCTTTCACCGCCTTGTGCGTCCAGGAATAGTTGTTCCCGTCGGCCTCGGCGAGATCGAGATCGAGCGGCGGGTCCGTCGTGATATCGACCGCTTTGGGCGTCTCGGAGAACGTGACGCTGTATCCCATCTCCTTGTCGACAGCCACGAAGCCCGATTCCGGGTCCACGACGGCGTTGGTCATAGTGGGGAAATGGAAGTCGAACGTGACGTTCCCGACCAGCACGTCCGTCGCCTCGTTGCCGCGCTTGTCCGTCATCGTCGCGACGATGGAAACCTGCTTCTCCGATTCGTCGCCGTCGGCGGTGTAGGTATACCGGTAGCGTTGTCCGTCCTCCGTCGCGAGCTTGAACGGCTTGGCGCCCGGGGTGTTCAGACGGACCTCCGGCGCGGCGGTCAGTTCCTCGTTGACCTCGAACTGCAGGTTGATGATGGTGCCCTTCTTCGCCGCCGTAGGCCGTATCTCGATCGACTCCTTGACCACTTTTGGCGGGTCAAGGTCGTCGCCGGACCCGCCGCCCTTGCTGCAGAGCTTCACGTTCTGCCGGCAGGAGTACCCGCTGGGACAGTCGGAATCCCTCTCACATTCAAGCTGGGCGTTCTGCGGCACGGTCAATTCTGGCGCGCAGGAAACCGGAACGACGATCGCGTACAGGCCCAATAACAGGGCGAATGCAACGCCGGTCCCGCCATGGAAAAGACCAAGCCCGTTCGCGAGTCTCATTTCGTATCTCTTTAGTTCCCTCTGTACGACAGGGTTCGGAGGCGTGATTGCCTGACAGTGAGCCGTTGATAAATCCAGGCGTTCTCCTCGGAGAACCATGTTCGGTATATGGAGTCCTCATGGCACCTCGGTACTCCATT
>JACRCP010000247.1 GCA_016218965.1 Deltaproteobacteria bacterium | reverse complement strand
GCGGGGGTGCTGGCGGAGGCCAAGGTCTCGGTGGTGTACGCCGAGGAGAATTTCAACCCGATTGAGCTTCGGAAATACGTCAACGTCTTGATCGTCCCATCCGGTGGGTTCATCTATCTCGGGAACAACGTGTCGTTCAAGCTTCGGCTGGAGCAGTTCGTGTCGGCTGGCGGCACCGTCATCGTGATGACCCAGCAGACGGCCGCGGACTGGAAACTCCTTCCCGGCAGCGAACAACTGGAGGCCGTGGGGTATTCGGACGAGGTGAACTGGTACCGGGGGTTCATGTACTGGGACCAGTACCACCCGGAGCTTCACGCGAGCATTCCCGTTGAGACCGGGTACACGTCAAGGAACATCGACGGCTACTTCACAAGGGTTCCCGAGACCGCCCAGATTCTCGGCCGGGACCAGTACGGGCGGCCAGTTTGGATTCGGTACTCCTACGGGCAGGGCGAAGTCCTCGCGGTCCACGACTACACCGACTGGTACGGCGGCTATTCCGGCTACTCATCGCCGTTCCTGACCGACATGATCACATGGGGCAAAAAGCCTGCGGCGCTGCCGCGCGTCCCCTACACGGCGCCGCAGATCCCGGGCCACACCTTCACTGTCGAAAACGACACCTCACAGCAGTCCGCAAGCGTCGAGTTCCATTTGTCGGCGCCATTTCGCAACACCAGCAACGAGTTCAACGCCCCGGCGGTTCTTGCCCCGGGCGAGAGCACCGTCATCACGTTTGACGCGGCGGGGAATATCCCCGGGATCTGGCACGTCGACTACGTGTTGCGCGACTCCGAGGGCAACGAGATCCAGCCTGTTCGCGAGGCCCTCGACGGACGTTTCGTCATCTACGCCCCCTGGGCCGGTCCGCCGGTGGTCAACCTGTACGCACACTGCGGCCTGTCCAACGCCGACTTGTGGACCACGTACGTCCCGGTCGACGACCTGCCGTGTTCGCTGGGAGTCTCGAACTCGTGGGATGCCGCGAGGAGCCTGCGCGTCTACGCCTTTGTCAACGGGGAAAACGACGAACCGGTCCCCGTGGCGACGGTGGACCTTCAACCGGGCGACACCCAAGACGTCGGAATTCGCATCCCGTGGCAACGATTCCTCCCCTACGTAAACTTCGGGGTCGGTTACGTCGTTTTCGCCGCCTACGACGCCAACTTGCCGTATGACGAAGGCAGAACCCCTATTTGGGCTCGAATTGAACAACCGCCCGGGCGATTCGTCGCCGTGAGCAAGGAATTCATGGTGAGCGTGGTGCCGCCGTGGTCGATCCTCGGAGTCGAGAAGACCGGTCAGTTGAGCTTTGATCCCGGGAACGTCGTCGACTTCCTTGTCAGATTCATGCACACGAACATGCAGAGGGCCTTTGGCGGCGTCGCCCATTTGAGTCTGACCGGCGCAAACGGCGGTCTGCCGGTTTGGAGCGCCGACGTCCCAATAGCCTACGTGGGTCCCTCGACGACGTTCCAGTTCGCTGTCCCGCTACCCGCCGGACTGCCGTACGGCTACTACGTCGCGAGCGTCCTTCTGGAATCCGACAACGGATACGTCATCCATGATGTCGCACACGAGCTTTTGTGTCCGGCCAATGCCGTCGACTGCCACTACAGTCACTCGCTCGAGATCTGGGTGCCGGAGCCAGTGGTCTTTGCCGATACGTCGTGGCCCGCGGTGTTCGAGACAGGGCAAAGCCATGTCTTTGTCAACGTGCTCAACGAGCGGCGCCCGCACGAGGATGCGGCGTTGGCGCTGACGCTGGAAGACCCGCGCGGTACGTTTTTCCAGAGCACGGAAGCCCTTGGGTTTCTTGATAGTCCTCCGTGCGTCCAAGGCTGCAGCAAGAATGTACAGTTCGATTTCGGTTTGCCCCCAATGCAGATCAACTCGACCGGCCGCGCCGCGCTCACGTTCAGTTCTCAAAGGGGTGTGCAGCTGCTGCAAGAGCGGCCGCTTTCTTCGGCACACAGTCTTCGACTGGTGAACGTGTCGGCGTTCCGAGGTGGGACGCTGCATTTGTATGCCGCGGTCGAGCGGGCTGGGAATCTCGCCTACGCGGACGGGACGTTGACGTGCACGCTTCAGGAAACCGGCGAAACGAACACGCTTCACGAGATTCACACCCACTACCCGGCCCGGTATAACACCACGTTCGCGTTTCCGAGAAACGTCACTTCCCCGATTGTCCATGTCCGCTGCGAGTTCTCGGTTGGGTCCGGGGGTTCCATCGTGGAAGCATTCGACGTTGCAGCGGAATCGGCGGCGATCAAGATCCTCTCGGCTGCGGCCACATCGCAGTACGTGGTTCCGAAAGCCAGCGCCACCATCGGCTACACGGCTTCGTTGACCGGCGACATCGCCGGCACATGGCCTGGGAAGATGTTCCTCTCGATCCCGACCATCGGCATAGATGTCGTCAAGGACAGTTCGTTCTTCGTCGGCGCGACGGGCGATTCTGTGAGTTTCGACGTTCCGGCGTCGGCTGCAGCCGGAAGGCACGACTACACGCTCAGGGCACGGCTTGTCGATACGGGCGCCGAAAGCACCGTGACCGGAGCCCTGTTCGTCAGAAGACCGGAGCTCGTCGCGAGCGTTGCAGGCGCGGCAGTAGATGCCGGCGGCTCAATCGACGTGGAAGTGAAGAACAACGGCGGCACGGGAACGCCTTTCGAGTTTTCTCTGAGACTTGAGTCCCTCGATGGCTCAAAGACGTGGGCCGAAACCAATGGGACAGGATGGGTGGAGGCGGGGACTACAACCCACGTGGGGTTTACCGTGCCGGGGGACGTTGCGCGTGGGACGTACGCGCTCGTCGGGACTGTTCGCAGCACCATGACCGACGACGGACCGACCGTCAATGCCGATGTTCTTGTCGAGAACAGCGCGTTGTCCATAGGCAGCGTGCCCGGCGAGGTGGTTGCGGGGACGCAGCTTGACGTCGTGGTCTCGAACAGCGGCGGGCGAGCGACCTCCGTGGAGAACACTCTCAATCTCAAGGATCCTGGCACCGGGCAGGTCGTGGCGTCCCGGTACTCGTGGATCTGGGTGCCCGCACACGGCGACGCAAACGCCGGACTGTCCGTGCCGCCAAACGTCGTGCCGAAGAGCTACACCCTCGAGTATTCGTTTGTGGACAACAACACGGGCGAGAGGGCTGAAGGAACCCGGGCGGTCCTTGTCAGGAACAGTTCGCTTGCGGTCGGGGCGGTGTCGGGAAGCGTCTTGGCGGGTCGCACTTTGGACGTGCCCGTGTCAAACACCGGTCCCGTCTCGACGACCGCCATCTGCAAGTATTTCTTTAGTTCCGAGCGAAGACAGAGGGAGGAGGAGTACCGAGGTGAAATGATGCCTGCATCTGGCGCAAATACTGCGCGAGGGGTTTGTCTTGCTTCTTGAGCGTCCGGCAAATGCTCGCCCACGTCGAGACGG
>JACRCP010000246.1 GCA_016218965.1 Deltaproteobacteria bacterium | reverse complement strand
GGCGGCGGACGGACCGAAGGAGGTTTTCTACGTGACACAGGAGCACGAGGCGGGAAGGATAAGCTTCATCACGGCGCCCGCGGGGGGCGAAGGCCCCGTAGACATCCGCACCGTCACCGGCTTCGAACTCAACAGCGCCGGCGACTGACCCGCCGAACACCAGGTCGAAAAACGGCCGATTTGTTGCCCGACTCCGGGAACGGTGGTACCTTCGCCGCGGGCGGTCGCACGCGGGGCGCGGGTGAAGGGCAAGGCCGAAATAGTCTACAGGCGGAGTGCAGGGCGAGAGGGACGCCTTGAACTGACCGAAAGGGCGGTGATCGGGCGTTCGGAGCACTGCGCGCTCCAGATCTCGGACCGGGGGGTTTCGAAGGAGCATTGCGAGATCCGCACCGTCGGGCCGTCGTGGGTCATCCGCGACCTGGGATCGAAAAACGGAACATTCGTCAACGGCCGCTCTGTCAGGCGCGAGCTCTGGCTGCGCGACAACGACAAGATCACCGTCGGGGGCGTGACCCTCTCGTTCCGGCTGTCGTCACCCGCCGCGGCTTCGGACGTGGTCAGCATCGAGCGCGACGACGCCGACAACAGGGACATCCGCAGCGTGGTCCGGGACGCGGGCACGTTTCTCCCGGCGGCCGCCATCCCGGACATCGAGGCGCTCCGGAAGGACTACGAGCGGCTCCGGCTTGCGTTCGAGGTCTACCGCGACCTTTCGGCCCACACCGAACAGGAAAGCCTGCTCGAGAAGGCGCTGGACCGGATATTCCAGGTCCTGCCCGCGCAGTCCGCCGCCATAATGCTCAACGCCGAGGACGGGACCCCGGTGCCCGTCGCCACGCGCGCCCGCGGCGAGGCCGAACGGAAGCGCATTGTTGTCTCGTCCACCATCCTCCAGAAAGCCATCAAAAACGGCGAGGCGGTGCTCACGGGTGATGCCCTCCGCGACTCCCGGTTTGCCGGGGCAGAGAGCCTGGTCGCCCGCGGTGTCCGGTCCGCCATGTGCGTTCCTATCTGCGGCCGCGGCGGCGTGCTCGGCGCAATCCATCTCGAGGCGCCGGCGACCGCCGCCTTCACCGAGAAAGACCTTGCCGTTTTGGCCTCAATGGCCGCCCAGGCCGGCGTCGCGGTCGAGCACGCCCGGCTGTCGCGGACCATGGCCGAGGAGATGCTCACGCGCGAGCGCCTCTCCCGATACCTGTCGCCGGTCCTCGTCGACCGCGTCGTCTCGCGCCAGACCGAGCTGTCGCTCGAGGGCTCTCTGCGCAGGGCCACCGTGATGTTCGCGGACATCCGGCAGTTCACCCGGCTCACGGCGCGGGCTTCCCCTCACGAGATTGTCGAGCTGCTCAACGCCGTGTTCGGGGTCGCGGCAGACGCGGTATTCGTGCACAACGGCGTTCTCGACAAATTCATCGGCGACGCGGTGATGGCGGTCTGGGGCGCCGCAGAGGAACGCCCTGATGACGCCGCACTGGCCGTCCGGGCCGCCGTCGAGGTCCAGCGCGGGATATCTGTTTACTCCGAGGCCGAGGTCCGCGCCGGGAGGCGCGCCGTCGCACTCGGCATCGGATTGGCCACCGGCGACGTAGTTGTGGGCGACATGGGTTCGGGAAGAAGGATGGATTTCACCGCCATCGGCGCCTCCGTGAACCTCGCCTCGCGCCTCTGCTCGCGGGCGGCCGGGGGGGAGATATTGGCGAGCGAGGCCACCGCCGAAGCGCTGGGGAACACGCCCGAGTTCCCTTTGCGCGACCTCGGTCCCGTGCCCGTCAAAGGCCACGACGAACCGGTCCGGGTCTTCTCCGTGACGTACGAACCGTAGTTCCGATACCGCGCCCGTCTACGACCCGACCATGGCACAGCCACAGCCATCCGAAGACCTTTCCGCACTGTCGTCGAGGCCGCCCCCCAAGGTCACGTCAGCGCCGGCGTTGGACACGGAATCCAGACCCGTGTCGATGCTCCCGTCGAGAGCCTCGGCCTCCGACCCATCTTCTTCGACCGCGTAAACGTCGATCTCTGTGTCGCCGGCTTCGGTTTCCGCCGCAGCGTCAGTAGACCCGTCAACGCCTGTGTCGTTGGCCGAATCCGCTCCTCCGTCGGTGCTCCCATCCGTCGCCCCTGCGTCTGGCCCACATCCGGTGATGGCCGACCCCTTGCACTCGCCGAGGTTGTCGCACTTGTCGTTCCCGGTACAGTCATCATGGTCGTCGCATGTTTCCCCGACGGTCGCTGTGTTCGTACAGCCGGAGAACGGATCGCAGTTGTCGACGGTACAGTCGTTCCAGTCCTCACAGACAAGCGTCGTGCAATTGCCGTCGCCCTGGCAAACCCTGCAACCCGCCGGCGAACCGGTGTCGTAAAGGTCCGACGAAAAACTGTCGAACCAACCGCCGACCGCGAGGACCTTGCCGTCGGGCAACAGCGTCGCCGTGTGCCCCGCCAGCAAAGTCGGCGGGGGCGCGGCGTCCGCCCACGAGCTGTTCGCGGGGTCGAAGACTTCCGCAGACGAACCCAAATAGGTCGGAGATTCATCGTCGTTGAACCCACCGACAATCAGTACCTTGCCGCCGGGCAGCGGAGTTGCTGATTGGAACATTCGTCCGATGGGCATTGGGACGGTCGCCGTCCACCATGAGCCCGTCGCAGGGTCATACGTTTCGACGGAAGTCGGGTAACTGCCATTGTACCCGCCGATTGCTAGAACCTTCCCAGTGGGCAGAAGAGTGGCGGTGTGAAACCAGCGCTCTTCCTGCATGGGCGCCGTCGCTGTCCACGATCCCGTCGCGGGATCATAGATTTCCGCCGACGCGGATTGGTCGAGTGTCTCCCCACCGGTCACAAAAACCTTTCCGTCCGGCAGAAGGGTGGCAGTGTGAGAGTGGCGGCGATTCACCATCGGCCCGGTTGACGACCATGACCGCGTGACTGGGTCGTAAACCTCGGCAGGCGCGTCGGAATACGCTCCTCCGGCGACAAGAACCTTCCCGTCGATCAACAACGTCGCCGTGTGCCACACACGCTCAGCCGCCATCGGCCCCGTCGCCGCCCACGCTTCCGTAGCCGGATCGAATTCTTCCGCCGACGACAAACGTTTCGCGCCCTCTCCACCAGCCACGAGGACTTTTCGGCTGGGCAAAAGCGTCGCGGTGTGCGCGCGGCGCCCGGTCGCCATCGACCCGGTTGCCGTCCACGATCCCGTCGCGACGTCGAAAATCTCGGCAGACGACAGCTCGCTCTTGCCGTCGTTGCCCCCCGCGACCAAGACTTTGCCGTTGGGCAACAGCGTAGCGGTGTGGTCCCACCGTTCGGCCGTCATCGAACCCGTTTTCCCCCATTGGCCAGCGATTGCTCGTTGGACGGAGTCCAAAGGGATCGGCTCGGCTTGAGCTTCACCGGCTTTCCCTGTTCCGTTGTTGCAACTCAGGCAAAAAGTCGTCGACGACAAGACACAGAATGACGTGACGAGTGCTCTGAGTGCCACGGTGGTTTTGGTTCCAACCCACATCCCTTGCCCTGAGGGACGCTTTTCTCAGTCGTCATCCGCAGAATGCCTCTCGTCCAATGACCCCAGCAAAACGTACCGGTATCGCAAAGGGTATTTGACCTCGGCTTCGACCCAGTCCAAGGCACGTTTCGCTTCGTTCGCCACACACAATGCCGTGCTGCCTGCCTCTTCGTTCAAGAAAGCCTTGGCATCTTTGTCAACGTGGGTACTCGCCAGTACCAGAACCAGTCGATGGTAGTGCGTCGCAGACTTCCCGTCGCACTCACTAGGGGTAGTGGGCGCAATGCGATTCCTGCGGACGAAAGACGTTAGTTCAGCAGAACTCACCGGCAATTCGGTCAAAGCCAACATCGCTGCCTCAATCGGTACGATGCTGCGGCCGCCATCGAGTACGATTTTGTCCGTCACGATGTCGAAAAGGTGCTGCTTCTGCTCACTGATCGGTTTTTGGGCGAGGGACTGTTTGATCTGTCGCAGGTTTTGTTCCCGTTCGAGGTATAATTGGTTTGTTTCCATGCCGGTCTCAAGCCATTTTTCAAATCTCCTTACGTTCCTGTCGTCGTACCGCTGATCCGACCGAATCGGGGGTTTGCCTTCACTTCTTCTGGCCAGAATTTCGTAGGCCGCCCTCGTGGCTGCAATAGCCTTCACTTGGCGGCGGTCTCCCACAAGAGTTCGAGGCGAGGCTTCTTCGGCTGCGGCCACATTCACGACTCCCCACAAAGCCGCAAACGTGACACCGACCTGAACCGCGCGAGAAATTGCCATTGTTCCCTCCTCTTTCCGTCTAAGGACACGAAACCGAATCAATTTGGCTCCCGGGGCAAGCCCAATCCAAGCCGCTGAAGCTCGTCTTGTAGTAAGTTGGGTTGTTTCCGGCCCACACACCGACAGCATCCTCCGCCATGCCGTTGTATCGGTCGCACTCGGTTCCGATCTTCTTTTCCCAACCGCCGCATGTGGCTGGATCCGTTGGGTTGTAACTGCCCGGGACCTCCGAGTCACAGATACCGTCTCGGTCGTAGTCAACAGATGGATCCAAGAGAACTACCGAGCCGTCTGCTCCATGAACACAGTAGTTGTGGATCCGCTGAGCGTTGTGTCCTAGTTCGTGTTCCAGGAGACCGGCATACCCATCGATGAACTTCTTGTCGCCGGGGCACCCAATGCCGAACTCGCACATCGCCTCAGTTCCGACCCGGATTTGGCCTTTGTCCTGACATGATTCGACAAGACTGTCTGGATTGGCCTTGTTTGGGTTGTACAAGATTTCTCTGACTTTCGTCTTGATATCGAGCACCTGGTTCCAATAGTAGTACCAGTTCGGCGTACCCGCCTGATCGTCTTGGAGATAGGGGTGGTTCGTCGCACTCAACGGGAAGAAAATCAACATCTCCGCCTGGTCGAGTGGGATCGGTGAGAAGTTGGGATTGCCCGGGCCGAGCATCTCGAACTTCAGAGGGGTCTTCCCGAAATGGGCGTTGGACGAGGGCAGAGTTCTGAACGACGCAATGTTGTATACTCCTTTCCCATACGCCGGATCGGTCCCCCATTTGCCGCTGATCCACATCAGTGCCGAATCGCCGATGGTCATAGACCAACGAAAATACTCTTCCAGGGTCTTGTCTTTCGTCGTGTCGACGAACTCGACATTTCCCTCAACAGAAAAAACGATCAATCCCGGCGAGGCAGCGGTGAACACCTGCTTCCGGTCGGCCTCCACGGGCTTGTTGATCTTGACGGGCGAGTACTTGATACCCGCGGCGTTGTTGGTTCGGTAGTAGACCATCGCACTCCAGAAAGGATCTTCGCACCATCCCAGCGGGTCGCAGCCCCGCACGCAGGGGTCGTACCTGTAGTTCAAGTTCATTGTGAATGGCTCGCCAGCGAGAAAACTGCCCTGTGGGACAGAGAACGAGTATGGGTAGTCGCAACCAGCCACAGGTGCGCGGTAGAAAACCTCCTCGTAGTTGTCCCCAGACGCACTGGTCACCGCTCTTGATTCGTCGAATTCCCAATGGAGGAGGTTGTTATCGGCCATGAACTTGCATGCATCCATGGCACAACTCGGCGACAAGTCAAAGGTGGTACACCCGATATCGATCTTGTGGGTGAAATCCCTGAACAGCTTTGGGTCAACGCGAGTGTCGTTCATTTCAGCTACCTTGACGGTGTTTCCTTGAATGTTGTAGACGGGTTCGAAATACTGCTTGTCAACAGTCGCCCATCCGGTGCTGAAGTAGTCGATCTCGCAAGCAATGGTGAGACTGCCCACGACTTCCTCACCGCAGACGAGGTCGCTTTCTGGGTATACCGGTACGCAACTGGCGTCCCATGTTCTTTCGTCGGCAAGCCCAACGGGCGACTTCGCTGCGAAGTTCCTGAAATACGTCCCGGTGCCGCCGAAACCTCCAGTGCCTGTCAAAAGTTCGGGGATGGAACGCGAATGGCTGGTTTGGACGAGTCCAGACACAAAAGAACGTGTGACACCGTACTTCGTGTCTATTGGAGCAAAAAGCGGAGAGATCGGAGTTATTGAAACCGGGAGGCCTCTTTCCGTCACCGTGCTCCATTTGCTGCTCGCCAGCCAAACGGGGTAGATCTTCTGCGGATTCGCCGGGTCCGGGTCCGACGCGTCGGGAGTCCCGTCTCCATCCGAGTCCTTCGGGGTGAAGCCGTCCGGTAACTTCTTTCCTCTTTCTATCTGCCCGTTGTCGATTTGTTCGAAGTCGCTGATGCCGTCGCCGTTGGTGTCGGCGGCGTTGGGGTTTGTTCCGATGGTGATCTCGTCGGGGTCAAGGATGCCGTCGTCGTCCGAATCCACCTTCCTCTCGTTAGTCCCGAGACCCCTTTCAACGTCATTCGTCAGGCCGTCGTTGTCAATGTCCGGATCGCAAGCGTCGCCAAGCCCGTCCCGGTCGGTATCCACCTGATCCGCGTTTTCTTTGTCCGGGCAGTTGTCGCAGTCACTCATGTCGCTCCGGACTCCGTCGCAATCGGGATCAATGGACTTGTTGCATTCCATCGGCGGCCAGAAAGGCGGCGTCATTTTGTAGTAGCAGCCGCCAGTGAACTTCCGCCAACGGTCCATGATGTTTTGTGTGACGTCTTCCACCTGGTCCTGGAAATCCTCCCACCACTCACCCAAATCCGGGAAAGTGTCGGTAGCCCCGAGGACGAACGTCACCTCCTTGGTCGTGCATGCGGCGGCAGTATTGCAGACTTTGACCTTGAGCGTATAGGTGCCGTCGGGGATGCTCACGTCGCCGGCGAAAGTGCAGTTCCTCTTGAGGACGTCGCAGTTGTCGGCGACGTACTGCGTTATGTCGATCAGGTTGTTCAAGTTGTCTCTCAACTCAGCCCTCATGCTGCCAAGGTCAAGCGGCGTCAGATCCGTGGTCTCGGCCCGGAAGGCCACGGCCACGGGACTTGCCGGCACGTTCTCGCCGGTCGAGGGTTTGTCAATGTTCACCTCCGGGGCGCAGCCGAAGAGGCCGTTCGGTTCGGGGGAGGCCCCGATCGGGATAATGCCAGAACACATGGTGCCGAGCAAGAAGACCAGCCTCGGCCAGGTTTCATGAGGACCCTCCTCTTTCACCTGCTCGCTGTCGCGGAGTGAATCCGCCTTCGCTCGCCACGTCTCCGTCCCGCATCCCACGCCCTTCCCTCGGACCGTCTAGGGACAACCTCGACCATGTCCAAACGCAAAACCAGTATACTTTTCTGAAAAAAAAACTTCAAGTACCTTTTTGGTGATTTGGCGTTTCCATAGACCGTTCCATTCGGGCCTTCGCGCGACCGGGATCCGCACGGCCGAGCCGCCGCAGTCCGAGGCACCCAAGGGCATTCCAAACCCCTCGACCGCTCCACACGGACAACCCGGGGTTGTCCGTGCCACCCGCCGCGCGCCAATTTCCCCTCCGGTCTGCGCCGCTCAACGGGAGCCGTCTTGTGTTTTCCGCTGATCGTGCTAGAAACAGGCGGCGGTCACGCGTGAGCGTGACCACTGAATCAGGAGCAGCCAGTTCATGGATTTCACACTCTTCTTCTTCGTCGCGGCCTCGGTAGTCCTGGGCCTGCTTTTCGTCGCGTACCTGGCGCAATCGGGGTCGCGCGGGAAGAGGATCGCCGCGCTCACGGCCGAAAACGCCGATCTCAAGACCAAGATCGAGTCGACCCGCGAGGAACTCAAGACTGTCAAGGACGAGTTTTCGCAGGCCAGGCCCGAACTGGCGGAACTCCGGTCGAAGTACAAGGCCGCCAAGAAGGAGTCGTTCGAGGCCGACGAGAAGATCCAGAAGGCCCGAGAACACGCCGCGGCCGCCGAGCACGAGGAGCAAAAGGCGCACGAAGAGGCGGTGCGCCTGCGCGACGAGATCAACGCGGCCCGGGCCGAAACCGAAAAGGCACAAAAATCCGTCGAGGGCGTCAAGACCGAAAACGCCCGACTCCAGGATCGGATCCGGGATCTCGAAGAACGCTCACGACAACGCCAGCCCGAGCCGCCAAAGGTCGTCGAGCGCGCGGCCGCGCCGCAACAGGTCCAGGGTCTTCAGGACAGGCTCGGAAGGCTCGAGCGCAAGTACCGCGAGATCCGGGACGTCGGCCTCGACAAGGCCCGGCAGGCCGAGCGGGCCCGAAAGAGGCTCGACGCCGTCGAACGCGCGTACGAAGTGCTCCGGGGGCAATACAACGTGCTCCACGACCGACTGCTTCACCAGATGGGCCGGGAGGGCGAGGCGGAAGACCGGGACACGTTGATCCGGGAGAGCGAACCTCCGCATGCCTCGGTCGAGGCCGTCGGCGAATCAGCGCCCGCGGCCGCCGACGCAGGGGGCGGCGCCACCCCTTCGCCGGGAGACGCGTCGTCCGCCTCCTCCCCGACCACCAGCGGCAAACAGTCGCCGGAGCCGACGCAGGACCCGGCCTGAGGCCTGGACGACCCGGTTCTCAGCCCTTCCTGTCGCGGCCTCGTCCCCGATTGGCGAGCAGCACGCCGCCCACGGTCAACGCGCCGCCCGCGAGATGGAAAAGGGTGAACTCCTGACGCAGGAAGAGCCATGCGGCGGTCGCGGTGAACACGGGAATGAGGTTCAGGAACACGGCCGCCCTCCCCGCCTCGATCGCCGAGAGCGCGTGGTTGTACATGAAAAAGGCCCCGAGTCCCGGGACCAGCGCCAGGAACAGGAGCGCCGCGAGGTGCCAGGCGTCCGGGACGGGGCAGCCCTGTCCCACGTATTCGGGCACGCCCAGCGGCAGAAAAAAAAGCGATGCAAACAACACTTGGAAACGCGTAACCGTCACCGGGTTGTATCGCTTCGCGAGCCGCGAGAGCACAACGGTGAAGAACGAGGCGACGACCGTCGCTCCCATGACCAGCAGGTTCCCCGCCAGGGTCGTCCCGGCGCCCATTGATGCGACCCCGCCGGTCGTGACGACGAAGACCCCCGCAATCGAAACCGCCGCGCCGGCGATCTTTGAGGGCGTCAGCCGTTCTCCGGCGGTGAAGTGCGCAATGATGATCACGAGGACCGGAATCGCGGCTATGATCAGGGCGGCCGAAGTCGGATCGGTCTTCTGGATGCCGTACGTCTCGAAGATGTAGTAGAGGCCGGGTTCGAACGTGCACAGCAGAAAGAAAAACTTGAGATCGCTCTTCTCGATCTTTTGGAACCGGAGCGCCGGGGAGATGGCGCCGAGAATGACCGCTCCGATCGCGAAACGACCAAGAACAAGTGTCATCGCGCCCATGGATTCGAGAGTGAACTTCGTGACGACGAAAGACAGCCCCCACGCCGCGCAGGCGCCGACGAGCGAAAGATAGTGCGACGCGGCGGGCTTGGACGGCACTCCGGATGCCCCGCGTTTCAGTTGCACTGGCTGGTCTTCGGGATGCACATGCCCGTCATCGGCCCGTCAAGACAGCACTTCGAGTCGATGTCGCACCCCGGGTCGCAGGTCACATACACGGACGATCCGCAGCTGTCGTACGTGTGGCCGCCGCACTCGTACCCGTATTCCGAACAGTAGTTGCCAAGATAGGGTTCACAGCAGCCACCCGTCACGGCGTGACAGATCTGACCTGTTGCGCAGCAGGTGTTGTTGCACACCATGTCCGAGTCACACACGCAATACCCAGCCGAGCACCGGAATCCGGTACCGCACCCGTTGCCGCACGAGTAGTAGCCGCCGCAGCCATCACCGACGAGACCGCACTGCCGATCGCCGCACTCGGTCGCGAGGTCAAGCTTCGCGCAGCAGGTTCCTTGTTGCTGGTGGCATACGTCCGTCGAGGAACCGCAGCACTGGCCCAGACAGAGCACGGCCGACGGGCACACGCACTGGTTCCCCTGACACTGCTTTCCGTCGTAGCAACCGCCACAGTCGTAGGTCCCGCCACACCCGTCGGAGACGGCGTCGCACTTGTCGTTGCACGCCAACGATTGCGGCACCTTCGCGCAGCACTGGTTGTTGAAGCACACCTCGAATGCGTCGCTGCAGCATTGTCCTGAACAGACCTTGTTCGAGGCGCATTCGCAGGTGTGGCTGGTCCCGCCGCACGTAAAGCCGTTTGTGCAGCCGCCGCAGTCCCATGTCCCGCCGCAACCGTCCGGCATCGGCCCGCACTTCCCCGAGCACACGGTGGCCTGGGGTGTCTTCGTGCAGCAGTGGCCGCTCCCGTCGCAGACATCGCCCGCGCCGCAGCACGTGCCGCTGCACGTCATGCCCGTCGGACACTCGCACGCGTGCGTCGTCCCGTTGCACGAGTACCCGTTGGCGCACGCGCCGCAGTCGTATGTCCCGCCGCAGCCGTCGGACACGGTCCCGCATTTCCCGCTGCACGCCGTTGCCTGCGGAATCTTCGTGCAACACTGGCTGGCATGACATACCTGTCCCGAAGCGCAGCAGGCGGCCCCGCAAGTGACGCCGCTTGAGCACCCGCAGACGTTCGAAAGAATATCGCACGAGTATCCGTTCGCGCACGCGCCGCAGTCGTGCGTCCCGGTGCATCCGTCCGACATCGTCCCGCAGTGGCCCGGGCACACGTTGCTCTTGGCTTTTGGGGTGCACCCGCAAGCGTACTGCGTGCCGCCTCCTCCGCAGGTGTTGGGGGCTGCGCAGGTGTCCGGACAGGTCCCGCCGCAGCCGTCGGCGCCGCCGCATTTCCCGGCGCACTGGACCGTGCATGCGACGCACCTGTTGTTCGAACACGTCTTGGGGCTTCCACACCCCCCGCAGTCGTACGTCCCGCCGCAGCCGTCGGAAACGGGCCCGCACTCGATGCCGCTGCACGCCGCGGTCTTGGACCTGGGCGCGCAACACGCGGCCCCGTTGCAGACGTCCGAGGCATTGGGGCAACAGTCGGCCCCGCACACCTGGTCCGACTGACACTCGCACGAATGCGATGCCCCGTCGCACGCGAACCCGTTCGTGCACGAACCGCAGTCGTGCGTCCCGCCGCACCCGTCCGGGATGATCCCGCACTTCCCCTGGCAGGCCGTTGTCTTGACCGAAGGCGCGCAGCACTCGCCTTTGATGCACACCTGCCCGCCGGTGCAATCCTGCTTCAGCTCTTCTCTTTCGCCGCACGAGTCGTACCAGAAGGCATCGCCGCCGTCGCACATGGACGCGGCGTGCGGGACCGCCCGGCATTGCCACGACGCGCACAGCGAAGTACAGCCGGTGCAGCTCCCGCAGTCCTCAGTCCGGGCCCTTGCGCAGTTGTCCTCGCCTTTCGTTTCGCCGCACGTCGAGTTCATCCGGCGGCAGAAGTCGAACTTCGGCTCCGATGTGCAACCGCACACGTTCTGCACCCCTCCCCCCGAACAGAACTCCGGAGGAAGGCACTGCACGTCATCGCAACACTCCCCTTTGTAACAGGCGCCAGCGCCGGGCCCGGTCATGCAGCAGTCGTCGGGAGCACAGTCCTCGTTCGCGCCGCACGCCTTCGAACACTTGTGGTTGATGCACGTGTCGCCGGTGGGGTTTCCAATGCAATCCGCGTCGCCGCAGCAGTCGCCGGCCTCGCAGACAGAAAGGCAACAGACATGTCCTTTGCCGCAATCGTCGCGGGGCCGGCACTCGGCCGTGCACACGCTGCCATTGCACGTGGGTTTCCCGGGCAATTTGCAGTCGGCGGCGTCACAGCAGTTCCCCGCGGCGCACTTCCCGTCGCAGCACATGCCGTTGGGGCACTCCTTGTCCGCCGTGCACTCGGGGCCCGCGTCTGCGCCCCCGTCCGTCCCCGTGTCGGCCCCTGTGTCCGTCTCCGCGTCTTGCGACCCGTCGTCCGCCGTCCCCGCGTCTTGCGACCCGTCGTCCGCCGTCCCCGCGTCTTGTGCCCCGTCGTCCACCGTACCCTGGTCCCGCAACCCGCCGTCCGACCCGGCGTCGCGCGCGGCCCCTCCCGCGTCCGCCGCGGACCCGGTTCCCGCCTGGCACGTCCCGTCAGAGGCGCAGTACTGCCCTTCGGGGCAGTTGTCGTCGTTCTCACATGGCGCGCCCCCGACGTCCACTACGCACGCGAAAAACAGCACGACGCCAATCCCGCACAGGACGCCGATCACTAGGACATGTCTCATCGCCGCACCTCTCTCGCCGTCGATCTTCACACGCCATGATAACCCGTTTGGCCCGGACGATCAACGAACCCCCACCAACTATTTGACTCCCGCGCCGAGATCGCCTTTAATCTGGCCGGTACCCGCGAACGGGAGGCACAATGGGAGAAGAAAACAAGGAACCCGCCGCACAAGCGGACGCGCTGGAATCGGCCCCTGCGCCGGCCAGACCCCGAAGCGGGATAGCGTATCTCGCGTGGGAGTTTTGGGACTTTTTGAAGGTCCGCAAGAAGTGGTGGCTGCTTCCGATCATAGTGATGCTGCTTCTCACCGGTGTTCTCATTGCGCTCGGGCAGACGGCGGCAGCCCCGTTCATCTACACGCTGTTCTGAACGATCGGGGATGGCACGGATGGGCGCGTCGTGCCGCGGTTGTTGTGGCGGCGGCAGAGCGGGCCGAAAAACGGAGGGCTTCAGATGAAACGGATTGCGGCGTGCGTGGCGGTCATTGCGGCGGCGGGGGTTATTTCCTCGACCCAGGGCTGCCGGTTGCGCACAGTCGAGCCCGACGAGTACCAGCCGCAGGTTTCGGGTCACCTAAACCCCGTCGAAGCCCGGCAGCTGGTCACCCTGCTCCTGGCCCGGCACGGGATCAAGCTGGCGTACAACGCGGAACTGGACTTGCGGGGCGTAAAAATCCACGCGGACGGGTTCGACCGCAACCTCCACATCGGCTACGTGTACCTGATAGCGCCGGCGCCCGGCACGAAGCTGAATTTCGAGATCCAGTCGCGCCCGACGCCGGAGCAGGCGAAGGTACTCGAGAAGATCGAAAAGACCGAACACACCTACATCGCCTGGATTGACGAGGGGACCCAGGAGTCGATCACGGCCCAGATCGAGGCCTTCACGGAAAGACTGTACAAGGCGGGCGCGCTCGCGAAACCGCGCGAACCCAAAAGGGACGAAGACACCCAGGCCGCCAAGGACGGGAAAGAAACCAAAGACGGCGCCGACGCGAAAAAGGACGAAGGGAAAAAAGAAGAGCCCAGGGAAGACGAGCCGAAAAAGAAGGAAAAATCCAAGGTAATGCAGATGATTGAGGATGAATCGGAGAAAAAGGACGACGATTGAACCGATCACGCACCGCCGGAAGCGCCCTTGACGCCGCGCGCGGCAAGCATGGCGAGAAGGCCGGTTCGATGTTCTTCGTAGACCTCGAGCTCGGCAAGCACGCGCTCGGGCGAAACCACCCAGCCGACGCCGAAGTCGCAGAGCTCGCGGTAACGCTGGCCGCGGGCAAGCACCGCCGGCGCCTCGGGAGGCATCTCGCCGGTTGCCGCAAGGCGCAGGCCAAGGACTTCGATCACGGCGTCCGGTCCACGCGCGTCGTACCCTTCGGCAAACAGAAGCCCCCGCGCCGCGTGGAACAGCGCAAAGTAGGCCCGCGAGAGCGCGTCGCGATGGAGCCGCTGCGTCACAAGGACTTCGGCCGCGCCCCACGCCGTTTCCGAGGCCTCGATCTCGCTCTGCGCAAGGAGCCGGCGCTCCTCGGCGTTGAGCGACGGGGTGTACCGCGAGGTCTTGAGTGGAGATTCATTGGCGTCGTTCATGGCCGGGATGCTACGGGGACCACACGGGCATGTCAAGCACATCGGGAGGTCACAAGACGATGAAACCAGGAGAGAACAGATACCCGCACATCTTCGCCCCGTTCCGGATCGGGAAGATGGAGGTGAAGAACCGCATCAAATACGCCTCCACCGAGACCAACTTCAACTACGCCGACGGTTTCGTGTCGGACAAGGAAGTCGGGTACATGGAGGCCCAGGCGCGTGGCGGCGCCGGGATCGTCACGACGCAGGGCGCGTTCACCGACCCCCGCGGCGAGGGCAAGGGTTACGTCGGGATGATGGGCATCTGGGACGACAAGTTCCTCCCCGGCCTGCGCCGCATCTCCGACGTGATCCACAGGCACGACGCCAGGGCCGTCCTTCAGCTCATGCACTGCGGGCGCGTCGGCGGGGTCGAGATCGACTACACGGTGGGGCCGTCCGTGGTCAAACAGCGGATCCCCCGGTTCCGCGAGCCGGTCGAGATGACCCGCGAGCAGATCGAGATGTGCATCAAGGAACACATAGACGGCGCCCGCCGCTGCCGGGAGGCGGGGTATGACGGGGTCGAGATCTCCGGGATCGTCGGGTACCTCATCTCGAACTTCATCTCGTCGTACACCAACAAGCGAACCGACGAATACGGCGGCGACATCCACGGACGCTGCACGTTCATGCGCAAGATAGTCGAGGGCATCAGGAGAGAGGTCGGGCCCGACTACCCGGTCATAATCCGCTTGTGCGGCGAGGAGCTCCTTGACGACCGCGGCGGCAACAAGCCCGAGGAGTCGCTTGAGGCGATCAAGATCGCCGAAAAGGCCGGGATCGACTGCTTGAGCGTCACCGCGGGCTGGCAGGAATCGGCGGTCTCCGTCATAAGCCGCGATATCCCTATGGGGCACTGGCTGTATATTTCGGAGAGGATGAAGAAGAACCTCAAGATCCCGGTGTCGATGGCGTACAGGCTCTTCCTGCCGCAGATCGTCGAGGACGCCATCGTGCAGGGGAAGCTGGACATCTGGGAGATGTGCCGGCCGATGATCGCCGATCCGTCGCTCCCGAACAAGATCCTGGAAGGACGTGAAGACGAGATCATACCGTGCATGGCGTGCAACATTTGCCTCGCGCGTCTGTTCCGCGACGCCGAGCTCAACTGCTTCGTGCGGCCGTCGCTGGGGCACGAGACCGAGGCCCATTTCGGGTACTACGGTTTTGCGAAAGCCGAAAAGAAGAAGAAGGTCTGGATAGTCGGGGCGGGGATCGCCGGGCTGCAGGCCGGCGCAATAGCGGCGGAAAAAGGCCACGACGTGACCATCTCCGAGCGCACGGGCCGCGCCGGCGGCCAGCTCGCCGCAGCTTCGCACGGCCCCTGGGGCGACGAGGAGTTCATGCGCCTGGTGAATTACCTTGAACACCGCTGCAGGAAGTTCGGCGCCAGGATCGATCTCGGCAAGGCGGTGACAAGGGAGGAGGTGAAGGCGTCGGGCGCCGACGTGATCATTGTGGCGACCGGCGCAAAGGCGGAGATGACGGTCAAGGGGGCCGACGAACCGAACGTGGTCTCGTGCCTCGAGGTCTTCGAGAACAAGGTGAAGGTCGGGAAACGCGTCGCAGTGCTGGGCGACGCCGGCGTGGCGATAGCGACGGCCCTTCTGCTTCTGCACCGCGGCGGCCACCAGGTCGCGCTGGTCGGCAAGGCCAAGAAGCCGGGGCAGGACGTGAACCCCTCGTACATCTGGCGCTACATGAAGAAGCTCAAAGACGAGCACGCGGTGCTGGTGCACAGCGCCTCGGTCAAGGAGATCACGGCCGCCGGCGTGGTTGTCCAGACGCCCGAGGGCGAGGCGACCGTCGAGGCCGACACCGTGGTCATCGCGCAGATGAAATCCGAGCAGGAACTGGCCGACGCCAAAAAGAAGATCTTCACGATCGGCGACGCGATAACCCCGCGCCGCGGGTCAAGCGCAATCCTCGACGGCTACCGGATGGGGATGCGGCTGTAACAGAGAGCCATCAGCCATCAGCCAACAGCCGTCACGTGAAGGCACTTCGACGACGGCGCCTGGAAGGAGGCAGAGAATGGTACCGACAATCGACGCGTTTCGTTGTGACGGGTGCGGCGTGTGCGTGCTCAAATGCCCGCCGCAGATCATGGGAATCGTCAAGGGCAAGGCGGCGCTGGTGACGGACCTGTGCGAGGAGTGCGGGATCTGCGCAGACTTGTGCCCGATTGCCGCCGTGCGCTTCAAGCTCCCCGAGCGGCACTTCGAACCGGCGCACGACGCCTACCGCCCGCTGCACCGCTGAACCACAAACGAAAAGGAGGCTTAAGATGGGCGAAATACCGGTTGACAAGAAGTTCGCGGTCCTTTGCGACATCGCGCGGGCGCAGCACTTCGCGTGGCACGAGGCGGTTCGCCAGATGTGTCCGTCGGTCGAAACCGCCAAGGTGACCGACAGGATGTGGGAGGTCACCGGCCACGAGACCGCCAAGGCGTACCTCAAGCGCATGGACAAAGGCAAGCCGCTGGCGCCCCAGATGGCGGCGGCCATCGTGTGGAGCAGCCAGTGCATGGGCGAGGCGGCGGCCATGGAGGCCACCGCCGACAGGGACGAGGCCTTCGTGCGTCACGCCGACTGCCCGTGGTATCACTGGCACAAACGCCTGAACCTTCTCTCGGAAGACCGTCCCGGCTGCGATGTCTGGGTCCAGACCGCCGTCGCGGACATCAACAAGGCGCTTGGCACGAAGCTCCGCATGGAAACCGTCGAGGCCCTCCCCGAGGGCGGCAAGTGCTGCCTGCGGCGTTTCTGGGTGGATGGTTAGCCGACAACCCGGTCGATGAGCCCACGCCCGCCCGAACAGCGCGTCGATCCGCTGCTGGTTGACGCCGAGGGGCACGCCGAGTGCCTTCTGGGAAACGAGGCGATCGTCCGCGGCGCGCTCGAGGCCGGCGTGGGGTTCGCCTCGGGTTATCCGGGCACCCCGTCGTCCGAAGTGACCGATTCCTTCGCGCGCATCGCTCCGGCGCGCGGCATCAGGTTCGAATACTCCGTCAACGAGAAGATCGCCCTCGAGATGGCGTTCGGCGCCTCGCTTGCGGGCGCGCGGGCGATCTGCGCCATGAAGCACCTCGGCCTGATGTACGCCGGCGATCCGCTCTCGACCATCCCGTATGTCGGCGTTGTCGGCGGTCTTGTCATCGTGAGCGCCGGCGACCCCTCGTGCCACACCAGCCCAAACGAGCAGGACCAGCGGCACCTCGGACCGATGCTCCACCTGCCGATGCTCGACCCGGCAACGCCGCAGGAAGCGTACGAGATGGCCCGGTTCGCGTTTGAGCTTTCCGAGAAGAGCAACCTTCCTATCGTCCTCCGCACCACCGCGCGCGTCTGCCACACACGGGCCGTCGTGCGGTACGGGCGGCTGGCGGAGCCGAAGACGGCCGGATTCGTGCGCGACCCCTCCCGGTTCGTCCCGATGCCGCAGAACGCCCGCGCCCTGCGCAAAACCATCGGGGCGCGCGTCGAAACCGCGCGGGCACTCATGTCGGCAAGCCCGTTCATCCGGACGGACGGCAACGGGCCGCTGGGCATCATCGCGACCGGCGCGCCCGCGGCAACGACCGCCGACCTGATCTGCGACAATGGGTTTTCGGACCGGTTCACGGTGATGACCGTCGGCGCCGCGTTCCCGCTTCCGGAAGACCGTATTGCCGAGTTCGTGCAGAAGTTCCCGCACGTCCTCGTCGTCGAGGAGCTTTCGCCGTACCTCGAGGACTCACTCCACGCCATCTGTTCGAGACGCGGTTTAAAGACGGAGATCAACGGCAAACGCACCGGGCACCTGCCCGTGGAGTTCGAATACGAGCCCGAGGTGATTCTCAAAGGCATCCGCCGGTTTCTCGGGAACGAAGCCGTCCCGGCGCCCGCCCGCAAGCCCCCGGCCCTGCCCCCGCGCCCGCCAAGCCTCTGTCCGGGGTGCCCGCACAGGGCGGCGTACGTCGCGGCGCGCGCGGCGTTTGACGAGCACCAGCTCTATTTCAACGACATAGGCTGCTACACGCTCGGATACGGCCCGCCGCTCGAAACGGTGGATGCGTTGCTGTGCATGGGCGCGGCTTTCACGCTGGCCGCCGGCGCAAGCCGTGTGACCGGCGCGCGGACGGTCGGCTTCCTGGGCGATTCGACGTTCTTCCACTCGGGAATGCCCGCGCTGCTCAACGCCATCAAGGAAGACGCGAACATGGTGGCCGTCATCCTGGACAATCAGGTGACGGCGATGACCGGCTTCCAGCCGAGCCCCGGCGTTGAGGCCGGCGGCGCCGCCCCCTCGCGCAACGTCTCAATCGAGGCGGTGGTGCGCGCCCTCGGGGCGCGGCACGTCGAGACTGTCGATCCGCACGACCTTCCTGCGACCATAGCCGCCTTCAGGCGCGCGCGGGAGGCGACCGGCACAAGCGTGATAATCACCGGACGGCCGTGCCCGGTGTTCCTCTCAAAAGTGATCGGCCGGCCGCCTGGTATCGCCGCGTACGAGATCGATGACACCGTGTGCAGGACGTGCGGCCGCGAAACCGCAGGGATGCGCTGCGACCTTTGCGTGTCGGTCCCGCACGAGCGGAGCATGGTCTACTGCCGCGCGACGGGTGCGCTCGCCCAAGAGAACCGTCCGGCCGTCGCGCCGTGCGCCACGCGGTGTCCGCTGTCGCTGTGCGTGCAGGGCTACGCGGGACACATCCGGGCCGGACAGTACGCGGAGGCGTTCCGGCTGATCATGGACCGCTGTCCGCTCCCCGAGACCGTCTGCCGGGTCTGCCACCGCCCGTGCGAGACGGTCTGCGTCCTCCGGGACATGTCGGAGGAACCTGTCGGCATCAACGACCTCAAACGCTTCGTGGTCGATTGGGCCGCCAGAAGCGGCGCGCCGTACGAGCCGAAAAGGGACCCGGAAAACGGTTTGAAGGTGGCAGTCGTGGGTTCGGGCCCGTCGGGCCTCGCGGCCGCCCACGACCTTGCGTTGCGCGGGTACCGGGTCGCCATGTTCGACGCCGCGGAGAGCCCCGGAGGTTTGCTCCGATCCGGCATTCCCCCGTACCGACTGCCGCGCGAGGCGCTGGGCCGCGACATCCAAAGGATCCTCGGCCTGGGCGTCAGTTTCGCGGCCGGGAAGGCCCTGGGGCACAACCTGGCAATCAAAGACCTTCTGTCCGGCGGATTCGATGCCGTGTATCTCGGCATCGGCGCGATGAAGGGCATCGGCCTCGGCTTCCAGTCGGAGCGCGCGTCGGGCAGACCCGACGTCGTCGACGCCCTCGCCTTCCTCCACGATGCCAATACCGGACAAAAGGCGCCGCCCGGACGCCGGGTGGCGGTCGTCGGCGGCGGCAACGCCGCGATCGATGCCGCGCGGACTGCCCGGCGACTGGGCGCTCAAAGCGTCAAGATCGTCTATCGCCGCCGACGCGAGGAGATGCCGGCGATTTCCGAGGAGATCGAGGCCGCCGAGGCCGAGGGGATCGAGATCCTCACGCAGATGCAGCCCGCGAGGATCGCGGCGGGGGACGAAACCGGGCTGTTGTGCGTCCGCACGGAACCGGGGGAACCCGACGCATCGGGACGGCGAAGGCCGGTGGCCGTCCCGGGAAGCGAACGCCTGATCGCCGCCGATCTCATCATCACCGCCATCGGACAGGCGATGGACCCCGCGTGGCGCGCGCCGGGTGACATCGAGCTTGAGACAACGAGCGACGGCCTCATCAAGACCGACGCCGAGACATGTCGGACTTCGCACCCCCGGGTCTTCGCAGGCGGCGACGCCACGGCCGCCGACCGCACCGTGACGGGCGCCATCGCGGCGGGACAGCGCGCCGCATGGGCGATTGACTGCGCGCTCCGCGGCGGGGCGGCGGCTAGTGTCAGACTCGCCCCGCCTCGCCCGAACACTCAACCGCCCGATTCGCTGTCTTTGCAGTCCCTGCAGTCCTCGCAGTCCCTCCGATCCCCGCGCCAGCGCCAACCGGAAACCCCCGCGACGGTTCGCACAACCGATTTTGTCGAGGTCCTGCAACCGCTCACCGAAGCCCGGGCCCGCACAGAGGCGTCGCGGTGTCTGCTCTGCGGCCTGTGCGGCAACTGCCGCTCGTGCATCGACGTCCTGGGCTGCCCCGCGTTCTACGTCGAGGATGACCGCGTGCGGATCGACCATACCCTCTGCAACGGCTGCGGCGTCTGCGCCGCCCTCTGCCCCAACGGCGCAATAAGAAAGGTCGCCCCGGCGTAGTGCACGCAACGCTCTTTACATCGGCCATCTCCCCTCTTATATTGGCCGCGCGGAATGGGAAATGGGCGGACAAAGAAACGGTTTCGGCTTCTGGCCGTGGGGGTCGGCGGACAGGGCGTGCTCACGGCCACGCGGTTCATCGGCGAGGCCGCCTTGGCGGCGGGCCTTGATGTCGTGGTCGGCCAGCTCCACGGGATGTCCCAGCGGGGCGGGAGTGTGTCGTCGACAGTGCTCATCGGGCCCGGCAAGAGTTCGTTCATCGCCGACGGGCAGGCCGACGTCGTTTTGGGTCTTGAGCCGCTGGAGACCCTCCGTGCGCTTCCCAGAATGGCCGGCCACACGAAGGTCGTCATGAACCTCGGCCGCGTCATGCCCGGGGTGCTCTCGCGCCAGGGCAAACCGTACCCCGCGATCGAAGAAATCCTAGACCAGATCCGGGCAGTGGCGGCCTCGGTGCACACCGTTGACGCGGGCGCCGCGGCGGAGAAGAACGGGGGCACGCAGGGACTCAACGTCCTGATGCTGGGCGCCCTGTCAGCCCTCAATCTGCTTCCGCTCACGGAGGCGCAGCTTCTCTCCGCGATCGAGAGGCGAAGCTCGAAGAAGTCGCTCGGGCGCAACCGCCAGGCCTTCGCGCTTGGCAGGAAGGCGATGGGCAAGTAGTATGACGTACAAGCTCGGCATAGACGTCGGCGGCCCCGTGGAGTGACGTGATGGATTTTTCGCTTTCCGAGGAACAGCAGGCCATCCAGGCGACCTTTCGCCGGTTCGCCGATCGCGAGATCCGCCCCCAGGCCCGCGACCTGGATGAGAATCCGCGTTTCCCCAAAGAGCTTTTTCTGCAGGCGGGCGGGCTGGGGTTTTTCGGCATGCGCTATCCACCCCCCGAAGGAACGGGCGCCGACATCGTCACATACGTCCTTGCGGTTGAGGAGATTGCCCGCGGGAGCCTGGCCGTGGCGGCGGCCTGCACCATGCAGTCGCTGATGGGCACCTACTTCGTGCATCAGTTCGCGGAAGGCGAGCTGCGTGAACGGCTCTTTCTACCGGCCCTGCGCGGCGAGAAAATCGGGGCCATCTGCATGACCGAACCGAACGCGGGGAGCGATCTCGGCGCCATTTCGACGCGGGCGGTAGAGCGCGACGGCCGGTGGCTCGTCACCGGGCAGAAGACCTGGGTCACCTCCGCGCCGGTGGCGGACTTCTTCACCGTGTTCGCGAGGACGGACGGAGCGAGCGCAGGCGAATTCACTTCGCCGGAGCGAGCGGGGGGCGCGGGGGGGCACAGCGTGCCACCCCGCAAAGATGCCAAGGAGCTGAGCATCTTTCTCGTCGAGCGCGGCGCGGCCGGCCTGGCCGTGGGGCGGAGCATCGAAAAGATGGGGGTGCGCGCTTCGCTGACCTCGGAGGTGTCCTTCATCGAGACGCCGGCCACGTGCCTTCTGGGCGAGCGCGGCAAGGGCATGGAGTATCTGCGCAGGATCCTTGCCGAGATCCGCGTCATGACGGCGGCCCTGGCGATCGGCGTGGGCCGCGCGGCCTACCAGGACGCGCTGACATACTCCAAGGAACGCCGGCAGTTCGGACGGCCGATCGCCGAGTTCCAGGCCGTCCAAGCCCACCTGGCGGAGATGGCCGTTGACTTGGAAGCGGCGCGCCGGCTGACCCATTGGGCCGCGTGGCGGAGCGATCAGAAAATGCAAAACGAAACCGAAGCGAACATGGCAAAACTGTTCGCGTCGGAAGCGGCGCTCCGGGTCTGCGACCGCGCGGCGCGGGTGTTCGCCAGCTACGGCTTCGCAAACGACTTCCCGATACAACGATACCTCCGCGACGTCCGCTTCACGCTCATCGGCGGCGGCACGTCCGAGATCCTGCGGGGGAACATCGCGAAGGGGCTGAAGTGATTTTGGAGTGCGGTAGCTTGCTACCGCTTTGATTTGGAGCGAGCTTGCTCGCGACACAACGAACTTCACCACACCCCTTGTGCGGCTACGGCGAATCCGCCCTCGATCGGCACCGCGCCGACGCTGACCTTCTTTTTGACGACCGGCTCGTCGGGGGCGAGAAGCCAGAGAGTCGTCCCGGTCGCTATCGCCGCAAAGCCGACCGAAAGACCCGTGACCGCCATCGTGCTCCAAAGGCCGTTTGAGTCCTTCGCGTCCTGCCCGCCGGTGCCGGACTGGTAGTCGTCGGCCGCCGACTTGGCCAAGAACATTGACAACCCGCCGAAGGCGGCGACGCCCAACCCGCTCCACACGGTCACGTGGCCCCAAAGGATCATGTCGTCGCGGAGCTCGGCGCTGCCGGCGCCGCCCCGTTTGGCCCCGGTCCCACCCGGTCGTTTCCAAATGACCTCGCCCCAAGGGAACAGCACGGTGAGCGCCTCGGGGATGGTGTCCAAGAAGTCCTCTTCGCTGCCGCCTTGGAGCCGCTTGTTGAACATGGCCTCCACCGTCCCGTTGCGGATGTCGAGCGCCTTGAGGTTCATCACGTACGAATCGCCGATTTTCCCGAGGCTCCCCATTACGAGCTTGTCCACACCCAAAGCCCCGCCGACCGCCACGACGCACGAAGTGTCGGTGCACCCGGTGAGCTGTTTCTTCTGCTCGTATCCGAGCATCGCGTCGATGTCCTTTGAGCCGATGACCTTGCTGTCGGGGAGTTTCCCAAGCTCGGTGAGCATGGTATCCGAAACAATCCCCGCCACCCGCGCGTCAACGCCTTGCGCCTCGAGCTGGAAGAAGGCGATGGACATGACCTTGGCCTTCTTGTCGGGCTTGACTTCGGGCCAGGCCACGGCAGGCGCGGGAGCCTGCGCGACGGCAGGAGAGGGAAAGGCGAGGACAAGGATTACGACGATGAGCTTGCTATTCATTGTGCGACCTCCTCACCCCAAAGGGGTTAAATATCACAGCCCAGGGCAACGCCCTGGGTCACGGGAAACCAACGACAATCTCCAAGCCCTGAAGGGGCGAAATAGGCCCGACACAGAGGCAACGTCCCGACAAACCCGACATGGCCGTCAATCCCACACGTATTTCTCATCGAACGCCACCTTGTGCTTTTCGAGAAATCCCCGCAGTTCCTCCTGAAACGTCACCTTCCTGTGATGTTCGACCTGACCCTCAATGTACTTCCGGACAACATCTTCGTTCGACTGACTCACCGAGAAAGCGGAATACCCGTTCTGCCAATGGAAGTTCAGCAAAAAGGGCCCTTTGGTCTTGATCCACTTCGAGGAGCTCTTTTTGACCTCCTCGACGAGTTTGCTCACGGGGATGTTCCTGGAGAGCACAAACAGAAGGTGAACATGGTCGGCATAGCCGCCAACGACGATCGCAGGACAATTCAGTTCCTTGAGGGTGCCGGCGATGTACCTGTAGAGTTCCGCCTGAATGTCGGGCGTGAGGCATGGCTCGCGGTTCTTCGTGCTGAAGGTGATATGGAGCAGAATTCTTGCTAACGACTGCGGCACGACAATCCATCCTATCTCGCCCCTTCAGGGCTACGTTCTCAATCTCACATACCCTTCCCCGGGGCGTCGCCCCGGGCTGGGATATTTCACCCCTTTGGGGTGAGGAACCCTCGTTCCCGTCCCCGTTCCCGGGGCGTTGCCCCGGGCTGCGTTATCTCACCCCTTTGGGGTGAGCACATCCATCTATCTCACCGTAAATCCTCCCCCGCTCGCAGGCGTTCGCGTGATCCCCTGCGTCACCGACCCGCGGATGGAGAATCCGCCGCCGGTCATGTCGCCGGACGAATTGACCATCCGCCCGCACGCTGCAAACCCGCCGCCCGAAGGCGCCCACGGAGGGCACGCCGCGGCCGGAACACCTGCATCGGAGCCAGCGTCGGGCCCTCCATCGGGAATTACAACGCCTGTGTCACCGGCGTCTGAAAGAACTACCCCGCTGTCTCCTGCATCAGTACCGCCGTCAGGGATTTCGTTAGCATCGGCGGCGTCGGCTCGGCCGCCGGAGTCCTGAGTACCGTCGAAGGATGGATCCCCTACGTCGGAGCCTACACCACCGTCACCTGTCGGCTTCACGCACACGTTGTCGGCCGAGCACACGAACCCCGATTTGCATGTCTTGTCGTCGAAACACGCCTGGCCTTCGTCACCGACGGAGGGGAGAAAGAGGTGACAGGATACCGTCGACACAATCACTAATGCGAGTGCCGCTATCAAAGTCTCTTCTTTGATTCGTGCCTTCATGTTCATCCTCAGTTACACACGCCAAAGAACGCGTAGTGGATAGTGTACGTACCACCATCTTGTTTCACAGTCAGGTTGCTGCCACTCCACGCTATCACTAGGTCTTCAGTATACGAGCCATTCCAGCCGGTAGAAGCACCTACCACCGTAGCAACGCACGCGCGCGCGTTGCAGAAGATGTCACCTGTCCAGCTAGGGGCGTAGGTATTTCCCGCTTGCATGGAAACGATCAAGCGCCCTATGCATTCACTTGCCACCGTCAACAACGTGGCCGGTGCGCCATAGGCTCCGTCCGCCCCACCACCTGTCTGTACGACTGTCCCGATCTTGGGTGCCCAAACTTTACCGGTCCAAGTGCCTGATCCAGCGACGACGCTCCCGGCGACCTCAATCCTGGCGTTAGGCGCCGTAAAACAATAAATTTGACAACTTGATCGGTCCGTGTTCTATAGTAGGTGTGAGACACAACGTGGACTTGGAAGCCGCCATCCGCAGCAAGTACGTCGCCCTTGAGGAACTGCTCAACGAGCGTGCGCGGC
>JACRCP010000253.1 GCA_016218965.1 Deltaproteobacteria bacterium | reverse complement strand
GGGTTGGCGCTCGTACGGGGCCATCATTCATGACGGCCGGCGTTATGGGACTGGATCGGGCCGGCGGTTCCCGACCCCAAAGGGGTCGCGTAACGAAGCCCAGGGTTGACGTTCGACGGCTACCCTGGGTCAACGGACGAAAAATCCATCCCACAACCCCAACGGGGTTGCGGACTTCGGATTTGCGGAAAGATCGAGTAGACGGGTTTCGATCGGGTCGTTTTCCGAGGGAGTTGTCACACATTTCCAGAAGATCCAGACTTTTTGCTGTTTTTCGCGTCTGCTTTATTCGACCGTGAGCGTGAACGTCCCCGCGTCATCCCCGTCGGCAAGGTCCCCGTCGACAACGAGGTAGTAGGTCTTGTTCCCCTGTGCCTGGAACTCCAGCGTCTCGGCCTCCCCCTTGCCCGAGAACTTCGTCCCGTCCACGCAGTCGCCCGTCGGCGGGCACGCGTCGAACACGTAAAGCATCGGGTTGTAGTCCCAGAGCGGCGTGACGGTGAACTTCCACGTCCGGGCGGCGCCGGACGAGAACGAGTAGACGACATCGGGACCGGTAAAGAACGCGGCGAGGCAGCCGGTCGGGTCGTAGTCGTCCCCGGCGAAGGTGGTCGATCCGGACAGCAGGTTCGTCCCCGACACGTCCATCGCGGTGTCGCACGTGTCATTGGCGGGAAGGTCCTGCACGTCGACCGCAAGCACGACGACGAGATCCTGCGAGCCGCCCACGTACTTGACGGTGATCGCCGTTCCGCCGGCCTTGATGCCGGTGATCACGCCCACCGAGTCGACCGCGGCAACCTGGGAATCCGAGCTCGAATATGCGAGGTCACCCGCCGCGAGGGCTCGAGGCTTGGCGTCGGGGTCCGCCGTGAACACGGCCATGGCCCCCGTGATCGCGTGTCTGTCGCCCGTCTTGAGTGCGAGGTGGTTCCCCGGAATCCCCAGGTCGAGTCGGTCGGCAACGTACGCCTTGACCGCGAAGTCAGCGGGGTCAAACGAGCTCGCGAAGTCGGCCTGCGCCTGCAGCGTGAGTGTTTCGTTCGCGGCGGGGACGTAGTTCAACCAGTAGTCGTAACCGTCGCCCTCGGCCGCCAGGTCCTTCCAGACGATCTCGCCCTGGCTGTCCAGAAGCGTCAGGAACAGCGTGAGATCTCCGCTGACGCCGTCTACGTCGCCCTTGAAGGCCATTATGTCGCGCGCCTCCACGTCTACGGGAAAGCGCCAGAGCTCGTGCGGGGCATCGATGCGCGATGGTACGCCGGCGGCGCCAATCGGGATTTTGGCCCCGGTCCTGACGGCATAGTTCGTCCGGCCCGGCGAGCCGCGGTCGCCGCCGTACTCCCCGGTTTCGACGAGGAAGGTTATCAGCGAGGGGGCGCGCTGCCAGCTCGCGGCCGCGTTCCCGTCCAAGGCCGCGCCCTTTCGCTCGATGGACGATCCGCCGGCGAACGGGAACGACGCATCCCACGACACGGCGTCAACGGTCACGTCGGCCCGGTCCTGCAGCCGCAGGGCGCAGTTTCCGGCGGGGAACTTGAACGTCGGGGGCCAAACGTACTTCACCTTGGCGTACGAGTTCTTCGAGTTGTCGTCGGATGCGCCGACCACCAGGATGTCGCGCGCTGCGATCTCGGTTTCACCCGCGTCGCGCGAGAACGTGAAGGACGCCTGGTCGGCCAAAAGCGTCCAGTCGTGGATGTCGACGGAGTCGTCCGAATCGTTTGCGATCTCCAGGTACTGGCCGAACTGCGGGTCCCCGTTGCCGGGGATCTTCATCACCTCGTTGATTACCACCTTCCCCGTCGGCATGCCGGCATCGAACTGTCCCGTGTCGTCGCCGACCCCCGCGTCCGCGCCGGCATCCTCCGCCCCAGCGTCGTTCCCCGCATCTGTCTCCGCGTCTTCGTGTCCCCCCGTCTCTGCGTCCGCACCAGTGTCAGTTGTCCCCGCGTCCGTACCCGAGTCCGGGGCCGCGCCGGTGTCATTCCCACCCGAATCGGCTCCCGCGTCGGGCGGAACATAAGAACCGTCCCTGCCGCCTCCGTCCGGGTCCGTGTAGACGACCCCCGGGCCCCTCGCGTCCTCTCCCCCGGGCGCGACATCCGCTGGGGCGCCGGACTCCTCGCATCCCGCCGCCAAAACTGCCAGCGAAATCGCTGCAACGAGTGCGATCACGAGGGGGAGGCGGACGCAGGCGGATTCACTCCGCCGGAGTCCGCAGGGGGTCCGGGGGAGAAGTGCGCGCAACGGTCCCCCGGAATGCTGAAAGCTGAAGGCTGGTGGCTGTTTCACGGCGTCCCTCCCTGTTCCCTGGGCCTCTCCAGCGCAAGATCGACAATTGCGCCCGCCACATTCGCGCCCGTCACCCTTTCGGCGCCGCGAAGCCCCGGGGACGCGTTGACCTCCATCACCATCGGACCCTCGCCGGATTCGAGGATGTCAACCCCCGCGACGAGAAGCCCCAGCGCCGACGCCGACGCGACTGCGATGTCCGCCAGATCTCCCGCCGGCACGATGGACTCCCCCTTTCCTCCGCGGTGGAGGTTCGAGCGGAACTCGCCGCTGCGCGCGATCCGGCGGAACGCGGCGACGGGGCGGCCACCGACCACCACCACGCGAACGTCGCGGCCGGCGGCCTCGCGAACGTACTGCTGGATGAGGATGTTCTGCCCGAGCCCCCACAGCGCGTCGAGCGCGGAGCGCATCGCCTCCATGCTCTCGGCAATCATCACGCCCACCCCCTGGGTCCCGGTGGTGAGTTTCAGCACAAGGGGAAAGCCGCCGACGCGATCGACCATCGCGTCCAGATCGGTCCGATCGCGCGACATGACCGTGCGCGGAACGCGGATCCCGGCGGCGGAGAGCGTCTGCAGCGCCAGGAGCTTGTTGCGGGCGAGGTGAAATGCGATGGCGCGGTTCAGGACCCGGAACCCGAGCATCTCGAACTGGGTAAGGAGCGCGAGTCCGAAATCGGTGACGGAGGCGCCGATCCTCGGGATCACGGTGCCGCCCCGCCGCCCCGGGCGGACGGCCCGTGTCCCGCGCACTATGCTGTGCGCGCCGTTGGCCGGGCAGGACGCGTGCGGCCGCGACGAGGCGGCCGCGGCGCCGTCGCCGCAGCCCAGGAGCAGCTTGCACGCGAAAGGGCTGAGCACGCGCACCTTCGCGCCGCGCGCCCGCGCCTCGTCGTAGAGCCGCCGCGTGCTGTATATGCGCTTCCCCTTTGAGATGATCACGATCACGAATCGGTTTCCTTCCCGAGGTACGTCGAAAACAACCGGTACAGGTCCCTTGGACCGTTCGCCGCTCCGAAGTCGAACCCGGCGCGCGCGGGTGAGGATTGTACATCGGGCGGGACCACAATGAAAGCACCCTGCTCCTCGGGATAGGGTCCGCCGTGCCCTCCGAGCTCCTCCTGGAAATCCACGACGCGCATGTCCTTGCGCCGCGCGAAGACCACCAGATCGCCGGCGTCGGCCATCTGCACGAGGTCGGCGAGCGATCGCAGGAGCCCCGGCGGCGCATCTATGCCGCCAAGCGGGTCCGGTCCGGAAAGAAGCGCGGCCGTTTCGGGATCGACAACGGCCGTCCCCTCGCGCGTGAACACGACCACGCCCGCGCTTGAAAGGCCCGCGGCTAGAAGTATCCCCGGATGCGAGACAATCGACGCGATTGCGCCGGGGTGCTCGGCCTCGAGTTCCTCGACGGTGTGGCGGACGGGCCGGTCGTTGAAGTAGATGTGCGCGAGGTCGGAGGTCGGCAGAACATAGATCCCGCCGAGTTCTCCGGCGCTGGTCGCGGGCACCTCGGGAGCCAGCCCGTGCTCGAGCCGCCGCGCGAGCCATGTGGCGAAAACGGCGGCCCACCGGGGGAGAACGGGCTGGAGCGAATTGAGGTAGTTGATGAAAGAGAGCGTGCGTCCCGCGCGGCGTTCGTTCTCGTCGGCCGCGAGGCTGCCGACGCGCATCCGGAGCAACCTCTGCGAGAGAAAATCGGCAAATGACTGCCCGTAGACGTAGTCGAAAGGGATCGTCGGCACCTGACCGTGGTCGGACATGACGTAGACATCGTATCCCCCCTTCGGCCAGGCGCGCCGCGCGGCGTTGACGACCTTGCGAAACTGGGCGTCGATGCCGCGGAGCAGAAGGCGGGTCATCAGCTTGTGCGGCCCGCGGTGGTGCGAAAGCTCATCGTAGCCGAAATAGTTGACGTAGATGGACGGCACGCCCCGGTACACGTCTATGACAGCCATGGCCGTGGAGAGCTCGCGCAGCACCACGTTCGAAACGATTCGGACCAGCGCAAACGCCAGCGCCTTTCGCCGCAGGCCCCCTCGCCGCCAGACCTTCACCGTGTCCGAAAGCTCGAGCCAAAGCTCGACAAACGACAGACCGGCGATGCGGAAAAGGGCGCCGAGGTTGAGCGCGAGGAGGGCGAGGATCTGAAAGGGGGCGAAGTGGAACTCGCTCCGTTCGGCGGTCATTCTGCTCGCGGTGAAAGCCGTCTTGGCGGCCCCGCCCGAGAACAACGTGGCATACGAAGCCCCTCCTTCCAGAATTCCGCGGCGTCCCTTCGACGCGCGCTGTTCGATGGCAAAACAGTCGTCGACGCCCTTCATGATCATGAATCGCTGGGAGGCGCGGTCGAACCACCGGAAGCCCGGGACGCAGTCGTTCCTGCCGTACAACATCGAGAGCTGAATGGCCGGCGTCGTGGCGGGAAGTCCGGCGGGGATCTTGTTGACCGTCCATCCCTTTCGCCGAATCAAGCGGCCGAGAAACGGCATGAGCCGCTGTTTGAGCGCCATGCGGAGCACGAAATACGAGAGACCGTCGACCTGCAGGATGATGAACCCGCGGCGCCCCGCCGCAACGCCTTCCCGCGTGAGCGGTCGCTCGACCGCGCCGCCAATCCCCCGAAAGAACCGGGTGATCATCCGCCTGAATGAAAACCGCGAAGCCATGCGCGGGCGGATATTACCACCGACCGGCGCCGGGACAAAGCGCCGTGCGGCGGCTGGGAGCATCCCCGCAACTGGGGCGGCGCGAAGGCCGGGGCGACGCCTGCCCGGCGCACGTTCTGCCCGTCCGGCGCGCGCCGCCGGGAGTAGCTCTACTGTGATCGATCCCGGACCGAGCCTGTCGCGCGAGATGCGACTCGTGCTGCGTAGCGACACCGCTCTGCATAGCGTAGCGCTATGCTACGCAGCGCAGAGAGCGCTACTTCGCAGAGTGGCAGCAGCGCGAGGCGCGACGAGGGCGCATACCTGGCAGGCATGTAACTGAGGAACAACGACGCGATGCGGCGCATGTCGTGCGATCAGGCGACGGGAGTGGAACGGTCACAGTAGGGCTGGGCCGGGCCTTGATCAACCGAGGCTCCGGTACCTCACCGGCACGAACTCGTCCCAGCCGAACCTTTCGGGGTATTCCTTCCAGGGGCCTTCGCAGTAGTCGAAGTGGAACCGTCCTTACTTAGCCTTCACCGCAATCGCGCCCGCCGCCTGCGTGAGCAATCCGCCGAGCGCCTGCAGGCGCTCGTCCTCAGGAAGGGTCGGGGTCGGCGAGAACGGGTCAGGGGTATTGGCGTTAGGGTTCCGGCGGGAGAGTTGTTCAAGGACGGTGCGCACGGCGCATGGGTCGGGGCAGTCGCGGGAGGTGGCGAGGGCTATTTGGAGGGAGGCGAGGCAGGTGAGCTCGTTTTGGTAGAATTTGATCTCGATGAGACTTGCCCGGTAGAGCTTGAGGAAGAAGAAGGCGAAAACTTCGATAAAGGTTACGGTGGTAATCCGGGGGACGTAGTGCGAGAGCGCGGCGGCCAAGGAGTCGGGGGACGTGGACTCGTCGAAGATCATGTAGGCGAGGAGGCTCAGGGCGAACCCCGTGGTGATGACGCCGATGGTAAGGTTCAAGTTTCCCCGCCGCGAGAGCGCGGCAATTTCCCGGCGGAGGCGGAGAGAGGTCGCGGCAAACACGGCAGCCGGATTTTCTGCCACAGAGGACACAGAGTTCACCGAGTTTGCGGCTTCGGACACCGGGCTTGCAACCGCAGAGGGCGCAGAGACCGCAGAGAGAGAACTTTGTTCGAGCGACGGGGTGCCACGGACAAACTTTGTTTGTCCGTGTGCGACGG
>JACRCP010000252.1 GCA_016218965.1 Deltaproteobacteria bacterium | reverse complement strand
GAGGCGCTGCTCCGTCTCGGCGATACCGCCGCGGCCGTCGCGGAGCTCGACCAGTCGGTCGGCGTCCAGTCTTCGGCACTGGGGCACTACCTGCGCGGGATCGCCCGCCTCATCCTCGGTGACAACAAGGGCGCCGACGCCGACTTCGAACGCTGCACGAAGGTCCACATGGAGGAGGACTTCTGGTGGCAGCGCGACTACGAGAAGGGTCGCTCATACAACAACGCCCGCTACTACCACCACCTCATCAAGACCTCGCCCGGGAAACGCTTCTCCGCCGCCGAGGTGTGGCGGGTTGACCGCTGGCTCCGCGACCCGACCCCTGCTGACCGCGTGGCGCTATCAGGAGCCGGCTGCCTCTACTGGGGTGCGTACGACGCGGCCGAGGAGCGCTACAAGGCCGCGCTCGCCCTCGAGCCGGACAACGGGATTGCCTGGGCGGGGCTCGTCGACACGCACCGGTACCGCGGCGACCTCGCACGCGCGCTGGCCACCGGCGAGGAGGCACTCGCGAAGGGTGTGCGGCACACGTTCCTTTATAACAATCTCGGCTACGCGATCTACAAGAAACGCGATTACAAGCGCGCAGAGACACTCTACCGCTACGCTCTCGATATACTCCCGCAGAACTCCCAGGCTCGCGTCAACCTTGCGCGGCTGCTCGAGCGCACCGGCCGCAGCGAGGAGGCGACCGGGCACTGGAACATCACCAACGCCGCCCCTGAATTTGTCTGGAACCCGCTCGGTCCGTACAAGTACCCCGCTCTTGCCCTCGTCTACGCGTTGGACGTGCTCCTCGTCATCCAGCGGCAAAGGCGCACCGGCGGCGCAGGCCAGCGGAAGTAAATGACTCGTTCGAAGAGGGGTTTCAGTCGATCGCTGTCGGCAGGGTCGAGCTGGTCGGCCGCCGAGAAAGTCCTACACGCCGCGCACCGGATGCGATGACCGCTACCCGAGCCGAACGGGAGGGGACTGGCAAAGGCACCAGGTACGAGATAAGAGAATACCGGAGGGCGGCAAACCGCCACAAAAACGACGTCCGTTTGCGAACTTCGTCGGTTTGGCGAATATGCGAACTGCGGTATGGACTGCCTGCCGCAACGGGCGTCTCGGGGATCTGGACAGCGCTGCTGTCCCGGGCGGGCCACCCTTCGAAAATGACCATTTTGCGTATTCTTGCCAAAGCGGAAATCTTACTCCGCCAGCGCGGCCACGCAGGCCTTGAGCTCGTCGCGGATGCGACGGAAGGATTCGAGTACCTCCAGCTCGGCGCCCGAAAATCCCGCCGGGTCGGGGAACTCCCAGTGCTCGCGGCGGAATTTTCCCGGGAGGACCGGGCACTCCTGCTCGGCGCATAGTGTCACGACCAGATCTACCTCGGCAAGCGGGACGGCCTCGACGGGCTTGGGCCGGTGCGACGTGATGTCAATCCCGGCCTCGGTCATCACCTGCACCGCGTGCGGGTTGACCTCGGGCGCGGGGCGCGTCCCGGCGCTCCAGACCTTCGTCCCCGCGGGCAGGAGCTGTCTTGCCCACCCCTCGGCCATCTGGCTCCTGGCCGAGTTCCCGACGCACAAAAAGAGCACGCCCCGCGGCGCGGTTTCGTTTTTCGTCATGTCATACTCCAGATCGCAACGGCATGTCAGTAGCCTGCCTGCGCCGCGAAGATCACCTGGTTGTCGGTCGGTATTGCGTTGTCGTAATCGAAGCGGCTGTAGGCAAGCTGAAGCTTCGCCTCGTGCCGCTGGATGAACCAGTTGACCCCGGCGTCGAAGTGCCTTGCAAATGGCGTGTCTTTTTTCGGATCGAGGTCCCATTTGGTCTTGCTGGTGTCCGGGTTGAGCTGGCCGAAACGGACCACGGGCTGCACGGTGTCGCGGATCGTGTATCCGAGCGCGACGTAGAAACCCTGCCCGTCGGTTTCGGCAAACGCATTCGGGTTTCTCGGGTCCGCGATGGTGTCGTGCGACTGGATGTACTCGGATTGCACCAGAAATCCCCATCGCTCGAACTTCAGATCCGCCTCGAACCGGTCCCTGACGCCCCCCTCAGGCTCGTCGCGCTCGCCCACGGAGTAGTACGCGACGCCCGCCAGCGTCAGCCCCTCGAAAGGGTATGCCTCGATGCGCAACGCCAGGTCCTTCGCGTTGTTCGTGTCCTGGACGTTCAAACCGGTGCCGTTGAACATCCCCGCCGAGTACCCGGCGTATTTGAACGTCCTGGCGACGCGCAGGCCGACGTCCCGCTGGTCGCCGAAGGCCTTCGAGACCGGCGCCCGCTCGGGAAACAGAAGCCTGCCGGATGAGTTGTAGCCCTCGTAGCTTACGGGGATCTTGAACTGCCCGATTGAGACATCGGCCCACGGCGTCATGTACGTGACGAACATGTGCTGGAAGACCGAGAGTTTCGCCGCGGGCTGTTTGATCTTGGTTGTGCCGATGACCGCGCCGTCTCCATCCCTCACCTCGACTTCCTTCTCTTCGGTTTCGAGCACCTTGGCCGGGTCAATCATCACGTCGAACCCGAACGTCCCCGGGATCGCCTCGCCCTTGACGAAAAGCTCGGCGCGGCGGACCCTGAACTGGTTGGCGTTGGTGCCGTCGATCGTCCTGCCGCCGGCCTCGTGTTCGTCGTAGTGGTCAAAAACCCACCAGCCCTGCAGAAGCGCCCCCGGCCGCCACCACCCCCCACCCGTCCCGATGGCGATGCGCTTGGCCGTCTCGTCGCCCGCCGCCGGCGCCGGCTTTTCGTCTGCGGCAAGGACCGTCCCCGTAAGCGCCTCCAAAAACACCACCCCAAACACAAGGACTCGCACCGACATGTCTTCGTTCCTCCGGCAATTTAGATGAAGAGCCGCACGACGAGCCAGGACAGCGCGGCGATTAGGCCGGACATCGGTATGGTGAGAACCCACGCCCAGATGATGTTTCCCGCCACGCCCCACCGGACGGCCGAGAGCCTCCTTGTCGCGCCGACACCGACGATGGCCCCAGTGATGGTGTGCGTCGTCGAGACAGGAATTCCCAGAAGCGACGCGCCGATGATTGTCGTCGCCCCGGACCCCTCGGCGGCGAACCCCCCGATGGGCTGGAGTTTCGTGAGCCGCGCCCCCATTGTTTTGACAATCCGCCAGCCGCCGAACATCGTCCCCAGCGCAATCGCCCCGTGGCACGAAAGGATGATCCACCACGGGGCATGTTTTGAAAGATCGGCCTTGGCCATGTAGCCGGTCGTGACGAGGATCAACATGATGATCCCCATGGTCTTCTGCGCGTCGTTCAGGCCGTGGGCGAGCGAGTACGCCCCCGCCGAAACGAGCTGCAGCTTGCGGAACAAGCCGTCCACCCGGGACGGCGCCTTGCGGTGGACAATCCACAGAACGCCGGCCATGTACGCAAGGCCAAGGACGAAACCGACGAGCGGGGAGACCACGATGAAGGCCGCGATCTTCAGAAGACCGCCGCCCTGCAGCACGCCAAAGCCGCCGTGCGCCGCGGCCGCGCCCGCGAGGCCGCCGATGAGCGCGTGGGACGACGATGATGGAAGGCCGAGCCGCCACGTGACAAGGTCCCACGCGATTGCGCCGATGAGGCCGGCCATCACCACGGCCAGCGTGATCGAGCCCGGGTCCACCACTCCCTTCCCGATGGTCGTGGCGACCTTGGTTTCGAAAAAGAACGCCGCAACAAAGTTGAAAAACGCCGCCCACAGCACCGCGAGCCGGGGAGAGAGCACACGCGTGGACACGACCGTGGCGATGGAGTTGGCCGCGTCGTGAAACCCGTTGATGAAGTCGAAGACGAGCGCGACCGCTATCATTATGACGACGAGCGTGAGCATCCCTGCACCCGACACCCCGGACCGGGGTCAATCCCTCCGAAACAATGATGTCTTCCGCTTGTGACAGGCGTGTGACGAAAAGGGAAATTCGCCGCAGCGTCAGATGAGGAGATCGAGGGGAAGGAAAACGAGGGCGGCGATGATAGCCGAGGCCGGGATGGTCAGCACCCACGCCCACACTATGCTGCCAGCCACCCCCCACCGCACCGCGGAGAGCCGTCTTGTGGCCCCCACGCCCACGATGGCGCCGGTGATGGTGTGGGTCGTGGACACGGGTATCCCGAACCACGACGCCCCGATTATCGTGGCGGCGCCGGCGCCCTCGGCCGCGAACCCGCCGATCGGCTGAAGCTTGGTGAGCCGCGCTCCCATCGTCCGGACGATGCGCCAGCCACCGAACATCGTGCCCGCGGCGATAGCCCCGCTGCACGCGACTATGATCCACATGGGGGCATGTTTTGAGAGCTGTTCCTCGGCCATGTTCCCGGTCGAGACCAGGATGAGCATTATGATCCCCATGGTCTTCTGGGCGTCGTTTAGGCCGTGCCCGAGCGAGTAGGCCGCTGCGGAGGCGAGCTGGAGCTTGCGGAACACGCCGTCGACCCGGGCGGGGGCGCTCCTTTTCACGACGCGAAGCACCGTCACCATGTTGAAAAAGCCGAGCACCATCCCGATGAGCGGCGACAGGACTATGAAGAGCGCTATCTTGCCTATCCCGCCCCACTGAAGAATCGCCCACCCGTTGTGCGCCACCGCCGCCCCCATGAGGCCGCCAATGAGCGCGTGCGACGACGAGGTGGGCAGCCCGAGCCACCATGTGATGAGGTCCCAGACGATCGCCCCCAGAAGCCCCGCGGTCACGACGGCCAGGGTGATGGCGCCCGGATCGACGACCCCCTTGCCTATGGTCGATGCGACCCTTGTCTCGAACATGAAGGCGGCGACGAAATTGAAAAACGCGGCCCACAGCACCGCAAGTTGAGGCGAAAGGACGCGGGTGGACACGACGGTGGCGATGGAGTTGGCGGCATCGTGGAAACCGTTGATGAAGTCAAAGACCAGCGCAACGAGGATCATGGTGATGACGATCGCGGTCATCGGGGCTCCGCCGGTTCAGGCCTGTTTCACCACGATCCCCTCGATGATGTTCGCAACGTCTTCGCAGCGATCGATGGCAGTCTCGGTGATTTCGTAGATTTCCTTCCACTTCATCACGTAGAGGGGATCGCGCGCCTCCTTGAAAAGCTTGGCGACAGCGGCGCTCACGATGAAATCACCCTCGTTTTCGAGGCGGTTCACCTCAATGCAGTGCTTCTTGATGGCGGCTATGTTCTTGATGTTGCGCATCTCGTTGAGCGCGTTGTGCACCTCGGCGAAGGCCTTCACCAGCACCGATATCATGTGGTGCATCTCGGGGGTCACCTCGCGGATCTCGTAGAGCCAGAGCCTCTGTACCGCGCCCTGTGCGAGATCGAGGATGTCATCCATCCTCTTCACGAGCGACTGGACATCCTCGCGGTCGATCGGGGTGATGAACGTCGAGTTGAGCAGATCGATTGTCGTGTGCACTATCTCGTCGGCTTCGTGCTCGATGTCCTTGAGGTGGCGGGCGCTCGCTTCGAGTTCCTCGGGCTTTCTGAGCGCGACCTGGATCGCGTCTAGCCCCTCGTGGATCTTGAGCGCAGCCTGCTCGAACAGGTCGAAAAACTTGACCTCCTGGGGTACGAGCTTGCTCAGGATCGACATTTCAGATGACCTCTCATTTGGTTCCGTTCATGGATGCGGAGTGCCGGCGCGGAACATTCCTAGCAGGGTTCGACTCGACCGGCAACACCAAAATTCCTTTCTGAAATTCCTTTCACGGCCGTCATGCAGCGGGAAGCGAAAACGAAAACGCGGACCCCCGCCCCGGCACGCTCTCGACCTCCACCCTGCCGTTCATCGCCTCGACCAGATGCTTGACGATCGAAAGCCCCAGGCCCGTGCCGCCGACCTCGCGCGAACGGCCGGCGTCGGCACGATAGAAGCGCTCGAACAACCTCGGGATGTGCCTTGCCTCGATCCCCGGGCCGGTGTCCTGAACGGAGATGCGAATCATCCCGCCCGCGGAGTCCGCGCGCACGGTGACCGACGCCCCTTCGGGCGAGTACTTGATCGCGTTTTCCACGAGGTTGCAAAGCACCTGTTCGAGCGCCCGCCGATCCGCCTTTGCGGGCGGAGTCCCATCGGGGACCTCCGCCCGGAGCGCGATTCCCCTTTCCTCGGCCCGGCTCTTGTAGATCTTGAGGACGTGATCGATCGCCGGGCCAGGCTCGATCGCCTCGAGATTGAGGGCGAACTCACGCGACTCGATCCTTGAGAGGTCCAGAAGGTCGTCTATCAGCCTTGTCACGCGCTCGGCGTTCCGCTCGATCATCGCCGCGAACTCGAGGGCGGCCTCGGGGTCGCGCCCGACCGCGTCCCTTAGCGTCTCGGCCGCCGACCGGATGGACGCGACGGGCGTGCGCAGCTCGTGCGAGACGTTGGCGACGAAGTCCCTGCGCACGGTTTCGAGCCTGCGCATCGCGGTCATGTCCACGAATACCGCAAGGACACCACCGCACGCGTCAGGCAGAGGCGCCGCGTTGACGAGCAGATGCCTGGGTTTGAGGTCCCCAACGTCGATCTCGCTCATCAAGTTGACCTCTCCTGCCTTCGCGCGTTCGAAGACGACGAGAAACGTAACATCTTTGATGACTTCGTGGACCGGCTTTCCGGCGACATCGGCCGAAAGCAAAAGCATGTCCCTAAGGGCGGGGTTCGCGACGCGGACGCGATCGTCGCTGCCCACCAAAAGCACGCCTTCGCGCATGCCGTTCAAAACACCCTGAAGGAGGTCGCGCTCCTCACGCAGACGATCATGGGTCTCGGCCAGACTCGACCCGAGGCTGTGAAACGGCCGCGACACCCAGCGCGCGATGAGCCACGACGCCGCTGCGGCTGCGCACACAGCCGCGATGGTCCAGATCAGGAGCGCCCGGCGGAGCGCCGCGACGCCTTCGGTGTCAAGGAAAGGAACCATGCTGTTTTCGATGAAAACGTCGGCAGCGATCACCGATGCGCACGAGAACAAAAGAACAGACACGAAGATCCTGGTGCGTATGCCGGGGTTCATCATCTATTTCCGGGCGCCGCGCGGCGGGCCGTCGTCCGGTGCCTCGGCGAACCGGTAGCCGACGCCCCTCACGGTCTCGATGTAGTCCCCCGCGGCGCCAAGCTTCTCCCGCAGGCGTTTTACGTGCGTGTCGACGGTGCGGGTCTCGATCTCGGCCGAGATCCCCCACACATCGTCGAGGAGCGTCGAACGGGTCTGAACTCTGTTCCTGCGGTCATGGAGCGTGAGCAGAAGTTTCAGTTCCAGCGCGGTGAGATCGACCTCGCGTCCGTCCACCCAGATCCGGTGGGCATCACGGTCGATCGACAGCCGGCCGAACGTGAGCAGGGGTGTCTCCCCGGCCTCGCCGCGGTTCCTCTTGAGCACGGCGCGCAGCCGCAACAGGAGTTCCCGGACTGAGAACGGTTTGACCACGTAGTCGTCTGCGCCGAGCTCGAATCCAAGAACGCGGTCAATCTCCTCGCCCTTTGCAGTGAGTATGACAACAGGAATCCGTTTTGTCTTCGAGTCGGCCTTGAGCGCCTTGCACACGCCCGTCCCGGGAAGGTCCGGCAGCATGAGGTCAAGCAGCACCATGTCCGGCCGGTGCTCGCGTGCGAGCCTCAGCGCGTCTTCGCCTCCGAATGCCTGGAGCACCTCGAACCCTTCGCGCTCGAGATTGAACTTGAGGACCTTCTGGAGGTCACTCTCGTCTTCGACTATGAGAATCCGGCCCACGCCCTTCATGTTCCACCACCCCTGTGACGATTCGGCGAACTCAAGGCAACATCACCGTGACACGGGGCGCGCGATGCACCTCCCCGACCCGTCAGAACGCAAGACCGATCTGCGAGCGGAAGCGCCAGTCGCCGAGGCGTTCGTCGTTCGTTGTGTCGTGCATCAAAAGGCTCACGTCGTTCTGCCACTTGAGCGATCTGCCGGTGATGTACACGTTGACGCCAAACGTCAACTCCTGCTCGCGCTCGAACGCCCCCGCGTTCTTGTGCTGCTTTTCGAGCGCGGCTTTCTTTTCCTCGTCGCTTTCCTGCAAAATGATGAAACCGGCCCGATCCCTCGCGTCATTTGCCGTCTCGTCGTCGATCGACACGAAGGCGTACCGGCCGGAGATCTCGACACGCCGGTGGAGCAGATAGCTCGCCTGGACCAACCCGCCCACCATCGCGATCGAGGTATCCACCATGCTCTGGTTCTTCTCGCGCGTGCTCAGGTAGTAGATGCCAAAAAGAGAGAACCCGCGGACCTTCAGGAGGAACTCCGGCGCCAACCGGACGTACTGGTCAAGATAGTCCGTAGGCCGCGTGTCCCACGCGAGGCCAAGGCCGGCCGAGAAGCGGATCGGGCCGCCTTCCCAGTCGGTGTCGGTCGAGGTGTCGATCCCGCCGTGGTTGTACGCGATGTGCAAAACAGGCTCGAGGTGCGGAAGCTCGGCCGGGGCGGGGTCGACGAGGTCCGAGGGATTCGGCGGCGTCTCGCCGAAGATGGTCGCAATCCCGATCCCGTGCGACGCGCGGACATTCTGGCCCATCATAAGGCCAAGCTCGTATTCGACCTTCGGCGGTCTCTCGAAACCGTTGTGGATCGCGAACCCGCGCTGCCGTTCGGCGCCGAAATATTTTGTGACGATCGCCCAGTCGGCGAACGTGAGGTTCTTGTACGACCCGATGCGGTAGCGCGTGAACGGGATCTTCAACTGCCCCGCTCGGATCTGGATGTCGGGCGACGCGGCGTAGTTGAGGTAGACATCCATCATTTCGAGCGAACCGGGCGCCGTGCTCAGGTGCATGTAGTACGACAGATTCCTGTCGAGGAAAGTGCCCGAAAGCGTTTCGCGCAGGCGCCGGATCTCGAGCCCGCCGGTGTTCTGGCGGTCGTTGCCGGGGCCCGAGTCCTTGCTCTCGAACTTGAGCAGAAGTTGGGCGGCGATCCCGAGTTCGATCGAACTCTTCCCGTCGGCGCTTGTCAACTCGAACGGCCCGAGCCTCCCCGGGAGGTCCGGGCAGGTGGCCGCGGGCTCCTCTGCACGTGCGTTGAGTGGGAAAAGGACCAAAGCGATCGCTAGACAGAGTGCGGAAAGCGCCCGTCTGCTCATGTGTTCCTTCCTCCTTCCCGAAGACGGCGCGGGCAGTAAAATACGGACGCGGGTGCAAGTCAAGGGGTGATCATTCAGTCCCGGGTGGGGGGGCGGGTTTCCCGGAACGGCATGTCTACGGCAACCGCCGGGCGAAGTTGCATGATGACGCATCGGAAACTGACGCGCAATTATTTCACCGAATACGCCTCGTACCGGAACTCGTTCCAGTCGTTTGCGCCTGAGACGAAGGCAATCTTGACGCGGATTGTGCTTTTCCCGCTGGTGAGTGACGCCGGGAGCATGAAGTCCGAATCCTTCCACGGGTGGAAGACGTTGCTCCCCGCGGTGTACCAGATGCCGGCGGGCGTCCCGTCCACAAAGACTTCGGCCCGCTGGTTCGCCACGCCGTAGTCGAGACGCCTGCGGAGGACGACGCCGTCGTTTGCAGGGTCGATCGTCAAGGCGAACCCGCTCTTGCCCTTGTGCGCCCGGCCGTCGTCGGTCAACTCGACATCATCGAAGTCGCCCTCGTACGTGAACGTTCGCGAGCCATTCCATGTTTCGCTTTCTATGACGTACGAATGGGCCGCCTCGTCCTGTGCGTTGCCGACATCAAGCGTGTCAGAGAGGACCATCGCGGGTTCCGGCCGGTGGTAGTAGTAGGCAAGCGTCCAGACATCCTCCGTGACGTCATTGCCGGGCCCGTGCTCGATGGACACTCGGATCTGCGTCCTGAAAGGGACCGCGTCGTGGAGCAGGAACCTGTACGCCGCCGTCTTGTCCTCGGGCCCGCCGATGTGGGCCGTGTTCCCGTGCATCGGGAGCGAAAACAGGCCCTTCGAAAAATACCAGCCGGCGCTGTAGAAGTCCTCGGTCCCGGTGCCGTGGAATGCGGGGGAACGGCTGCCGTCCATGTAGATCCGCTCGTCGCCTTCAAGGTAACTGCGGTTTTCGGGCCCCTTCATCGACTCGACTACGCCGAGGAAGCGCCCCGAGCCTTCGGTGTCGAGAATGAGGATGTCGTCCCCCGGCGTCGTGGGCGTCTCGGCCCGAAACGCGGTCTTGAAGTGTCCGACATCGGCGAAGGAATCCGCGAACGGCCGGTGCACAACTTCGTACGAAACAGCCGGTGTCGCCGACGCCCGCTCGTTTTTCAGCCCGACCTTTGCGGCGCGCTCAAACGGCATCGGGAAATACGAGTACATCGTGCCGCTTGCGTCCATCCCGACCGGGAGGGCGCGTGTCGGGTAGGCGCCGAACTCGCCCATCGCGAAAAACGACCCCAGCGGGGCGTCAACCGATGGGGATTCCTCGCCGTCCCACGAGATGACGAGCCTTGTGCCGCCGAGAATCGCGGCCGCGGTTTCGCCCGACTGTGCGTCGACGCCGGTTATCCGGATCTTGAGCGCCGTGATCTCCCGGGGGCCGGCGACGTCGAGGATTGCCTGCGCCGCCCCGGCCGCCAAATCGAGTGTCCCCGAAACGGTTTCCTCGCCTGCGGTCGGGAAGGGACTTTGACCCGCGTTCCTCCACATGTCGATGACGGCAGACGAATCTTCTCCCCCCGTCCATGTCTCGATGACGGTACCGGCGTCGAAGAGGTGATAGCCCAGATGATAGAAGAAGGCGAACCCCGCGCCGTTCGAGACGATCTTGATAGATTTGGCAAACGGGAGCGGCAGGTAGGAGTAACACCCGCCGCTCGAAACCTCCTGGTTCCCCGCAAGCGGCGAAAGAAAGGGCGCGTTGACGCCCGCGACCACATCGCTCAACTTTTCGAATATTCGCGGCGAGCTCTCACCGTCGAAATATACCTTGATGTACGCGTCGATGGGGTCGAAACCCGTAAACCACATCCGGTAGACGACGCCCGGGCCTTCGAGGTCAAGAAGGATTTTCTTGTCTCCGTCTGTGTAAAGGTAGTTGCTGGCCCCGAAACCGTCGGCGTTTCCGCCCGAGCGGTCGTAGCTCGACTGCTGGCCCGCGATCGCGTGCGGCTGAAGATACGGGAGGCGGTAAAACGCCTCCGTCGCCGCGAGCCCGTACGGGGCCGGCGCCGTGTCGGGTAGTCCGCCGTCGATCCCCCCGGAATCCGCGCCGACGTCGCCGCCGTCAACGCCGACGCCCGCATCAAAAAGAGCAGCCCCGCCGTCAACGCCGACGCCCGCCTCCCGGCCGTTACCGCATCCGGCAGAAAGCGAAGCCGCCACAAAGGCGGCACAGGTCCTGAAAACCACGTTGGTTGGCTGGGCGTCCATGTTCCCTTCCGTTGAATGGGTGCCACGGGCAACCCCTGGTTGTCCGTGTCCGATCGACCCGCCTTCCCCACGGACAAGCTCTGCTTGTCCGTGGCACCCGGCGCTTCCTCCCTCCGACCTCACTTCTCACTGAATTCGGAACGTCGCGCACCCGCACCCTCCGGCGGACTCGTCGGCCGAACCGGTCGCGCCGTCCCCGTTCTTGGGCCTCCAGTCCCCGCCGGTCGGTTCGCCCGCATCCCCGGTCGCCGGTCTGTCCGGCGAAGCGTCTGCGAAATCGGTTCCCCCGTCTTCCGTCAGTTCGCTCCCGTCTTCAGTCGTCTGTCCGCCGTCTTCGGTCGGCTGTCCCCCGTCTTCCGTCGTCCCGCCGTCCGGCTGGGGCGCCGCCTTGGGCACCGAGACGAAGAACGCATCCTGCCCCGCCGGGACGGTGAGGTCCTGCACGCCGCCCGCGGCCGCCCATTCCTGCGCAACCTGCCCGGTGGACGGGTCTATCCATTTGAGGATCCGATCCCCGCCGCCAGTGTCAAAACTCACCGTGCTCCCGCCGCCGTCCAAAACGTACAGGAGCCGTTGGCCGCCCGCCGCGGCGCTGAAGCACTGGCCGCCGGGACAGTTTTGTACCAGCACCCTGTCCGGTTCGATGAGCCAGTAGTCGACGTTATCCTCGAAGGCCTTTCTGAAAGATCCGACGAACTCCATCCCGGGCGAGGTTCCCGGCTCGGCCGTGACGCCCTTGTGGTAGTGGAACGTAAAATGCCCGCCCGAGACGGCTGCAATGTACATCGCCCACCTGAAATGATCGGCGTTGGGGTCGCGGCCCAGCCCGCCCATGTAGTCCTTGTACCAGGTGTCGTACTCGGCCTGCGTCGCCGATCCCGTCGGCTCGTCGTTCACCTGCGGCTTCCCCCACGAGTTGTTCTGCGGGAAGACGTTCCAGGCATTGAGCCACCACGTCGCGTTCCGCTCGAGGTGGAAGTTGATTATTCCCATCCAGCCCTCGCCCGCAAAACTTGGAGAGAGGCTCCCGCCGCCCGAGACGGTGACGAGCATATCCGGCGCCGCCGCCGAAAACCGCGCGGCCGCATCACGGATGAACTGTTCAGGGAGACCACCACTCATGTAACAGCCGTGGTTGTATTCGTTCGCGACCTCGAAATAGGCATTGGCGTGGTTTTTGAGCCTTTGGGCCACCGCGTCGATGTAGCTCTTGAGCGCGTCGTTGAAGCCGACGGAATAGTCCATCGCGCACAAAAACGGCGAGACCTCGGCGACGATCCCTTTGTCCGCCATCATCCGAAGCAGGCGCTCGAGCTTGTCGAGAAGCGCGGTGTTTAGCGTCCCAAAGTCGGGCACCGCGATCGTCCCCCCGAAAGGCCAGATGTCCTGCGGCACAGCGTAGAACCTGTCGGCCGGGTCGGTCGCCTTCTGCCACATCGTCCAGACCCGGAATTGCGAAAACCCCGCCGCCGCGCTCTCGTCGACGAACACGCGCATCTCGGAGTCGGACCTCGCAAGGATTGTGAAGGCCGATTTTCCGGCAAACAAGAAAGGCTTTTTGTCGTAGGCGAAGTGGCGCGGGTCCTCCGGGTGAACGGAAAAGATCGAGGGCGGGTCCGCGACACCGCCGTCCGTCGTCCCGCCGTCAGGACCGCCGCCGCCCGAGGTCTTGATCTCGAGGTACGGGTGCATGCCCGACGATTCGCGCGAGTGCCACCACGACCCGTCGTCGATCGTCGATGTGATGGCGAACGAGTACAGGCCGTCCCCCCCAATCGCGGGCGTCACGTCCCACGAATACATGTCGTCTATGTCGACCATCCCGAGGCTCGAAAGCACCGTGTCGTCGCGCGGCGGGCGATTGTTCCAGTTGAGCGCCGCCTCGGACCACGCGTTGTCCTCAACGACGTGAATCCCTCCTCCCCCGCCCGCGTTGACCGCCCTCATGAAGACCTTTGCGCTATGCACGTTTAAGACGCCCTTCACGTCGAAGCGGAGGTAGATGGTCCGGCCCTCGCCCCCCGCGCCGTTGCCGCCGACCCGGAGGTCGACGTCCGACCCGTGCGTCGTGGACGGGTTTTCGGGGTCGGTCCAGGTGTCGGCGACCGGCTCAAACGAAAGCTCGACCGGCGTCCCGGCGTCCGTCCCGCCTCCCGAGTCGGGCGTCCCCGCGTCGGGCTGCGGCCCGCCGCTCCCCCAGACCCTGACGTTCTTGTAGACGACGTCGTGCTGTGGGCCGTAGGTCCCGCCCGGGGCATTGTCGGTCCCGATGAATACGTAACGGAGCCTGAACTGTTTTCCGTGCGAGTGCGTCACCAGCGGTGTCGAGTCGAGCCAGACGGTGATGTCGCCGCCGGCGGTCCACTCGACCTTGATGGTGTAGGTGCTGGCGGGATTGATGGGCCCCGCGGGCGGCGAGTTGCGCGTCTCGTGGCGCTCGTCGAACCCGGCGGTGGAAGAGAGGAACTTAAAAAGGTCGTTGTAGCCCGCGCCGGTGCGGACGTTCCAGAACCCCGTCTTTGGCGTCGTCGCGTCCGACGCGTGCGGCGAGCCGTTTTGGGCCTCGTACATGTTGATGATGTGCTGCTTGTCGAAGTGGTGCTGGGCGCTCCCGGCCGACGGGTCCCAGTCGGTGACTTCGACCGAGAAGCCGCCTTCGGTAACATACGTGCCGAGGTCCCACCAAACTTGCGTCGGGGCCTTCCACCCTCCGCCCTCGAACGACCCGCCGTTCTGGTTCCCCGTGGTCGAGCCGTTCAAGGGGTCGTGCAACAGATCGGCCGCATGGACGCCGGGCGGGCAAACGGCCAGAACGACCAGTACTCCAAAAAACAAGCTTGTCCTGGAATGCATGGAAGCCCTCCTTGCCCGTGTTTCGACGGTGCAAACACCGCAATCCTAGTATGGCCGCGCCAAAAACGCCAGCGCCGGCCGATCCAAGCAGGGCTACTTCGGGAAGAACGAACAGTCGCTTTTGGCAAGGCAGGGGTCGTCGATGATCTCGCGGCCGTTGGTTTTGAAGAACCAGCCTATCTGGTTGATCATGTAGGTGTCTACGTCAAAAGGTTTTTGCGGCGAGGGGACGTAAAAGCCGTGCGTGCCGTGCGGCTCGATGTACGGGAACCGGGCGCCGAAGGCGGAACCCTGCGAGCGGACCGTCGCCCGGAGCGGCGGGTCGATGCGCGGCGCGGCAAAACCGTCGGTCCCGTCGCTTAGGTTGTCCGGATCAAAGAGCACGTCGGTGCCGTGGCGATTCAGGCGCTCAAGACCCTCCAGGAAAAAGTTCTCGACGAGCATCCTGTTCTGGCTCTTCCGGTATGAGGGGTCGGGCGCGCCGTACCCGATGATCCCCGCGGCACGGGCGAGCGACACGGCGGTGTGGATCGGCACGTCCTGGTCGCCCACGGTGGCGACAAGCAAAACCGGCGCAACGCGCCCCGCGTAGCTCGCGTGGGGGATGTTTCTTTGAAAGAAGAACGGCGCAAAGTTCACCGGGTCGGCCGGCTCGAGCGCCACCTGCGCGAAGTTGAGAAGCGTCCTGAAGTCGGCGCTGTTGCGGTCCTTTCCCAAACCCTTATTGATTGCGACCAGCCGCTCGCCGGCCTTGTATCTCCGCCCCGAGAACGAGACGTCGAAGCCGAACGCGTTCACCGTCTCGAATGCGTAGCCGGCGGCGTCGCCTATCGACACCTCGATGGGGTCTCCTTCATCGGCCGGGATGGGGACCGCAAACCCTCCGGCGGGCCCGACGTACCCGTGCCGCACCTCGCCGTTGGCGGTGTTCTTCACCCAAATGATATCACCGGGACGGAAGTGCAGGCCGCCACTTATCGGTACGAGCGCCCCCGTGTTCACGTCGTTTGTGTAGAAGTGAAGGCGTGGCGCCCCGTCGTCGCCTGGTTTTCCGACGACAAACGGCCCCATGATGGGGAGCATTACGGCGTCGCGCACCGACGGGATCATGCTCCTCATCCCGATGTCGGCAAGACCCCCCCCGCCGGACCCGGGAGCGGCGGCGACGATCGCCGGCTCGACCGCCGCGATGATGGTCGAGACGATCCCGCCCATCGACTGCCCCATGATGAAGTACCCGTTGTCGGGACCGCCGACGTCGACGCGGCCATCGCCGTCGAAATCGCCCGCGAGCTCGATCTTGTCATCACCGTCAAGATCCCCCTTCGGTTCGAGGCCCGCGAACGTCCTTTTCCCGTCGAAGTTCTTGAGCATCTTGATGAATGCCATGTGGTCAACGACGGTCTGTCTGACGACGTCGCGCGTGTGGAACGTGTCGGCGGTCCAGAAGTCGCCGCACGAGTCCACGGCGCCGTCGGCGTTGAGATCACGCGCGCGCCCTGAAAGGAGGGCGTTGAGCATGTTCGACATGTTGAGATCCCTGAGCACGGGCTCGACGAGGTTCATGTACTCCTTGGGAACCTCGAGACCTGCGCCGTAGGATTCGATTGCGGCCGTGGCAAACCCGAAGCGCGCGAGGCTCCCGGCAAACCCCAAAAGCTCGATGCGCGACGACGAGTACCCGTGCGAGTAGATGGCCACCGGGAACGGCGGCCGGAACGCCCCGGTCGCCTTGGGCACGGCGATCCAGAACGGGACCCTTTCGCCATGCTTGACCGTCGCGAGGTCCGGCACGAAAACGCCGTCGTCGCCCATGAGCACGGGCGTTTCAAACTCGCCGCTAATGATGTAGTCCACGAGGTCGTAGCCGCCCGCCCACGCCTTGATGTAGCGCGAATCGACCTCCAGAAGGAACGGCCCGAGATCCTCAATGAACTTGGCGGCCGTCTCGCCCTTGACCCGGTAGAGAGAACCGCCGGCGGCGCGGTCGACGACGCGGTGGATGGTCGTCATGGAGTTGCCGAAACCTCCGAGCGCGTCCTTGAGCCGTCCCCCGCCGTACAGGCCGTCGCGGATCTCGGTCAGCCCCGGCGTCACGCTCTGGGTCGAAAACGACCAGGCGAAGGCGATATCAGGAAGCGAAAGCCCGTGCCGCGCAAGGACCGCGACGAGCGGCCGGAGTTCCTCGGTCTGCGCCGGGTGGTTGACGTAAGGGAACGGCGACTCCACGCTTTTCCCGCGGTCGTCGAGAAGTCGCTTCGTGATCACGACGGCGTACCTTGCGCGCTCGCGCATCGGCAGGAGCGGCCGGATGAAGAGCTTTTGTGTCTCGCGGTCGTAGAAACTCATGAGGTCCCGGTAGCACTCCGCCCCGCCGGGCAGGAGGTTCGGTGCGTCCCGCACGCCGTCCGAGTCGAGGTCCTCGGCCGGGTCAAAGAGGCCGTTCCCGTTGGTGTCGGCGTCGTCGTTGGTGTCGAACAGGAGGTTGCACGACCCGGCGTGCGGGTCAAACGGGTAGTACTGGTCGCTTTCCTCGAGCGTGTACGGGAAGTTCCCGCCGCCGATGTCGAGCGCGACGGCCTCGCCGTAGCCGGCCGATCCGAGGTCAATGTTGATGAGGTACACCGAATCGTCCGCGGGGTCCTCGCTTCGCGAGTGCCTCTCAAGGACGTTCGAAACGTCAAGCGGCCCGTCAAACGAGAGCGTAATCGGGGCGAACGTGCCGAAGCCGTCGAGCGTGTTGAGCCTTTTGCGCATGTCGCGCTCGAAGCCGGTGATCGCCTCCTCCGGGATGTTCAGTCGACGCCCGGTGGGCGATCCGGTGTCGGGACGCGTGGCGAGGTCAATCGGAAAGGGAATGTCGGGGACGGGTTTCTTCTCGACGTCGAAGCGAATTCGCGCACCGCCCTCGCGCACGGTCGGGTACAGCCCCTCAAGCGCGCTTTCCGCGCATCCCGTCACAAGAAGCGGCAAAGCCAGAGCAATCAGCCACAGAGTACACAGAGAGATGCAGAGAGCAACTCCTTCTCTGTGGCCTCTGTGATCAGTTTTCATTTTTCGATGCTCAGCCTCCCGTACACGAGGTCCACGTCGGCGTGCGGGCGGCCGAGGCGGTCGGCGAACGCCTCGCCCGCAAACAGGTGGCCGTACTCCAACCGCACGCGGACGTTCAAGTCCTTGACCACGGGGATGCGGCGCTCAAGACCCACGTCGATCTCGGTCCCGAGATAGTTTCCCCCGGCCTTTCCGTCGAGGAAGTTCCTCGCCTCGCCGGCCCGAAACGTGTAGAAGGGATCGATGATGTCGCGGGCGGCCTCGGCAAGAACCACCGCCAGATCCAGGCGCCAGAGCTTTGCAAACACCGCGGAGCCCGCGATGGCTAGGAACGTTGCGTTTGTGATGGCGCCGTTGGTCCCGAGAAGCTGCGTCCCTTCCGGCGGCACGGCCAGGAGATCTGGCCGGTCAAACCGCCGCTCGGCCGCGGCGCTCTGAAAAGCCAGGACTTCGCCAAACAGGATCATCCCCTCGCGGAACTCCGGGTTGAACTTGAAGGCGTTGATTTCGGCGTCGAACGGGTTGCCGTCGCCCGAGGCGTGCCCAAGGTCCACGTGCACGTCCGCCCCGCCGGCGCGCAGGCCGCCGCGGCCGACGAAACCCCACTCCCGGATCTCCTGCCCCTCGGGTGCCGCGAGGTTTGTCACCATACCGGTGCTGCCAAAAACATATGCCCCCTCGGCGGCCCAGTAGAGCGTGAGCGCGCCCTTCTCGAACTCGAACGTCCGCGACTCCTCGACGAAGGCGTCCAGCACGTTCACGTCGAGGCGGGCGCCGTCCCGATCGGTCTGCCAGCGCCGCGCGTAGTACAGGCCGCCGCGGTCGCCTCCCGCTTTTTCGGGCTCGTGCATGAGCGCCGCGAAGACCTGCCACGCGATGTCACCCTTTGCGTTCTGCGCGACGGCGTCGGCGATGACGTAGTCCGCCCCGGCGGCCACCGCGAGATCCGAGAAGAACCCTGTCTTGAGAACGGGTTTTAGCGGTTTGGTCGCCGCGTAGACCCTTTCGGTTATGTCGCCGCCGCGGGCCTCGCCGAACGCGGGTTTTGCCCTTCCGTCGTTGCTGACAAGTCCCAGCCCCCATTTCGCGGCCATCTGGCCGGCGGCAATCCGGCCGTACGGAGTGTCGGCCAGAAGATACGCCTCGCGGAGATTGAACCGGTCGACCGCCCAGCCGCGCTTGTGACTGCGCGCCACGCGCGAGTGCGCGACGGCCGCCGAGGTGACGTCACCGTCGACAATGCCGTCGAAGGTATCGAACTCGATCTTGAGCGTGAGCGGTTTCCACGAAACCGACGGCGAGAGTCTGAACCTCTGTTCGAGCCAGGAGTTCTGACCCAGGAGCGCGTCAGTCCCGTCGAGCGTGATGTCGGAGAGGTGCGAAAAACCCAGGCGGTACTCGTACGGCACGTCCCACGAGATGCCCGCCTCGCTCCCGCTCAAAAAGGCGACAAGTGCCGCAACAAAGACGTTCATCGCTCCCTGCGTTTACCGCCGCGGCGGGACGGGCTGTGAGCGCCGCTCGGCCCACAGGCGCAGCGCATGGGCGGCGTCGCGGACGGCCGGGTCGTTGACGGTGGCCGGGTCGACGACCGCCCTGGCAATCTCTCGCGCCTCGTCACTCGACAGGCTCTTGAGCGTCTCGACCAGGTTGTCGGGGCTCGGGTGCGCGGCCAGGTGGAAAAGCGCCGTCGCGTCCGGCCCGTTCAGACTGTATGTTGCCATGTCGTCACTTCCCGCTTTCGACTGTACATTGTTCGACGCCCGACGTCCAGCGCCGACTCCGCGGCCCCCGATCATGTAGACGATCTTGCCCCCCGGACGGATACGCGCCCGCCTATTTCATCTTGCCGAGGAGGTCCTTGAGCTCGGCCATGTCGACATCGTCGATGACGAGCGCGCCGGACTCGTCCTTGTGAAGCTCGGTAATGCCGGGGTTCTCGTCTTCGAGCTTTTTTAACACCTCGGACTGCTTCTTGACGGTCATGAGCAACAGACGGTTCTCGCGCTCGAGCTCGATCTTTTCGAATGCGTTTTTGAGGAGGATCTTGAGATCCATGTCGTCCCAGGGTTTGAGCAAAAACCGGTAGATCTCGCCGTCGTTGATGGCCGATACGATCATGTCGACGGCGGCATGCGCGGTGAGCATGATCCGGAGGATCCCGGGGTACATGGCGCGGACCTTTTTGATGAACTCCAGGCCGGTCATGTTGGGCATCATGTAGTCGGAGATGATCAGATCGACCTTCGAAACCCGCAGGACATCAAACGCGGCCGCCGGCTCGGCCGCCGTGAGCACCCGGTACTTCTCCTTTTCGAGCGAGCGCTTGAGGATGTTGCGGATGGTCTCTTCGTCGTCGACGACGAGGATCGTGTACGGCTCCTTCTGCATCGCCCAACCTCCTTCGCCCCCGCGCGCACCCTCGGCGAACCCTACCGTCAACGGGGGGGCGAGTCAACCCCCGCGCTCCCGCGCTCCCGCGGCGTCGCGGCGCCACGCAACAGGCGGTGGGCGGTGGGCCATCAAGCCTGCAAAAACACCGGCAATCTAAGTACAGGCAGAGAACGCAGAGGGCGCAGAGATGCCGGACAACATTGGTTTTTTCTCCGCGTTCTCTGCGGCCTCTGCGGTTAAATGGGTTTTGCATGAGGTTCTTTCGCTTCGGAATCCGGTTCTTCCCCGGGTTTCTTCCGGACGTCCGGGTGTTTTCCGAGAAGCTTTCTGAAGTTCGACCGGTCGAGCCCGGCAAGGCGCGCGGCCTCGCCGATCTGGCCGCCGGTTCGTTCGAGAAGCCCCCTGAAATACGCGCGTTCGAACCTTGCCATTGCGGCGGCCTTGGCGTCTCTGTACTTCCCGGCCGGCGCCGATTCGGGAATCGCGGCCGCCCGGCTGTGCCTTTCGGCGCCCGGTTCCGTTATCTGCGCCGGAAGGTCGCCGGGCGTCACCGAGTCGCCCTTGCACAGGACCACCGCCCGCTCCACCACGTTCTCGAGCTCGCGGATGTTGCCGGGCCAGCCGTACGCCGAGAGCGCGCGCATGGCCCGATCGTCCACCGAGACCACCTTCTTTTGCATCTTCCCCGAGAAACGCCGCAGGAAGTGGTGCACGAGCACGGGTATGTCGTCGCGCCGGTCCCGAAGCGGCGGGAGCGCGACGTTGATGACGTTGAGGCGATAGTACAGATCCTCGCGGAACGCGCCGCCTGAGACGGCCGCGGCAAGGTCCCGGTTGGTTGCGGCCACGACGCGCACGTCGACCCTCATGGTGTCGCTCGAGCCCACGCGCCGCAACTCGCCCTCCTGCAGGACGCGGAGGAGTTTCACCTGGATGGACTGCGGCACCTCGCTGATCTCGTCCAAGAAGATCGTGCCGTGGTCAGCGGCCTCGAAGAGTCCCCGCTTGTTTTGCGTCGCGCCGGTGAACGCGCCCCGAAGGTGCCCGAAGAGCTCGCTTTCGAGCAGAGTTTCGGTGATCGCGGCACAGTTGACGGGGACGAACGGGCCATCCCGCCGCGGGCTCCTGAAGTGCAGGGCGCGCGCCACCAGCTCCTTGCCGGTCCCGCTCTCGCCGCCTATCAAAACAGACGAGGTCGAAAACGCGACCGTCTCGACCGTTTCGAAGACCTTCTTCATGGCCGCGCCGCCACCGACCATCCCCTCGTACTCGGCCCTAAAAGAAACCTGCGCCTCGAGCTCGCGGTTCCGGTCGGCAAGCCTTTTTCGGTCGACGGCCCTCATCACCGTCCGCCGCATGAGGTCGAGGTCTTCGAGCGGTTTCTGCAAAAAGTCGTAGGCGCCCGCCCTCATCGCATCGACGGCGACCTCGATGGTGCCGAACCCGGTCTGCATGACCGCCTCGACCCCGGGGTGCGCCGCCTTGATCTCGCGAAGAAGGGTGAGGCCGTCCTTACCGGGCATCTGGAAGTCGAGGACCACGACGTCGGCTCGTTCGGCCTCGAGCACGGCCATCGCCGCAAGCGGGTCACTCTGGGTGAGGACGCGAAGACCCGTGTCCCGAAGCACGCGCGTCCAGATCAAGAGTATGGGCTCCTCGTCGTCCACCACCAGCACGGTGCCGAAAAGGCGGGGTTCGGGATCTTGATCGTTCATCGCGGCGCCCCCGGCGGTCACTTCTTCGCCTTGGCGGGCTTTTTCTTCCCGCGGGATGATTCGACGGCGGCCTCGATGAAGGCCTTGAAAAGCGGGTGGGGGAGGAACGGCTTCGACTTGAACTCCGGGTGGAACTGGCACCCCAGAAACCACTGCCGCCCGGGGATCTCGGCGATCTCGACCAGGCTCCCGTCGGGGGAGGTCCCCGAGAACACCATGCCCTTCTGCTCCAGCGCCTCGCGCAGGGTATTGTTCACCTCGAACCGGTGGCGGTGGCGCTCGCTGATGTCCGATGCCCGGTAGGCCTTGAAAGCGAAGGTGTTTTTCTTCAGCCGGCACGGCCATGCGCCCAGGCGCATGTTGCCGCCTTTTGTTGTGAGCGTCTTCTGGCTTTCCATGAGATCGATCACGGGGTGCCCGGTCCCCTTTGCGAACTCCGTCGAGTTTGCGTCGGACCAGCCCAGCACGTGGCGCGCGAACTCGATGACCATCACCTGCATGCCAAGACATATCCCGAAGAAGGGGACGCCCCGTTCCCGGGCGTACTGCGCCGCGACGACCTTGCCCTCGATCCCGCGCTCGCCGAATCCGCCCGGCACGAGGATCCCGTCGGCCGCGCCGAGGAGTTTTTCGGGCGGCGTCTTCTGAAGGTCTTCCGAGTTGACGAACGTCAGGGTGACCTTCGCGTGGTTGGCGATCCCTCCGTGGACCAGGGCCTCGTTTAGGCTCTTGTACGACTCGACGAGTTGGACGTACTTGCCGACGATGGCTATCGTGACCTCGCGCCTGGGGTTCTTGACGTTGTCCACGACCCTGCGCCACCGCTCCACCGAGGGCGAGTGTGTGAAGATGTTCATGAACTCGCAGATTCGCTCATCCAGGCCCTCCTCGTGCAGATTGAGCGGCACCTCGTAGATCGTCGCCGCGTCCTGCGCGGTGACGACCGCCTCGGGGCGCACGTTGCAGAAGAGCGCCATCTTGTCCTTCTGGTCCTTGGGTATTTGGCGGTCGCACCGGCAGACCAGGATGTCGGGCTGGATGCCTATCTCGCGGAGCGTCTTGACCGAGTGCTGCGTCGGTTTCGTCTTGAGCTCGCCCGCGGCGTCGATGTGGGGGACCAGCGTCACATGGACAAACAGCGTGTTTTCGCCGCCCATCTCGACCCTGAGCTGGCGGATGGCCTCAAGGAACGGCTGGCTTTCGATGTCGCCGACGGTGCCGCCGATCTCGATTATCGCTATGTCCACCCCCTGCGCGGCCTTGAGTATCTTCTCCTTGATCTCGTCGGTGATGTGCGGGATGACCTGAACGGTCTTGCCCAGATACGTCCCCTGGCGCTCTTTCGTGATGACCGAATCGTACACCTGCCCCGTGGTGAAGTTGTTGAGCCGCGTGAGCGTCGCGGTCGTGAACCGCTCGTAGTGTCCGAGGTCGAGGTCGGTCTCGGCGCCGTCGTCGGTAACGAAGACCTCGCCGTGCTGGAAGGGGCTCATCGTGCCCGGGTCGACGTTGATGTACGGGTCGAGCTTGAGCAGCGTGATGGCAAAACCCCGGGCCTCGAGCAGCGCGCCGATCGACGCCGCCGTCAGTCCCTTTCCGAGCGAGGAGACGACGCCGCCGGTGACGAATATGTATTTTGTCTTCTTGGGTCTCATCTGCCGCCTTCGGTCCCGCCCGACCGGTAAACCGCCCGGACCTTTTCGAGGTCCTCGGGCGAGTCGACGTTTGTGGGCGCCCTGCCAACATGCCCGACGTGGATCTTGTGGCCGTGCTCGAGCGCGCGGAGCTGTTCGAGCGACTCGGCCCGCTCAAGCGGCGTGCGCGGCAGGGCCGCGAACTCAAGGAGAAAGCGCTTTCTGAACGCGTAGATGCCCACGTGCCTGCCCACGGGGTCCTTCGGGCCGGTCGGGAGCATCACGTATCTCCCGGACGACACCGAAGGGATGGGGCTCCGCGAGAAATACAGCGCCCGGCCGCGCCCGTCCGTGACGACTTTTACCACGTTGTGGTCGTTGAGCTCGTCAAGCGTCGTAAGCGGCCCCTTGAGCGTGGCCATACGGGCGCCGCGCGCGGACCGCAGGGCCTTGATGGCCGCAAGGACGTGCGCCGGCTCGATGAGCGGCTCGTCGCCCTGGACGTTGACCACCACGTCGGAGCGCATCTTCCGCGCCGCCTCGGCCACGCGGTCGGTCCCGGTCCGGCAGTCGGCCGAGGTCATCACGGCGTCGGCTCCGAACGCCCGCGCAACCCGCGCGACCTCGTCGTCCGGCGTGGCGATGACCACCGCCTGGATTCCCCTCATCCTGCGCAGGCGCTCCCAGACGCGGATCACCATGGGCCGCCCCGCGATGTCGAGCAGAGGCTTCCCGGGAAGTCTGGTCGAAGACATCCTCGCGGGAATGATTACTGTCGCTGTCATGGAACGCGCGCCGGCCGGTGAAAAGTCCGGCGCACTATATGGTCACGCCCCCGGCGTGTCAACAACTTCTTTTTTCTACGGCCGGCGATTTCTGGGTCCGTATTGACCGCCCGCACCGGCACTTGAGCGTTCCTGCCGGGCCAAGGGATCGGCAGGCGATCGCCCGCGATCACGTACTCGCCCGCGCGGCGGGTCTCAGGCGACCCATCGCACAGCGGTCGTAGTCCCCCAATATCGTTGTCATATTTTGTGCCTGGCACCGCTGCACGTCCTGAAAGCTGACTGCTTGCAAAGAGGGCCGCGCGGTCTAAGGCGTTGTAAAAGAATAAATTGCTCAACTTCGTCGCGGCTCCAAGTGATAGTTCCAATCACCATGAAACTCATTGGTCCGGAGTGCGAGCCGCTTCATCTCGGTCTTTGTGATTTCGAGTCCAGTCGGATATTTGTT
>JACRCP010000244.1 GCA_016218965.1 Deltaproteobacteria bacterium | reverse complement strand
GGGGCGAACAGGACTGTCGGCACCGGCGTAATAGGACCCGAGGTTGAACTCCCTCCAACCACGTAGAGGAACCCTCCGCCTATCACACTCGAATGGTGTTCCCTCTTGCCGGGCAGATTGGTAGAAGGTGTCCAACCCCCGACGGTGCCATCAAGGGATATCGGCGCGAACTGAACATCGTCGAGAGATTGATAACTGTTGTCTCTTCCCCCCGCGACATAGACGAACCCGTTGTACACTTGGCAGGTATGATAAAGCCTCGCGGTTGGCAGGTCACCTGCCGGTGACCATGAGCCAAGCGATCCATTGGCCTTGAATGGCGCCAGACTTATCAGAGTCTGACCAGTCGAGTTGTTCCACCCACCCGCGACGAACAATTTCCCGTTGAAAACGAAACTTGCGTGTCCAGCGAGATTGTCTGGAAGATCTGTCGTCGGCGTCCAACTGCCGAGAGTTCCATCTGTACTTATTTTTGCGAATTGAACATCCTTGAATCTGCTGCCGCCAAATCCACCGATCACGTACATATTTTCATTATGGACCACGCTTTGATGCAATGAGCGGCCGTTGGTGAAACTCGAAACTGTTGTCCAACTCGCCAATGACCCGTCCTGATTTACCTTGGAAAACTGAACATCGTTGAATGAATTGGTGCTGTCATTTCCGCCCAGCAGGTAAAGGTAGCCATTGTGGGCGACAGCAGTCGCGAATTCCCTCGGACTCGAAAACGGAATTGTATTGGCCCATGCGCCAATCGACCCATCGGCATTTATCCTCGCATACTTGACCTCATCCAAGTAGTTGGTGCCATCGTTTCCGCCTATCGAGTACAAAAAACCATTATTGACCACACTCGCGGCCCCGTACCTAGCAGTAGGCAATGGCGTCGTCGTCTGCCACCCGGTCACTGTGGGGTTCACGTTGGCGAGGCCGAAGTTGGGGAGGCCGAGGGTGCGGCGGATGTTGCCGGCGGAGACGCTGGTGTCTTCGACGATGCCGTAGCCTCGGTTGGCAGTTAGGAAGTCGGCATCCGTCGTCACGGAGGAGGTGAGGGCGTGGCGGGAGTAGGCGAGGGGACCACCGGCACCGCTTGCTGACGCGCGCGGCTCGGACAATGCGCGCGGGTCGGGCGAGGACACGGGCGCACTTCGCTTCGCTCCGGGCGCCCCTACACCGGCGTCCGGGTTGCCGCAGTGGCAGCTCGCGGCGTACGTCGCGGCGGCGAGGGAGGCGAGGGCGAGGACGAGAAGCATGACGTTGCGGCGGTTCATGGGATCCCTCCGTTTCATTGCGACCGAAATCCGATTTGGCGCCGACTGTGTTCCGGCGGCGCCGTCAACTGTTTGATGGCCTCGAGGATCATCCGGATCGCCTCGTCGTGCGTTCCGAGCTTTCGTTCGAGCTCCTCGAGCTTCTTTGCCAGCTCGCGATTCGTCGCGAGGATTTCCCTCAACCGCACGAACGCCCGAACGACGAACACGCTCGCATCGATTGCTCTCGGCGTGTTCAGCACGTTTGCAGCCATGATGGCTCCGTGCTCGGTGAACGCCTGGGGGAGCATCGGGGAGAACTTCAGCCTCGCGAGGTGGTCGCAATTTGCGACCACCTCCGCCTTCTCGTCGAGCGTCAGCTTGAACATGAAATCGCCGGGGAATCTGCTCCGGTTGCGCTTCACCTGCTCGTTCAACCGTTTCGTGCTCGTGCCGAACAATTCAGCGAGGTCGGAGTCGATAAGAACCTTCCATCCCCTGATGGTCAGAATGCGGTCGACGACATTCCGCTCAGCTATTTGCAGTCGCGTAGTCATGTACTGCCTACCCGGTCACGGTCGGGTTTACGTTGGCGAGGCCGAAGTCCCTCGTTTCGATGCCGTACCCTGCTTCGCTCTTCGAGCTTCGCAGGGCAGGTCCGCGGTCCTGTCCTCCGTAGCCTTGGCGAAGGAGGATGGCGGTCAGAAAGTCGGTGTCGGTGGTGACGGTGGTCGTGAGGCGCGAGGCGTGAGTCGCGAGGGGGACGGGAGCTCCCCTACCGTCGCCGGCGGGCGGGCCGCAGTGGCACGACGCGACGTAGGTCGCGGCGGCGAGGGCGGCGAGTACAAGGACGAACAGCATCGCGTTGCGGCGGTTCATGGGACTCCTCCGGAAGTGTCGATCCATCAGTCGAAGTCTATTCGGCTCTCACGCAGGCAGGTCACCGGGACTTTTTCTGCCTCTTGCCGTCCGATCGAGATCTGTATCAAAGCTGACGAGCATCAGATCGTTGGGCAACAACATACATTGGTCACCTACTCCTCCATTCGAGCGCCTTTTTCTGAAGGTCGAGGGAAGTGAACTGTTCCTTGTACCCCTCCAGCGCTCCCGCCCAGTCCTGACGGAGTTTTTTTCCACGTTTCGATGCCATGCGCTCGGCCAGGAAGTCGATGAAGTGTTCGACTTCTCTTCTCAACTCCGGCGGCAGCTTCTTGAAGCGCTCTCCTATGTCTTCCATTTTTCGACTCCTGCAATCAGTCCGATGAACTCACGCCGCTGACCGTTCGAATTACCCTTGCGACATCTTACTCTCAAGCGTTGTCCGTGTCATCCCATGCCTTGCTGCACGCCGCCCGTACACCGTCGGGTTCGCGTTGGCGAGGCCGAAGACCCTCGTTTCGATGCCGTAGCCACGGTTGGCGGCTAAGAAGTCGGCATCCGTCGTCACGGCGGAGGTCAGGGCGTGGCGGGACTGGGCGAGGGGGACGGGAGCGGCGGCGGGAGCACTTGCCGCCTGCGGCGTCTGCGTTGCTCCCCTACTCTCACCTGCTCCCCTGCCGTCGCCGGCGGGCGGGCCGCAGTGGCAGCTCGCGATATACGGCGCGGCGGCGAGGGCGGCGAGGACGAGGACGAAGAGCATTGCGTTGCGGTTCATGGGACTCCTCCGTTCGTAACTCCCCGCGCCACCTCCTGCGCCAAGAGGGGGGATTCAAGGCTCGGCTATCAGCGCCTTGATCCGGGCGACAAATTCCTTCGCTATCCTGATGTTCTCTACCGCGGAGGCCTCGGTGGGATTCGCGCGGTCCTTGTAGTCGAACTCCAGCCGCTTGTCGAACAGCTTGTGCAGCGCGAGCACGGCGTAAAACGCGGCATAGTACGCCCTGTTGGTCACCGACCTGGGGCTCATCCCGTTTTCAAGAAGCACTTCCGCCGATTCGAGCGACTCTTCAGCCTGTTCAATCCGGTATTCGACGAGTTGCTCGGCGTCGGTCATATCTTGATGCCTTCTTCCCTGACGTTCAAGACAAGTTGAGACGACCGGAGTGGCGTGTCCTCCATCTCATGCCTCGTGAAGATCATCATCGAGATGAGAACTCCATGGTCAAAACCCACCTCCCATGAAACCTCGCGCAAACGGTCTTCCAGATCATCGTCGAGAGCGGGCACGGCCAGAAACACGTCCATGTCCGAGTCCTCGTCGGCGTCGCCGCGCGCCCGCGATCCGTACAACCGGAGGTCGAGCACTTCGGCGATCTCACAAAGGCGCCTTTTCAGCTCCTCAAGAATCTGCTTGTCCTTGCCGGTCATGTGTTGTCTCCGCCTCGAAGCACTATACCACGCGCCGTTTCTGCCGACCACCCGGTCAATCCCCTTTCGATGCCGTACCCTGCTTCGCTCTTCGGGCTTCGCAGGGCAGGTCCGCGGTCCTGCCCTCTGTAGTCCTGCGAAGGATGGGTCGTCACGGTGGAGGTTGGGGCGTGGCGGGATTGGGCGAAACCGCCGGCCGGATCAGTCGCACGGTCGGACTCCGCGCCACCGCGTGGCGCTCCGGCCGACCCTACACCGCCCCTACCCGGCGAACCAGGATCGCCGCAGTGGCACGACGCGACGTACGTCGCGGCGGCGAGGGAGGCGAGGACGAGGGCGAAGAGCATAATATTTCGGCGGTTCATGGGGCCCCTCCGTTCGTAACTCCCCCTCACCCCCTCTTGCATCAAGAGGGGGGCCGAGCCGACGTCAAGCCGTTTCGTCGAGGTCTATTCTCACGCCCTCGCGTCGCGCGATTTCGATGATGGGGATGCGCTGGTCCTCGGCCCATTGTTTCTCGCCGCACGGAATCGGCTCTATCCGGTTGTCTGTCCGGGCAGCCACGCGCCACAGCAGCGACACCCGGTCATGCGGGAAATCGCCGTCGAACAGCGGCGATACGACCAGGAGATCTATGTCACTCCACTTGTCGGCCCGGCCCGCGGCGTAGGAGCCGAAAACAACTCCGAACGCAGCCGGGACGCCCCGGAGCGCAAGTTCCCTGAGATAACTCCTCACCCCGGCCACTATTGCTGCATCAACCATGTGCAATTCAACATCCATCAGTCTATCCATCCATTGGCAACCAAGATACCATGCATAGGCGTCGTCTGCCAACCGGTCACGGTGGGGTTCGCGTTGGCGAGGCCGAAGTCCCTCGTTTCGATGCCGTACCCGACTTCGCAGGGCTTCGTCGCGGCTGGCCCGCGGTTGGCGGCCTGCCCTACGAAGCCCGACGGGCGAAGTGGGGTGAGGAAGTCGGTGTCGGAGGAAACAGAAGTCGTGAGGCGCGAGGCGTGAGTCGCGAGGGGGCCGCCGGCACCGCTTGCTGACGCGCGCGGCTCGGGCAATGCGCGCGGCTCGGGCGAGGACACGGGCGCACTCCGCTGCGCTCCGGGCGCCCCTACACCGGTGCCGGGGTTGCCGCAGTGGCACGACGCGGCGTACGTCGCGGCGGCGAGCGCGGCGGCGAGCAGAATTATCAACGTGACGGCGTTTCGGTTCATGGGCCTTCTCCGGTAGACAATAGGTTTCACACCTCGTTTTTCAGAACCCGATCTTCCTTCTTTTCGGTCTGCGTGGTTCCACAAGCGCACGCATTCCGTCAAGGATGGTGCGAATGGCGACGTCATGCGTTCCAACCTTGATCCTTCCGTAAGAACCCCCTGTTCGCGGACATGCGCGTTGTCAGCGCTC
>JACRCP010000250.1 GCA_016218965.1 Deltaproteobacteria bacterium | reverse complement strand
TTGCGTAAGCTCCAGGAGGTCGCGTAGAATGCCTTCAAGCATGGCTACCACCTTTGGGCAAAAGGGTTGGCGTCTCAAAGACGCCGGGTAGCCGTGTTTGTCAACTTTTCAGCACTGAAATGGCGAAACTAGAGTCTGATAGACTCGTAGTCGAATGGCGGGAACACAGGACACATCAAGGCGCAGGGTCTCGTTCTTCTCGCGGAAGTCCTTCGCCGTCTTCAGCGCAATCTACGTCGTTTCGTGCCTGCTCTTCCTCACCGGGTTCAAGCCGGCGGTTGCAGTGATCCTGATCGGCGGTTTCCCCGGTTCGGCCGCCGGGTTGGCGGTCTACGAATTCTTGCTCCTCCACAACGCCAACTTCGAGCCGACGTTCGGGAGCAGATTGGGCTTCTGTGCCCTTGGGTATTTCGGGAGCCTCTGGCTGATCGGATTCCTCGTGCGCGAAATCGCGTTGAGGCTCGGATACAAGTGGAGCGCCAAAGACGAGGCGGCTTTCGGACGGGATCACGTTCTGTAGGCAAAAGCGCATATCGTGCAACCGGAAAGACAGCTCAAGCTTGCGGGTTTTGTCGGAATAACGGCCGGCGTGTCGCTGGTGACAGTGCACGCGCTGGTGTACTCGGCATGGTCTGAGCAATTCCCGCAGTCCATCTCCTTTGCGGCTCGCCTGGATTCCCTCGATGCATTGATGCTCCTCCTTCCGTTGGTCGCTGGGATGGCGGTCGTCGCCGGAAGCGTTGCCACTTTGCGCGGTCGCTCTCGGGGCCGGATCGTCGTTGCCATATCGGCAGGCATTGCGCTGCTCATGGGGGTTTGGACTTTCATGACTTATGGCTTCGGACTGCGATACCCGGTGGTTTCCGTGAGTGTCATCTGGGGTATGGCTCTCATCGTCCTGTTCAATGCCGACTCGGTGCGGCGCACACCAGACGCCGACAACCGTCTGTGGCGAACGGAAAAAATCGGTTGCGTTCTTCTAGGCTTTTTGGCACTGGTTTTGTGTGCGTGGTATGGCGTCGGAGCCTGGTTTTTCATCCGCGGCATGGACGACCCCTTCCATACGCCACGCCAGATTGTTCTACCGGCGCCGAACGCAGACGATGCTCCGACAAGGAGGTTCCACGATGCCGCCCTAAGAATCCCTACGGGCTTTTCCGTTGGCTATGTAGATCATCGCGGCTGGCCTCCGGAGATGGGGAAGCCTCCGACCGAACCGAACGACGACACGCTTATCTTGCAAAATCGCGACAGAACCGTTCAACTCCTGTTCGCTACCGACGCGACATTCGAGATCTCCGGACGACGCTTCGGATACCGAAACGGGTACGAATTCGGTGCTGCACTGACACACGAGAGGGTGGGCATGGTGTTCCACATGATGAGGGCCTTGTTCCACGCGACGTTCGATGACGTGACTGTCGGCGATTGGAAAGGTTTCAAGCGGACATCGAGGAGACTGGTCAACGGAAAAGAGACTCACGCCTTCCACCTCTGGCACCAGCCGACCGGAGCGGCGCTTGAACTGACGGCCTTCGTGAAACCGGACCCGGCGAACGTGGATGCCGTCGAACGGATCGTGGCGACGCTGAAGTACGACCCTACCCCACCCGACGCCGCCCGACATCTGGCCCGTGGAAAAGAGCTGATCGCCGACGGGCGGGTCGAGGACGCGAAGTTCGAGATCGCCATCGCGCTTCTGACCGACTGGAACAACCCCGACGCTCAACTTCGGATGGGAGAGGCGTTGCTCTTGAGCGGCCGCCCGGGCGCGGCACAGATGTACATCGACAATGCCCTCCGCCTGGAACCGGACTTTCACGAAGCCGAAGAGATGAAGACAAGAGCTGCCGCCGCCGAGAAGGAGAAACGGGCTCGCGAAGGAACACCCGACTCCGGGCAATGCACGGAATGAGCTTCGAATTCCAATCCGTGCAACCGCGTCCACCTTCGGAGGGCGCGCGGCGGGCGCGGCAACGGTACCTGCGGCCCGAAAAACCGTAACCCCTCCCCACCTCCCCTTGATCCAAGGGGAGGAGAAATCCAGGCATTCGAACCACTGGCCCCCGCTCCGGCGTTTCCGCCTGCGCCCCCCCTCTTGGGGCAAGAGGGGGAGAGGGGAGTTACGAGCCGTTCGAGCGGCCCGATGGCGCGCCCTTTGGACTGCGGCAGCCTGCTACCGCTTTGTTCCCGGCGGGAGGTTGCTGCCGCCGCCCGGACGAGCAAGCTCGTCCGGCCGAAAGCGCAAGCAAGCTTGCGCACTCCAAAGAAAACCGGGCCGCCACGTCCTTTGTAGGGCCGCGGTGCTCTGATATACTCGTAGTCGAATGGCGGGAACACAGGACACATCAAGGCACAGGGTCTCGTTCTTCTCGCGGAAGTCCTTCGCCGTCTTCAGCGCAATCTACGTCGTTTCGGGAGACGGCGGGTCGTTGGTCGCTCCGAGAAGGTCCCCGGTCGTAATCGTCTTGTGCCTCGCATTCTACCTTTGCGCCTTCGGCTGCGCCTGCTCGGGTGGCACGGGGGAGGGCCAGCCGGATTCGGGGGTTTTTCAAGACGCCCGCCCGGAGACCACAGACGGGGCTTCGGGAGTTCCGGACGGGGCGGAACGGGACGCCGGGGCGGACGGGGACTCCGGTCTCCCGCCGGATGTCGATGTTTCCGGCGATGACGGCGAACGGGATGGCGGGGAACCGGACTCCGGGCCGGAAGACACGGGCGCGGGTTTTGATGGCGGGGAAACCGACGCCGGAGCGGCAGATACCGGCTGGGTGGACCCGAGACTCATCTGTCAGAAACTGGGTCTTCCCTCGGCCGAGTTTTCGCCCGGCCCGTACGGAACGGCGCGGCGGGAAGTGGCGGGCGACTTCACCCTGCCCACCTTCGAAGGTGACTGGAACTTCGGCTCGCGGTTTTCCGGCTGCGAAACCTATTTGTTCATCCCCGAAGAAACCCCCATGACAAGGGGATTCCCGACACCGTGGTGGACCCAGGACTTCGAAATGCTGATCTGGAACTCGCCCAGAAACGTCCATTACTTCTTCGTTGCGACGGCCGACATTTCTTCGGTCCAGCAGATGAAAACCCGCCTTCACGCGTTTCTGGACCTTTTGGACCCCGCCGAGAGGGACTGGTGGAAGGGGCGCGTCCATTTCGTTTCGAAAACCGCCTCGGCCCTCGGAAACTGGGTCGGCAGCTACGCCGGAAGTCCCGGCCTGGGGTTTGGCGTTGACCGTTTCCAGCGCATCCGCGACTTCGGCTCGCCGAGCGATCCTATGCGGTACAACGAGTCTGCGCAGTGGTTCGAGCCGAACCTTTCGTACGTCGCCCACGAGGCCAAGTACTACGAGTTCGAATGGGCCCGCGGGCAGAGGCTCGCGACCGAAAACCCGACGGTCGTGCGGCTGTTCGACAAAGAAAACGTGCAGGGCGTCGTAGAAAGAGACGTCCCGTTCCCGGATGCCGCGTCCATGGCGGGCTTCGACACGATCGAGCTCGACCTCACGGCGAACTGCCCCGCGGCGGGGTCCGAACCCGCGGCATGCGGTGAATGGGACTATGTCCAGGCGCTCCATCTCTGCGACACAGCCGACCCGTCGAAGTGCGACGTGGAGATCGGGAGGTGGATCACGTCGTATGCGCGCGAGGGGCGTTGGCTGACCGACGCGAGTCAGGCGCTGGCGTTTCTCGAAGGCGGCGGGACACGCAGGCTGCGCTTCGACGCCTCCGGACAGAAGTACGCGGTCACGCTCGAACTTCGCCTTTCCAACCGGGGCAAGGGCATGCGCCCCGGTGGGGCGGTGTTCCTGTTTTCGGGCGGCGCCTTTGACGCGACGTACAACGACAAGTACCAGCCGGCGACCGTCGCCGTGCCCGCGGACGCCAAACGGGTCGAGATCTTCGCTGTGATCACCGGCCACGGGTTCGGTGTCGAAAAGGAAAACTGTGCCGAGTTCTGCGCGCACGAGCACCACTTTGACGTTAACGGCACGAAATACGTCAAGACGAACCCGGATGCCGGATCGTACACGGGTTGCGCCGAAAACGTCCCAAACGGGGTGGTGCCCAACCAGTACGGCACGTGGTTCTTCGGCCGCGGCGGCTGGTGCCCGGGATACAACGTGTCGCCCTGGGTTGCCGACGTGACCTCAAGCGCCGTCGTCGGCGGGGACAATGTCATCACGTACCGGGGCCTTCTGTACGGCGCCCCCTACGTCCCGGAGCCGTCCGGCGGAACCAGCGGCTTCCCCGCGAACGTCAACATGACGTCGTACTTGGTGTTCTGGAAATAGATGCGACCCACCGGCCACTGGTCACTGACCACCGATCACTTCTTCGTCACGCGGAAATGTTCTTGAGCCACCCCGTGTCGCCCTTGCCTTCGCGGACGACGATCGGCGCGTCGCCGGTGAGATCGATCATCGTGGAGGGTTCCTGCGGGAGCGGACCGCCGTCAATGACCACGTCAAGGAGCTTGCCCAACTTCTTTTCGATCTCTTCCGGGTCCGATATGATGGCGTCGTTTGAGACGTTCGCCGACGTCGTGACAATCGGGTGCCCGAGCTCGTGCACGAGCGTCCGGCAGATCTCCGAGGCGGGGACGCGGATGCCGACGGTTTCGCGCTTGGTGAGCATGACCTTGGGCACGAGCTTGGTGGCCTTGAGGATGAACGTGTACGGCCCCGGGATGAGCCGCCGCATGATGCGGTAGGCGTTGTCTCCCACGATCGCGTACTGGCTGATGTGCTTCAAGTCCTCGCAGATGAACGAGAGCGGCTTCTTTTTGTCGCGCCCCTTGATTCGGTAGATGCGCTCAACGGCCGATTTCACGAAGATGTCGCACCCAATGCCGTACACGGTGTCGGTCGGATACGCCATAACCCCGCCCTTTTTCAGATCCTCGACCACGCGCCCGATCAGGTGCTTTTGAGGGTTGATCGGGTTGATTTTGAGCAACATGAACTTTCCTCCCGGGAAAAAAGCCCGTGGATTATACATGGAAAATACCGCTTGGCAAGCCGCAACTTTTGTCCTATGTATATGCGTCATTTCGCGCAGTTGCGAGGCATTGGCGCATGGCGGAAACGAACGTCGGTGATCAAACAGCACAAAGGACCGCAAAGGTCCAGGCGTGTCGGTCCGCCGGCAAAAACCCCTATCCCAACGCGTTTTCGGTCCCTCACTGCGCCGCCGAAATCCGCCGTTTGTGGGGCGAAAAGACCCGCGAGGAGCTCGAGGCCGCGCTCGCAAAAGCCCCCGAGTACGTCGTGGCCGGGCGCGTGATGTCGTGGCGATCGTTCGGCAAAGTCACCTTCTTCGACCTGCGCGACTCGACAGGGACAATCCAGGCGTTTCTTCAGCCGGCGGGGCCCGGCAAGGCCGGGATCGAACCCGAAAGGCTCTCCGAGATCAAAAAGGCCTTCGACATCGGCGACATCGTCAGGGTTGCCGGCGCCCCGTTCAAGACGAAGACCGGCGAGCTCACGCTGCTCTGCACGTCGGCCGATCCGGTCACCAAGTGCCTGCACCCGCTTCCCGAAAAGTGGCACGGCCTGACCGACGTCGAGCTGCGGTATCGCCAGCGCTACCTCGACCTCGCGGTGAACCCCGAGTCGAAGGCCGTGTTCGAAAAACGCTCGCGCATCATCCGCTTTGTCCGGGCGTTCCTCGACGCGCGTGGCTACGTCGAAGTCGAGACGCCGATGATGCAGCCTATTGCGACCGGCGCCAACGCCCGGCCGTTCGTCACGCACCACAACGCGCTCGACATGGATCTGTATATGCGAATTGCCCCCGAGCTGTACCTCAAGAGACTGCTCGTCGGGGGGTTCGACCGCGTCTACGAGTTGAACCGGAGTTTCCGAAACGAGGGGATCTCGACACAGCACAACCCCGAGTTTACGATGCTTGAGTTCTATCAGGCATACGCGACGTACGAAGACCTGATGGCGCTCACCGAAGAGATGATCTCGACCCTTGCGATCGAGGTCTGCGCGTCAACCAGGGTCACCTGGCAGGGGACGGAGATCGACTTGACGCCGCCGTGGCGGCGGATGACCGTCCGCGAGGGCCTGCTGGAAGCGGGGCTCACGCCCTCGCAGGTTGACGACGCGGCCGCGCTTCGCACGGCGGCGCTCGAGCGGGGGATTGACCTTTCGGGCGCCGAACGCGCCGGCCACCTCCAGATGGCGCTCTTCGAGCACCACTTCGAGCCGCTGCTCGTCCAGCCGACGTTCGTGACCGACTTCCCGCTTGACGTCTCTCCGCTCTCGCGCAAGAAGGACTCGGACCCGTCGCTGGCGGACAGGTTCGAACTGTACATCACCGGCCGCGAGATCGCCAATGCCTTCTCCGAGCTCAACGACCCGGCCGACCAGCGGTCGCGCTTTGAGGCGCAAGCCGAGGCCAAGGCGCGCGGCTACGACGAGGCGATGCCGTACGACGCCGACTACATCCGCGCGCTCGAGTTCGGGATGCCCCCGGCGGCCGGGGAAGGCATCGGGATCGACCGCCTGACGATGCTTCTCACCGACTCGCCGTCGATCCGCGACGTGATCCTCTTCCCTCTCCTCAAGACCGACACGCAGGGGACCTAAGCCTTGAGATTCGAGACGTTCGTCGCCCTGCGCCACATGCGCTCCCGGAAGCGGAGCGCCTTCGTGTCTCTCATCACCGTGATATCGGTGCTGGGCGTCGTCGTCGGCGTCACGGCCCTCTGCGTGGTGCTTTCGGTCATGAGCGGTTTTGAAGAGGACCTCAAGGCCAAGATACTGGGGACCAACGCCCACCTCGTGGTGCTCAAGTTCGGCACCGATTTCGTACGCTCCGACGAAATCTCGGCAACCGTGCGCTCGACCAAGGGCGTCTCGGGGGCAAGCCCGTTCATCTTGAACGAGGGGATGATCTCTTCCGAGACGAACCTTTCGGGGGTGCTCATCAAAGGGATACTCACCGGGACCGCAGGGTCGGCGACCGACATCGCGTCGTACATGGACACGGGCGAGCTCGCGTTCCTCGACGACCCCTCGAAGGTCCCCATCAGGCGCGGCCTCGGGACCCCCGACGACGCGGCCGCCCCGCGGCCGGAGCCGAAGATACCCGGGATCATCATCGGCAAGGAGCTCCAGAAATCACTCAAGGTCCTGCCGGGCGACGTCATCAACATCTTCTCGCCCATGGGCGAGCTCGGCCCCACAGGCCCCATCCCCAAGACCAAGACCTTCAAGGTCGTCGGCATCTTCTACTCGGGACTGTACGAGTACGACGCGAAGTTCGTTTACCTGAGCCTGCGCGAGGCCCAGAAGTTCTTCGCCATGGGCGAAGCCGTCACCGGGATCGAGGCGCGCGTCAAGGACGTTGACCGCGCCCGCGAGGTCGCCGCGGCGGTCAAGAGCGCCCTTGGCGGCTACCCGTACCGGACCAAGACCTGGATGGAGATGAACAAAAACCTCTTCGCGGCAATCAAGCTCGAGAAGATCGTGATGTTCATCATCCTGACGTTCATTGTGCTGGTCGCTTCATTCAACATCGTGAGCGCCCTCATCATGGTGGTGCTCGAGCGCGCGAAGGAGATTGCCATCGTCAAGTCTATGGGGGCCACCGACAGGATGGTGATGCGCATCTTCATGACCGAGGGTCTGGTCATAGGCGTCGTCGGGACCGTCCTCGGGCTCATCCTTGGATACGCTCTCTGCCTCGTCACCGCGAGCTACCATTTCCAACTCGACCCCGAGGTGTACTACATCTCGACGCTCCCGGTGAAGATCAACCCGCTCGAGTTCCTCTACGTCGCGCTCGCGGCCGTGGGCATCAGCTTCATCGCCACCATCTACCCGTCTTTCCAGGCGGCCAAGCTCCGCCCGGTCGAGGGGTTGAGATACGAATGAGAGGACACCGAAGGACCGTGCAGAAACGCCAGTTACCTAACCGCAGAGGACGCAGAGGGCGCAGAGATATCGGATTCGAGACTCGGTATTTGGGAGAACACGGGACAGGATGAACGGCGAAGTGAAAAAGCCGGAGGCGTTTCGGGTCGAGGGGCTCAGGAAGTCCTTCTTTATCGAGGGCAAGAGGCTCGACGTTTTGAAGGGCGTGGACATCGAGTTCCGCCCGGGTGAGATGCTGTGCATCGTGGGGGCATCGGGCGCCGGCAAGAGCACGTTCCTTCACGTCCTTGGGACGCTCGATTCGCCCACATCGGGAAGGGTCCTTTACGGGGACACCGACGTGACCGCGCTCGATCCGGCCCGGCTTGCGCGGTTTCGGAACCGCACCATCGGCTTCGTGTTCCAGTTTCACCACCTTTTGCCCGATTTCACGGCGCTCGAGAACTGCTCGCTCCCGGCCCGTATCGCGGGGCTGCCGGAGGCCCAGGCCGAGGCGATGGCGGCCGAGGTGCTCGCAAAGGTCGGACTCTCGGAGCGCCTCGCCCACAAGCCCGGCGAGCTCTCGGGCGGCGAGCAGCAGCGCGTCGCGGTCGCGCGCGCACTGGTCATGCGCCCCGCCCTCCTCTTGGCGGACGAACCGACCGGAAACCTCGATACGGCGACGGGCGAGTCGGTCCACGAGCTTCTGCTTTCGCTCAACCGGATGTTCGACATGACGGTCATCGTCGTCACGCACAATGAGAGGCTCGCGGCGCGGATGCCGCGGGTCCTCACGATGGCCGACGGCGTGCTTGCCGAAAGGCCCAGATGAAACCGCCATTCGGCATTCGGCACCGGGAATTCGGGAGCGGCGGCGAGTCGCAATCGGCATTGAACCGCAGAGAGCGCGGAGTACGCAGAGTCGAAACCGGCTTTCCAAAAAACCTCTCTGCGGTCTCTGCGCCCTCTGCGGTTGGACGCCTTTGCGCTGTGTTGTGCCTTGCGACGCTCGCTGCCGGCGAAGCGCGGGCGGCAGGACGCGAGATTGCCGAGATCCGCGTCGAGGGGAACAAGCGCGTCGAGAGCGACGCGGTGCTCGCCAATGTCAAGAGCGCGGCGGGGGCCGCCGTTGACGACAAGACCGTCCGCGAGGACATCCGACGGATATTCGATACCGGGCTGTTCCGGGACGTGCGGGTGTCCAAAGAGGAGACGCCGAAAGGAATCGTCCTCGTCTTCGAGGTCGACGAGCGCGCGACGGTTTCGAAGGTCGATATCGAGGGAAACGACGAGATAGACAAGGAGGACATCGAGAAGGTGATGGACATCAAACCATTCTCGGTCCTCGACATGAAAAAGATCAAGAAGAACGCCGCGAAGATCCAGGACCTTTACGTGGACAAGGGGTTTTTCCTCTCTGAAGTGACATGGCGCCTGAAAGACCTGCCCGAGAACAACGAAACCGAGCTCACGTTCGTCGTAAGCGAGCACGCCAAGGTCATGGTCAAGAAGATCACTTTTTTGGGCAACAAGAACCTGCCGGACGCCGATCTCCTGTCGGTCATGGAAACGCAGGAGGGCGGGTTCTTCTCGTTCATCACGTCGAGCGGGCAGTACAAGGAAGAGGCGTTCCAGCGCGACATGCTGCGCATCCAGCAGTTCTACCGGGACCACGGCTACATAAAGGTCAAGGTCGGCACGCCGCTTCTGGCGCTCTCGCCCGACAAGAAGTACATGTACATCTCGGTGGGCGTCGAGGAGGGCGAGCAGTACCGGGTCGGGAAGGTCGACATCAAGGGCGACCTCGACATCAAGGGGGACCCCGCAAAACTCAGGGACCTCCTGTACTCGCTCATGCTCACGAAACCGGGCGAGGTATTCAACGTCGGCCAGTTCTTCAACAAGGACTTAAACAGGATCTCCGACATCTACAAGGACGAGGGGTACGCGTGGGTCAACATCAACACGCCGTACGAGGAGCACGCGAAAGAGAGGCTCGTGGACCTGGTCCTCGAAATCCAGAAGGGGCCCAAGTGCTACTTCGAGCGCATCCTCGTCACCGGCAACGTAAAGACCCGCGACCGCGTCATCAGGCGCGAGCTGCGGATCTACGAGACCGACCAGTTCACCAACGCCGGGATCGAGAGGAGCAAGGCGCGGGTGAACGCGCTCGGGTTCTTCGAAAAAATCGAGATGACGTACCGCAAGGGGAGCGCCGACAACCTCGTCGTGGTCGTCGTCGAGGTCAAGGAAAAACCGACCGGGACGTTCCAGGTGGGCGCCGGCTTCAGCTCGGTCGAGAACTTCCTGGCACAGGCCCAGATCGCCCAGTACAACCTCTTCGGGCGCGGCCAGTCGCTTTCGCTCACGGCGCAGGTCTCAAGCATCAGGAAGCTCTTCGACCTCTCGTTCGTCGAGCCGTATTTCCTGGACACCGAGTGGACATTCGCCTTCGACATCTACAACACGACGTGGGACTACTTCGAGTTCCTGCGCTCGTCCACCGGCGGCAAGCTCACGTTCGGGCACCCGATCCTGGACAACCTCAAATTCTACGTCACGTACAACCTCGAGACCGTCTCCGTCGAGTCGGGGACGAGCATCGAGCGCCAGGTGCGCCTGAAAAACATCTACGAATCCGGGCTCACGTCGTCGCTCACGTACAAGCTGGTCTTTGACACGCGCAACAACCGGCTATTCCCCAGCGCCGGCCAGTACCACACGCTCTCGGTCGAGACGGCCAGCCGCTACCTCGGGAGCGACAATGAGTTCGTGCGCACGTTCCTTTTGGGAAGGTGGTACATCCCGCTCCCGTGGAGCCTGGTGCTCAAGACCAACGCGAGCATGGGCTGGATCTCGGCGTTCGGGGGCACGGGCATCCCCATCTCCGAGCGGTTCTACGTGGGCGGGATCAACTCGGTGCGGGGCTTCACCCTGCGCTCGGTGTCCCCCACGATGCGCGTGGCCCGCGCCGGGCTCGAACCCGGCACCGACCTCTTTGACTTCCCATTCGGCGGCAACAAGGAGCTGATCCTGAACCTCGAATTCGAGTACCCGATCATCGACAAGGTCGGCATCAGGGGCGTCTTCTTCGCAGACGCCGGCAACGCGTACTCCGAGGACGAGTGGTTCTTCCAGGACGAAAAATACCGCTTTGCGCTGGGGCTGCTGTATTCGTGGGGTTTCGGCTTCCGCTGGTTCTCGCCGATAGGCCCGCTGCGGTTCGAGTGGGGCTTCCCCATCACCCGCCGCCCCAACCCCTACATCCCGGGCACCTACATAGACGACACGTTCAAGTTCGAGTTCACGATAGGGAATTTCTTCTGACGGCGGAGTGAATCCGCCTACGCTCGCCGAGGCCAAGCCCGCGCTGAGCCCGTCGAAGGGCGACGGAACCCCGACGGGGTGACGGTGGAACCGCCGCCGGGCCGTGGTTTTTCCGGTTTTGACTCTCCCACGGCCGCCGCGGTATACTCCAGCCGTTCTCGACGCCCAAAAACGGGGAGGTTCGACCGACATGGTCCGCGCGTTGCCGAAGTTGGTCATCACGACGGCGCTGGTTCTGATGGCGCACTTCCTTCCACCCGCCCCCGCCGCCCATGCCGCCGAGCTGCCGGGCATCATGGTCCTCAACATCAAGCCCGAAGAAGACGCCGGCCCGGGCATCGCCAAAATCCTCACGGAGCTGGTCCTGCAGGAGCTTCACGACCTCAAGAAGTTCCGCGTGGTGGGCGAAAAAGACGTGGACCAGATGCTCAACACCGAGCAGCGCAAACAGCTCGCCGGCTGCACGGACACGAGTTGCCTCATAGAGATCGCCGGTGCGATGGGGACCAAGTACACGCTCGACGGCACGGTGGGCGTCGTGGGGTCGTCGAACGTGCTGTCGCTTTCGCTCATCGACGTGACCAAGGCGGCAGTCGTTTCCAAGAAAACAACGGTCGTGAAGGGCGAACGCGAGCACCTGTTGGAATCAGTTCACAAGCTGGTCGGGGAGTTGATGGGACCCGTGTCCGAATACGGGGCGGCCGGTGTAGGGGCGGCTGAAGCGACCCCGAATAGGGGCGGTAGAACCGAGCGGAATCCGCCCGTGCGCTCTGGCCCGATCGCCCCACCGCCCGCGGGCACGAGGCCCGCGGCAAGGATGGATGAAAACTCCGCCGCCCGCGCCGAGGTCACGTCGCCGATGAATCCGTACAAGTTGTGGGGTCACGTAGGCGTCTGGACCGGCGCCGCGCTGGTCGCAACAGGCGGCATCTTTGCCATCCTCACAAAAGGCGCCGGCGACGCGTACAAGACCGGCAAGGACCCGTTGGGGAGCAAGGACGACTTCGAAACGTACAAAGCGACCGCCATCGGCACGACGGTCGCAGGCGCCGTTCTCGCCGGCGCAGGCGTGACGCTGTGGCTTCTTGACCCAGGATCGAATCCACCCCGCGCCACGCTGGCGCCGCAGATAGCCGAAGGGTCCGTCGGTCTCGCCGTCACAGGGGGTTGGTGAAATGAAACCCCGCGCCCCGTTGATCTTCTTGTTCCTGTCGCCGGCCGCCTGCGCGCTGCCAGAATACGGCGGCGAAGGCCAGCGCTGTTTCGAAAACAAAACCTGCCTCCCCGGCCTGACCTGTGCAGAAGGGAACGTGTGCGCGAAGTCCGTGCGAAGCGATGGAGGTGTTGCGACGGACGTAGGGGAGCCACGCAGCGATGGCGGCGCCACCGACGTTGCAAGTGCTCCCGATGCCGCTGATGCCGGTCTGCCGGATAACGGCAGTGATGTCGGAGCAGTCGACACCGGCATCGTCTTCAACTGCGGCCCCTCGCTAACTGGCAAGGGCGGCGACATGTGCGACGTCCCCGCCGGACCATTCATGATGGGCTGTAACATCGCAGTGGACAACGAGTGTTATCAGGGTACCGAGGATCCGTATCATCAGGTAGTGGTGCCCGCCTTCAAGATCGACAAGTACGAAGTGACAGCGTCGGAGTACAAGGCGTGTGTGACGGCGGGAGTGTGCACGGCGGCGTACACCGGTGGCGACTACAACTACAACGCTACGGGCAAGGAAAGCCACCCAATCAACGGCGTTGGTTGGGATCAAGCAAAGGCTTACTGCGCGTGGGCTGGGAAACGGTTGCCGACTGAGGCTGAGTGGGAGAAGGCGGCTCGGGGAACCGACGGAAGGAAGTACCCATGGGGCAACACATCACTCGACTGTGACCACGCGGCGAGCGATACAACTTGTGGCATCTCGGGGACGGCACCCGTAGGGAGCAAGCCGGATGGTGTCAGCCCATACGGAGCTGAGGACATGATCGGGAACGTATGGGAATGGGTAGAAGACTGGTATCACGACACCTACACTGGTGCTCCCACTGACGGGAGCGCGTGGGTTGCTCCGACCGGCACTTCCTGGGTAGTTCGAGGTGGGTCGTGGTACGGCGGCGGCACGTTCTACCTGCGCTCGTCATTTCGAAAAGATCTCCCGAAGGGTTGGTGGAGCACTGTCGGGTTCCGTTGTGCCGCCGCTCCCTGCTACCCCAATTGCCCTACGACACAGATGGTCGAGATCCCCGCAGGAGACTTCTGGATGGGGTGCAACTCGTCGGCGGACACTGAGTGCCAGCCGAACGAGAGTCCCTACCACAAGGTCACGCTCTCGACGTTCGCCATCGACAAGTACGAGGTGAAGACGGGCGACTACATTTCGTGCGTTGATAACGGGGTCTGCACAGCGGCGGGCACGACAAACCTTTGCAACTTTGGGGTAGCGGGCAATGAGAACTACCCCATAAACTGCGTGAACTGGACGCAGGCGGATACCTACTGCAGATGGGTTGGCGCAAGGCTCCCGACAGAAGCTGAGTGGGAGAAAGCCGCAAGGGGAACAGACGGAAGGAAGTACCCGTGGGGAAGCACCCCCCTCGACTGTGAACACGCGGTGATTCGAGTGAATGGCTGTGGGGCACCTGGTACGGCCCCCGTGGGAAGCAAACCCAAGGGTGGGAGTCCCTATGGTGTCGAGGACATGGTCGGCAATGTCCTAGAGTGGGTCAACGATTGGTACGATGAGAACTACTATCAGAATTCCCCAGTACAAGACCCGACCGGGCCAGCGTCAGGCCAATACATCGTAGGTCGTGGAGGCGGATATTCCACACTGACCACCGACGGCCTTCGTGCTTCCACACGAGCGTTTGCAGCGAAGTATGTAGGATACACAAGCCACGGATTCCGATGTGCCAAGGGCAATGGATTCGACTGGTACGACCCGACCACGGACTTGACTTGGAAGGCGTCCCCGGCAGGGATCGCGATGGACTGGACTGCGGCGGGGAACTACTGCACCGGGCTTGGCGGCGGATGGAGAATGCCAACCATCAGCGAATTGAGATTGCTTGTTCAGGGATGTCCATCATCAGCCGCTGGAGGCGCGTGCGGTGTGACGGATGCCTGTTCCACGGGCTCCTGCCGGACTTCTTCATGTGACGGTTGTACTCCGGGGTTGGGGCCTGACAGCGGGTGTTACTGGCCGGTAGTCCTCAATGGTTCGTGCGCCGTAACCGTCTCGGCGACCGAGTACACCGTTGGATCAAAAGTGTGGGCCATTGATTTCACCACAGGGCGAGTTGATTCGGTACTTGAGAACTTGATTTACAATGTGAGATGCGTCCGGTCGGGGTCGTAACCAGTCGTAAACTTAGGAGGTAACAATGAAGGAATGTAAGGATTGCAATTCAAGCAGCTTAAAACGCTACCAGGACCCTCAGACAGGACGGAGCGATATTTGGCTGTCCGAGAGGTGTAAATCTCTCTACGACCAAAAAGCTGGGCGCAATCCAGAACTTGCGCTGAAACCGGGCACTCCACCGCCCGGCACCTGCTGCGAGGGTCCGGATTTTCGCAATACTGCCAGACATTGATGGGTCTCGATAGCTTGTTCATTCGGCGGGTTGAAGCTGTTTGACGGCTTGGAGGATTGACTACGACTCTCTTGATTTTGGATTCTGAGAGGAATGGAGAGGAATGGGGGTCAAACACCGTCATATGTCACATAGAGGGCCGCGGTTGGTCGAAGCGAAGACGCGGGGGCGGGGGGCCGCGAGGGCCGTGTCGTGTTTGACCGGATTCCGGCGGGGGAGTATTCTCGATGGTGGCACCAGGGGGGCGTTCTGGCGGGCAGGAGGGAGAATCTGTCATGAGGGCTGTCGTCAAAAAAAACGGCGTGTTGATTCCGCGCACCATGCTCAAGGGCGCCAGGGAGGTCGAGGTCCGGGATCTCGGGGACCGACTGATCGTCGTCCCCTCGGGAGCCGGTGACGATCCCGTCTTCTCGATTGGGCGGAGACCTGTGCGCGCGACCTTGAAGACGAAAATGGGGGTCAAAAACGAGCAAGATACACCTTAAGACAGCCAGCAGAACCCCCTCCGGCGGCCCCTAAAAGTTATCGGAACTGAACCTTGTGAAAATTCAGGTTAGTGATGGATGCTTTTAGGCATTCAAGATTCAATATGGTCTGCCTCGAAACACTGGGCGACACGTACCTGCTCTATAGGTCGCCCGCCTCGTAGGTCGGCGCCATCTCCTGCGCGATGACCCTCGCATCGAGCACTGCGGTGCCGCGCACGATCACTCGCGCCATTTGCCAGCGCGCGCCGCGTTTGCTACACTACTTTTGGTTCTTTCATTTGGAGGAAGACAACGTGATCAACCGGACGATTCCCAAGGAGGTGAACAAAATGCAGTCCGCTGTCAAACTTGGCACTCATCATGAGCTTCGGCTCCCCGAGCGGGTCGCTCGCCGACTTCGCTTGCGCAAGGGCACCAAACTCGACGTCGTGGTCTCCGGCAAGGTTGTGGTCTTGGTTCCAGTGGGCCGGTTCCCCAAAGATCAGCGGTACTTCTGGACCGAGGATTGGCAGGCCGGGATGCGCGAGGCCGAAGAAGATGTGGCGGCCAGTCGCGTGCATGGTCCGTTTGCGACCGCGGCCGAGGCAACGGCCGCGCTGCGCGGGAAGTGCTCGTGAAGCTCTGTTTCGCGGAGCGATTCCACCGTGACTACCAACATCTTCCCCGACCCATCCAAGACGCCGTTGATCGGCAACTTGAGCAACTTCTCAGCAACCCCCGACACCCTTCCCTCCACTTCAAGAGGATGCAGGGCACTGCGAAGTACTGGGAAGTGCGCGTCACCAGGAAGTATCGGATCGTCCTGGAGGTCTTGGAGGACACCTATCTGCTCTATCGGGTCGGGACCCACGACATCTTGGATCGGCTGTGAAGGGGGCGTGGGGGTCAAACACCGTCACATGTCACATAGAGGGTTGCGGATTGCGGCGTTGGGGCTGCAATGTGTTGCGCGTTCGCGGGAGGTGAAGGCCATGAGCATCAAAGAAGCCCTCATTCGGGAGCTTGAGACGCTGCCTGAGGCGAGACAGGCCGACGTGTTGTCGTACGTGCGGTTTGTCAAGAGCGGACTCGCGGACGCCGGCGAGCGGCGGGATCGGTTTGCCGCCGCGCTCGAAACGGCGCGCGGTATCGCCGCCAAACGCGGCATCACCGATCAGGACATCGCGGCGGAGATCGAAGCCGTCCGGAAAGGGCGGTGATAGGGTCACGCCGACTTCATCGTCAGCGGCGACCATCACCTTCTTTCGCTGCGCACGTACAATGGAGTTCCGATCATCACACCCCGCGAATTCGTCGACCGACTCGGCACGTAAGTGGACAGCAGGGGTCAAACACCGTCACATGTCACATAGAGGGGGCCGTTGGCGGCGGGCAGGCGCGGGGTTTGGGTTTGACGTCGCGGAATGCGGCAGGTAGTTTCGGGGTGGACGGATTGAGGAGGCCCTGCGGTGAAAATACATCGTCTGCGTATCTCGGGGTTTCGGTCGCTCAAGGACGTCACTTGGGCGCCGGGCGGGCTGAACGTCCTCATCGGGCCGAACGGGACGGGGAAGTCGAATGTTCTTCGATGTCTGGACCTCATCTCGGCCTCGGCGCGGGGGGAGTTGGGGAAGTGGGTCCAGCGGTCCGGCGGGATCGACCCGCTCGTTTGGGACGGGAAGGCCGGGGAGATCGCACTGAAGATCGAGTTCGGAAAGGACTCTTACGCATTTGATCTCCAGAGACTCGGCAGGACCAGCCTATACAGGATCCGTCATGAGGAACTTGTCGGCCAACGTGTGACAGCTAGAGGGAGAACGGGAGTTCTTTCGTACCTCGAACGCCAAGACCGTTCGATTGCTGACCGCGGCGCAATCGGAAACCGGCTCCGTGGACAGGACGTGTCGACCTCGGCTGAAGAAACGGCGCTCTCGCTGTTCAGAAGACCGCTTCGAGGCGAAGGGTTGCCTTGGGTTCTTCAGACCAAGTTGGCCGACTGGCGCGTGTACCACGATGTGAACGTCTTCGCCGACTCGCCGGTCAGGGGACCGGTTGTGGCGCGCAGCGAGAAGCGGATTGAGCCCGACGGGGGAAACCTCGTTTCCGTGTTGCACACGCTCTACACCGGCGACCGGGAGTTCAAGAAGGACATCGATGCCGCGATGCGGGCCGCCTTCGGTGACGACTATGACGAACTGTTGTTCCCGCCCGCCGCGGATCAACGGATTCAGCTCAGGGTTCGGTGGAAGAGCCTCAGGCGCGAGCAGTCGGCGGCGGACCTTTCCGACGGGACTCTGCGTTTCCTGTTCCTGCTGACCGTTCTCGCATCCCCGGCACCGCCTTCGCTCATTGCCATCGACGAGCCTGAGACCGGACTCCACCCGTCGATGATGCCCGTCGTGGCCGAATACGCTGCCGACGCTTCCGATCGCGCACAGATCATCTTCACCACCCACTCGGCCCAGTTCCTCGATGCCTTCGGCGACGTCAAGCCCGTCACCACCGTGCTCAAGTGGCGGGATGGAGAAACGGTTCTCAAGACGATCGAAGGCAAAGAGATCGAATACTGGCTGAAGGAGTATTCCCTCGGTACGCTCTTCAAGTCCGGCGAACTCGAGGACATGACATGAAGTTCGTCCTTTTCGTCGAGGGCCACACCGAAAAGAAGGCCCTGCCGGACTTCCTCAGGCGATGGCTCGATTCGAAGCTCGGCGGACGCGTCGGCATCAAGGTCGTTCGGTTCGACGGCTGGGCGCAGCTTGTCAAGGACGCGCCCACGAAGGCCAGGATGTACCTCGAAAGGGAAGGCACCGACGTCGTCGCGGTCATTGCGCTCCTCGACCTTTTCGGGCCAAAGATCTACCCGAAAGGCAGAAAGACCGCCGATGCCAGGTACTCTTGGGCCAAGGAGCATCTTGAGCAGCAGGTGTCCTGCGAGAAGTTCCGCCAGTTTTTCGGCGTCCACGAGACCGAAGCCTGGTTGCTGAGCGACACGTCCATTTTCCCACCGACTGTCGCAGGGGCCCTTCGCAAGGCCGCGGCAACGCCCGAAAAAGTCGACTTCGATCTTCCGCCGGCGAGGCTTCTGGACAAGCTGTACAAGGCCAAGACGGGCCGGGGATACAAGAAGGTCACCAACGGCAAGGAGCTTTTCGGCAAGCTCGATCCCCAGAAGGCGTACGCGAAGTGCCCGAGGCTTCGGGAGATGCTTGACGATATGCTCGCGCTGGCGCGGGAAGCGGGCGTCAGATAGGGACCATCGCGCGGCGTCGCAGTCCGAAACGGGAATACGCCCATCACGATGCCGGTTGCACGCTTGGAAACTCTGTTCGCCGGATTTGACACCTCCACCATCGGCGTATAGACTGCCGGCCGTTTCGGGGACGCATTCCAAAAGGAGCTTTTTGCAATGAAAAAGACGCTCTTCGCCGCCGGGTGCGCGGTCGCATTTGTCGCCGCTTTCGCCGCGGTTGCCGAGGCCGAGGCCAAGTTCGGCTTCATCGACATGCAGCGGGCACTAAACGAGGTCGAGGAGGGCAAAAAGGCCAAGGCCAAGCTCAAGAAGGACTTCGACGAAAAGCAGTCGATACTCGACGGCAAGCAGGACGAGCTCAAAAAGCTCAAGGACGACCTCGACAAGCAACAACTCGTCATCAACGACACCGCCAAGCGCGAGCGCATGGGCGAGCTGCAGCAGAAATTCATGGAGCTCCAGCAGCTCTACGGCAAGCTCCAGAAAGAGCTTTCCGAGAAGGAGATGGGTTTGACGAAGGAGATCTTCGACAAGATGGAGGCGATCATCGCCGAGATCGCCCAAAAAGAAAGCCTCACGATGATCTTCGAGAAAAACGAGTCGCGCATCCTCTACGCGCCGTCTTCCATGGATTTCACCAACGACCTCATCCGCAAGTACAACGCCAAGTTCACCGCCGGCTCGGCGACGTCCGACTCCGGCAAGAAGGACAAGAAGAAATAGGGACGGAGGCCAGCGGGCATTGAACCGCAGAGAGCGCAGAGGACGCAGAGATGCCGGGCAATTCAGAGGTTGTTTCTCCGCGGTCTCCGCGGCCTCTGCGGTTAGACGCCGGGTCTGAAACGCCGTTCTCCCGTCTCAGGTCGTGATGGGATTGACATGAAGCTAGCCGAAATAGCACGGAGGGTCGGCGGAGTCGTGTCGGGAGACGCGGCGGTCGAGATCACCGGCGTCGCCCCCATCGAAACCGCCGGGCCCGGCGAGATCACCGTGCTCTCGCGCCAGCGCTACATGAAATGGGTCCCGCGCGCCCGCGCGTCGGCGATCATCACGGGGGAGGAGTTCGCGAAGTCGATCAAGTGGCGGACGCTCGTAATCGCGAAAAACCCGTACGAGGCGTTCTCGGTCGTCCTGCACCTCTTCACACCCGAGGAGCGCATCCCGAAGGGCGTGTCGAACCGCGCGCACATCGCGCCGACGGCCCGGATAGAGGATGGCGCGGCGATCATGGCCGGCGCCTTCATCGACGCCGAGACGTTCATCGGCAGGAATACCATCGTTTATCCCAACGCGTTCATCGGGTACCGGGCCAAGGTCGGCGCGGAGTGCCGGATCTACGCCTCGGTCACCATCCGCGAGCGCTGCCAGATCGGCGACAGGTGCATCATCCATCCGGGCGCCGTCATCGGCGCCGACGGCTTCGGGTTCAACTCGGACGCGCAGGGACACCACAAGGTGCCGCAGATCGGCCGCGTCGTCATCGAAGAGGACGTCGAGATCGGCGCCAACTGCACCATCGACCGCGGGACCGTCGGCGACACGGTGATTGGCCGCGGCGTGAAGCTCGACAACCTGATCCAGGTCGGCCACAATGTCCGGATTGGCGAGTTCACCGTGATAGCCGCACAGACCGGCATTTCCGGCAGCACGAAGATCGGCGAGTGGGCGCAGATCGGCGGACAGGCCGGGTTCGCGGGTCACATCATCGTCGGAAACCGTGTGAAGGTGGTCGGCCAGTCGGGGGTCATCGGAGACGTGGGGGACGACGAGACGATCGCCGGATACCCCGCCGTGGATCGGATGCGCTGGCTCCGAAACACCGCGAGCCTCGAACGTGTAGGCGATTTCATGCGCGAGCAACGTGCCTCCGAACGTGACCGCGGCCGCAAGCTCCCCGACAACCGGCAGGCGCCGGCCAAACCCGAAAAGAAACCGTAAAGCCCATTCGATGGCGGAACCGCGCAAGCCAGTGGTGGTCGTCAGCGCGTGCCTGGGGTTTCAGGCCTGCCGCTTTGACGGGGCACTGGTCCCCGATGAGCTGGTTGAGCGCCTGAAACCGTTTGTGAAGTTCGTGCCCGTGTGTCCCGAGGTCGGAATCGGCCTCGGAGTCCCGCGCGACCCGATACGAGTCGTCCTGCGCAACGGCGCCACCCGGCTCATCCAGCCCTCCTCCGGCAGGGACCTGACCGACGGGATGGTCCGGTTCGCCCGGAGGTTCCTGGAAAACACGGGACCGATCGATGCGTTCGTCCTGAAGTCCCGATCGCCGTCCTGCGCCCTCACCGACGCGGACCGCTTCGAGACCGCAGGGTCGGAGACGCCCGTGTCGAAAGGGCCGGGGCTCTTCGCGATGGCGCTGCGAGAACGCCTCCCCGGCACACCGGCCGAAGACGATCGAGGACTGATGGAACGGAGGAGACTTCCATGGCGACATCGTTGACGAGCCGATTCTGCGGGGGGGAACTGTCGCTTGAGATTCCCGGCGGATGGGAGATCGCGGCCGAGGTCAAACCGCGTCCCGCCGCGGGTCTTGCGGACCCGGGCGGCGCTCTCCGATCGGCCCTCGCCAAACCGATCGGGTGCACGCCGCTCTCGCGCGAGGACGTCTACGGGAAGAAGATCGTCCTTGCGGTCGATGACATCACGCGTCCCGCACCGCTTCACCGGTACTTCGGCGACCTCGTGGGCTGGCTGGCCGCCTCCGGGGCGCGAAGAGAGGACCTGCTGGTCCTGAACGCCCTGGGAATCCACCGGCCCATGACGCAGGCCGAGGTCGAGGGGAAGCTGGGGAAAGACGCCGTCGAAGGCGTCCGGTGGGAAAACCACGACTGCAAGAACATGTCCAAACTGGCCGAGATCGGCAGGACCAGCCGCGGCACCGATGTCATCCTCAACAAGAGACTTGCGGAGGCCGACATCATCCTTTGCGTGGGCGCCATCGAACCGCACCCGCTTCTGGGATTCGGCGGCGGGTCCAAGATGATCCTCCCGGGCCTCGCCCACGAGGAAACGATTGCGCAGAACCACATGCAGGGCGTGTCGCCCGGGATGTACAACTACATTGGCGTCCACGAAAGCCCTATGCGCCTCGACATCGAAGAGGCGGCCGGGATGCTCAAAAAAAGGATCTTCATCGTGAACGCCCTCATGAACGACCGGCTCGAGATCTGCCGCTTTGTCTGCGGCGACCCGGTCGCCGCGCACCGCGAGGGTGTCAAGGCGGTGGAGGAGATGAACGGGAGCCGCGTCGCCGAAAAGGCCGACGTGGCCATCACGTTCTCGAACCCGATGAACGCGGATCTGCGGCAGGGGATGAAGTCGATAGCCAACGTGGAACCTTGCGTGAAGGAAGGCGGGACCGTTGTCGCGTTTCTGGAGTGCAAAAACGGCGTGGGCGACGTGGCCGTCCCGCCCAAAAGCCTTCCCCACGGCGTGCTCCGCACGGTGCTTCGGGTGCTCGGGCGGGACCGGCTGCTGTGGTTCGTCGACAAGGTCAAGAAGGGCGCGGGCGTCGAAGAGAGGTTCTTGGCGCACTTCTCGCTGCAGGTGGCCCGGAAAATCGAGATCTTCATCCATTCGCCCAACCTCCCGCCCGACCTCGGGAAGCGCATGGGCGTGTTCAGGCAGTTTCCCGACCCCCAAGCGATGATCGCCGCCGCCGCCGCCCGCGCCCCGCGAAACGCCCGCGTCCTTCTCTTCCCCCACGGAGGAGTCACGTACCCGATTTTGCCGGGGGTCGCTACGCGAACTTCCCCCTGCTACTCTGCGACCCCGCTCTGCATAGCGTAGCGCTATGCTACGCAGCGCAGAGAGCAGCGCTTTCACCCTTCGCAGTGGCAGTCCCACTGCTACGGAGAATTCATCCTTCGTAGTTCATACTTCGTAGTACTACGTAGAATGTATACTACGGAGAACGGACGGGTCGCTGCGAAGCACGAGCCGGACCCCCCGCGGGCTCCGGCGGAGTGAATCCGCCTGCGCCCGCCGGCAAAACCACGCCCGTCGGGGGTGTGATTCAAGGGCTTTGGTGATGCAGATCGAGTATTCCCTGGATCGGCTTCGCGGGCTCGATGCCCTCCGCGCATCGTCAACATCGCCGGCATCCTGCGCACGGGCACAGTCATCGGAGCGGACCCGAAAATCGCTGTTTGAGAATTTGTGGCGACTGGGTTATTGTAACAGCGCCAGACGATGGCAGAACGGTTGGGAGGGCGGCATGGGGTCCGGGACTCGGTTCTGCGAGACTGGTTCCTGCGGGGGTTATCGGGCAAGTCTAATCGAATTGGCGGTTT
>JACRCP010000243.1 GCA_016218965.1 Deltaproteobacteria bacterium | reverse complement strand
TTGGCGAAGGGAACGCCGGGAGCAGGCTTAACCGGAGCGCAACGCGGGCAGGCATCGCCTGACAGGCCAGCCTTGAAGCCGTACTGGAGAAAATCCGCCGTACGGAATTTTAGGGAGGACGATGGAAACGTCGGCATCATTAGAAGCCCGGTCCGCGCCATCGTCCTACCCGACCACATATGGTCATTCATGAACGGTGACGGGACAGGGGGAACGGTCAAGAGGCGGTGCCATGTGCCAAATAAGGAAATCGTATTTGGATTCCATCGGGTTTGCTCGGATGACCCGCACACGGGGGCGATGTTTCACATGGCCTCCAACAGGCGACGGGAAGCGATGGAGAACTGCTCGTGCAATTCCGGAATACCCGGGACCCGCGCCTGCCTCAAAGCCTCCTCGATGGCGGCGCGCCCAAGACCCGCCCGCGCGACGATGAACAACGCGTCCTGTCTGTCAATTGGGTCGTCCCGCATGAGTTTGCTGAGCAGCAGATCCAGATCGCCGAGCCGGAAAAGAGACAACCTTCGCCAGTCGCCGCCGATCGGCTGACGGTGTTCACACCATGAGGGACGAAGGATGACCTGGTCTTCGGCAAAGAAATGACTGACGTACATGCCTCGCGGGGCCAACTCCTCGTTCGTCTTCTCGACGGCTTCCCAGAAATTCGTGGCTCGCGCCAGTTCCTCGGCCTGTCCCAACCACAAGACGGCGTCAACGTCGTGACTCAACGCGTACTCCGGCTGCGGGTTCGCGAACCCCAACAACATCGCGGCCCTGCCGTACAAGGTGAGTTCCACCTTCGTGTTCAACCGTCCATCCAGGGCCGCAAGAATTCGTTCGGCGTTGGTCATGCCGCCAGTTTCCAGAAACGTGCGTTCGGGGCGCCGGCCGACGGTACGGGTTCGGCGAGCCGGGTCCAGTGCAAAAGGACGTCTTTGAGCGGCGGCTCCCCTGCGAAGGCTTCGCGCAACGCGCGCCAGGTCGGGTGATCGGGCTCGACGCGCAACGCAGTTTCCGCCAGGGCCGCGAGCACCCCGCCGGTGCGCTCGCGTCGCGCAGTCAACGCCAGCCGGCCGGGTTCGACCGCCCCGCGCGAAATCAACTGCCCGGCAAGCCGAAGCATCTGCGGCCGATCCAGACAATGCGGCTGGCAGATGGCCACAACGAGCTCCTCATTGCCCAGGCGCGTTTCGGGCGGGCCGCTGAAACCTTCGGGTGGCGGAACGGGCCGGACCACCACGTGCGCGCCGCGGACGTTGGCGGCGTCGATCAGCCAATCTTCGAGGCATCCGGCCGTTTCCGAGGGAAACTCGTCGAGCAGACTGCGCAGCTTCCAGCGCAGAGGCGATTCATGCACGGTGGTCCCGAGCCTCTCCGCCAGGGTTCCTTTTCTGTTCGTCATCGCCAATCACCCAAAACGATCGTAACACGTCGCGTCTGCCCGAACAACAACCTTCCGGCGCGATGTCTAGGCAACGCGATTATGTCCCCTTTGACTGCAAAGGGAAAACGTCCCCTCACAGGAGGTGGCGATGCTCGTGCGAAACCGAAACGTCCTCGATGAGCGTGATCGATCGGAAGCTCGTGCGCCTATACGAGGTGAGCCGCCGGATGTACAGGAGGGCATCCGCCCGAAGCTCGGCAACGGCATGACCCGAGCCAGTGCTCGAGCCACGAGCTTGACGCGAGGGGGCCGACACGCCTACACTTCTGGTCGTCGGAGGCTGGACGTGGGGTCCGGCAACCGTTGTTTGACGCCGTAGAGAAATTGTCTTTTCCATCGGGGAACCGGAACCGGGATACTTTAGAACGCGCTGGAACAACGACGATGGGGCGCACAACTGCCACGTCGTCACGCCGCCGCGTTGCGGTTCGCCGGATGAAATTGGGAACTACCCCCCAACGATCTGTTTCGTGCCGGGGGCGTTCACGACGGTCGATTGCAGCATGCCCATCCTCGGCCTGGACGCGAACACCACTGTGACGGATCGCGGACCGAGCATGCCGCGGGAGGGGCAAGAAGCGCGAGGCGCGACGAGGGCGCATACCTGGAAGGTATGTAACGAAGGAGCAACAACGCGATTCGCCGCACATCACGCGCGCAGGCGACGGGAGTCGATTCGCCATAGTGGTGTCACCAACAACCCGTTCCCGTGCGGGCAGGGGTCGTATCTGGCGGTGAAGACGAACATGCAGGGAATGGCGGCGGCGACGCCGCTTGTGGGGAACATGAACGACTGGACATACAACTTCATGGCGGCCCATCAGGCTGTTCAAGGCAGCATAGGTCCTGTTCCGCTGGAGCTACCCAAGGACGTTGCCTTTGTACCCGAGCCGCACTGGAGGTTCGAGCCGCAGTACAACTGGTTCAGGTTCTACTGCGAGGACTTCGAGAACTGGATATTGAACTCGGAGTACCCGAACGCGGACGGGAAGAGCAACGTGGGGAAGGCCGACGAGTACGTGAAGTACTTCAAAGACGGCGGCTCAAGAGACTTCATTTTCTCGACGGGCGGGCTGCAGCTTGTGGTCGAGAGACAGCCGTCGGACCCGAGCCGGGACCCGATTTTGGGGGACAATCCCTACGAGGACCAGGACGACCCCGAGGACTGGGAGAACGGGAACACGGGGCCGACGGCGCCGTGCACGAGGAGGATGGCTTGCCGGATGATGGTGGCGATGGGGTCATTTGCGATGCCTGGTGCGGCGCCGGTTGCAGGCCTGGCAGCCAACGTGATGCCGGAGGCCGGGGGAGGGCACGCGGAGGCGGCTGACGAGTGTCCGCCGTGCGATCCGGGACCGCCCCCCGGGCCGTGCCCTGCGCCGATCCCCGAAGGCTCGACGGTGCCGGCGTACTGCCAGCACAAGTCGTACAAGTACAAGCTGGGGCCTGGTGCGGGCATGAACAAGTGGAAGGTGTACAACCCGACAAGCTGCCCGCCGCCAACCGACCCCGGCTACGACCCGCAGTGCCCCAAGCTCAAGGACGACAAGAAGCTTGAGCACTACGGGGTGAAACTCGACCTTCAGGCGACCGGCCCGTACCTGCGCCTGAACGTCGACCGGAACAACGTGCTGACGCAAAACGTCGACGTGTCGTACACCCTCGAGACCTCCGGCGTCCCCGCGGACATGATCGACGACGTCGGCGTGGAGTTCTTCGCGGGCGACCCGAACGGGTACAACGACTTCCTGTTCTACGCCGAGGACCCGACGCGCTTGGGAAGAGTGACCGTGAGCGCGGGGACACAACGGGTTGAAACGATACGATACCCTGAGGCTGGCGGAGATCAACCGAAGGTTGATCGATGAAGGCGATGAAAGATTCGTCTCGTATTCGCTTGTTCGGCTGGCGGAGCAATGTGATGTTGCGGCCGCAGAGAGTTACGTACAGTTGGGCGAGCGACTGAAGACCGAAAACGCCACCAAGGGATATCTCGATCTTCTGAACTGCTACGCAGGAAGAGCGGTCAAACAAACGATCAAGGCCAAGCTAGCCGAGGCGGCATCACGCTACTTGGATCATTCGAACGGAGACATTGTGAACAAGGCGAAAGCTATTGTCGAAAAAACCAAATAGAAACCGCCGATTCGGTGCCGGAGAGCGACGGGCGCTGGGTGACAGACGCCGTCATTCAACACATAGGTCGTGCGCGTGAACGGTGCTCGGTGGGACGGAGTTGAGAGAAACAGGTTGCTGTGAGGCGTGGTTCGGGGCGGGGGGATGGAAACGGATGGGCAACGCCATGAAAACTTGGATTGCCGGAGTCGTGGTCGCGGCGTTCGTTGGGCTTGTGCTTCTCGCGCCGGGGGTGGCGCACGCGGAGGATGCGGGGAGCATTGCGGTCGTGCCGTTTGAGGCACGGTGGGGATACAGCTACGACACCGAGCTTTCGCCCGGGATGCGCAACGACGAGGTGCGGCAGATCCTCTCGCAGGGCTTCTATGGTACCGGCCACCTCGACCAGTTCGACTTCCTCGTCGTGATGACCAACTTCGCGTTCGAGATGACCGAGGGCGGTGCGCCCTCGGACGGGTTCTACACGCCGGTGCGCAACCGCGAGAAGGGGATCGGCTGGGAGACGTTTGACTACTCCGCCCCGTTCGGGAGCAACAGCCGGCTCCAGGGCTACATCGACCTCGGCTCGATCTCGGGCGGGTACTTCAACCGGGACGAGAAGCTCCGGGTGCTCGCGCACCAGCTCGGGCATCGGTGGCTCGCGTTCCCGCGGTTCATGGATGCTGACGAGAACCTCTCGGCCGAGCTTTTGGGGTTCAACGACTCGCACTGGAGTTTTCTGCTTGAACCGATCCGGTACGAGATAGGAGGGTGATGTTTAGGGGCCACGCAACTACGGTGTCCCTTCGGCAAGGGTGGGTGCCGAGGGTGCGCGTGGTGGGTTGGCGTCGTTTGCTGCAACCGAGGGAGCAAGAGGACGAGGCGGGCGCGGTTGCTCATCATAACCTGGCGGTTGGCCTGGGAAGGAGTTGATGAATCCGCTTTGCCTCGCGGACGAGTTGGCGGCGCCAGTTGTCCTCGGGGAAACGGGTTTCGTCAAGATCGAGGTACGGCGTAAGGCCTCCGACTTTTTGGTAGTTCGCGAGCACCTCGTGCCGGAGAAGCCATCGGATCGCGGCTTCGACTTCGATCCCGTCGTACACGGCGCCGTCGGGTCGGCGTTTGCCGGCCACGAGTGATCGGTAGGTCTCGAGTTGATGGTAGTTCCGGTTCACTTTCCCCCGCAAGATGAACCCGAAGTACAACACCGTCGCTACGAGATGGGCGTCCGGTTGGTCGCGGGTGGGCGGGTCGGGGAGAACGGGTGCAATCGTGTTCGCGAAATCGGAGACAGCGGTTTCATGATCAAAAGCCGCCGGCGCCTCGGCGTCCCCGTCGACCGGCGCGGGATCTGCCCTGCCCACCGAGGACTTCGGCACCGGCAACCCGCGAAGCAGTCCTTGAATTTCGATTCGGTGTTCTCGCACGTAGCCTTCGAGCCGGTAGCATGCTTTTTCGTCACCGGTCTCGTCGAAGGCGTCGAGGAGTTTGAGCAACCTCGCGCCGTGATTCGTCAGCGCGTTGCCGGTCGTCTCCGGCACGGTCGCAAAGTTGAGGGCGTTGATCCTCGCGAAAAGGTCCCGTGCTTGTTCGAACCCGTCGGTCGGCGCTCGTGAAGACCGAACCCTCGACAGCTTGCCGGCACCGAGAGCGCGAGCGACGCCTGTTGCCCCTGCTGTTTCGGACACGGCATTTGCGCTTACGGAAATCCCTTCCTCGGCCACGGGAACTTCCATCGCCGGCTTTCGTGGCCTGCGACCCAGTCTCAACAACCTCCCGCCACATTGAACACAGAACGCGGCGAACGCAACCGCGATCGAGGCAAATATCAAGCCAACGGAGAGCGGTGTCCACTGGTGGATCACCGGTTGAATTTGGCCGACTTCCGAAGCTGTCAGATTGAGCAACTTGCCGGTCAAGCCGGAATCCAGCGCGCCAAGGCGCAGCGTCGCAAAACCGCACGTTTGTTTTCGTTCCCCCCGACTCCCGCTCGGGCCGTGCTCGTGAATGATCCCTGACCATTGCTCCTCGTCTTGGGGTGTGGAGAAAAAGTCGCTCGCCGGTGGTTCATCGGGAGGCTCGGCCTCCAACACCAGCCAGACTTCTCCGTCCATGTAGTACAGGTGGACAGCTTCCGTCAGTTTGAGCGCTTCCCCGGCCCATTCCGGCGTCGGCTCGCCGTACTGCCGGCCCCGGAACGTCTCGACCGTGTCAACGTAGGATTCCTCGTCGAGGAACCTGGACGTCGTTTGCGTCACGAAACCTCGCGCAGAAAGGATGTCACCGAGAGCGAAAACCCGGGCCTCCAAATCTTGACGCTCATTGGACAATGCAAAGCCCAAAACGGCCAAACCGAACGCCAACACGTAAGCGTGGACGGGCCGAATTCTTTGAACCGACTTCTGCACTGGGAGGCGGCGTCCATCCCACAGTACGACCAAGCCAAAACCTATGAACAGCAGGCCCACTGCCGCACTCACCGCACCGAACCAACTCCAGTTGAACCGAAACGGGATGAGCCGGAGGGTCTCTGCCATGCTGGAAAGACGTAGCGCACTCGCCAGGTCGCCCGCGGTGACGCCGGTGAGCGGCACAATGAGCCCAGCGCCGTTGACAGCGTTACCGTGTCGATGGTGATGGATCCGTTGAAGGTCTTTTTGGACATAATCAGAGGGGTCGTCAGCACGCGCAAGAGTGTATTCGAGGAGGAGAACGGCGCGATGGTCATCGCGAACGACGTGGACAAGGTCGAAATTGGCAACATGCCGGAGCAGCCGCGCCCTGATGGACGGCAGGAGGCCCTCTTCGGCTATCGAACGGCCGGCTTCCGTCAACCAGTACTCTGCGTCGGGCCCGCCGAATTCATCTTCGACCTTGGCGCCGTAGCGGCGTTCGAGTTCCGGAACCAATCGGTGGTGGACGAGGTCCGCACCCGAAAGGTGATCGAAGAACACGTTGGCAGAAACGATGAGCGCCACCAAAGCGAGCAGGAACGCTGGCACGCTGCTGACAGGTTCTTCGTCACGCGTTTTTCGGTTGTGAGACATCCTTGAACGGAAGTATACCCAAGAACGGCGTTTTCAACTACGTCGGGTCGAGCGGCAGGGCTGTCCGCCCGGCGCCTTCCGAAGCGGTTTTTTCGGCGATGTTGAAAACTTCCCCCACATCTCTCGCGCTCCACCCCCGCTGAAAGTAGTCCAAGACCTGGATGCGCTTCTCTCAAAACTTGTCTGCGGCGAGAGTGGGAGAGAATTGGAGTCATCAGACACTGTCAGTTGACACATACCTCTTGCCGGCTTGGAGTCTGGCCAACGCCTCCGCTGTCGCCGGCGGGGAGATTGGCAGGACGATGTGTCGCCCGCGGCGGGCTTCCGGCGCGGCTCCAGACTTCGGACTCCACTCTGCTCATGGAAGGCGGTTGGTTCTAAGGCGCCCCGACCACGGCCGTGCCCATCGCCGGAACCGTCACGGTGACTTGTCCGTTCGAGACCGCCACCGGGTTGCCCGACACGATGTCCGCAAGGGTCCCCGAAAGCGGGGTCGAATAGGTTTTTGACATCTGTCCGCCGCGGTTCAATATGACGATGACCTCGTCCGCGCCGTCCTTCATCCGGTAGGCCCATATGGTTGCGCCCGACTCGAGCGTCGTGCGCGTTCCGTAACGGAGTGCGCGGCTCTTTTTCCTGTAGGTCCCGAGCCTTTGGAGATGCGAAAGGGTCTCGGCCTGACCCGCATCGAGTCCCGAAAACTCCATCATTTTCCTGTTGTACGGGTCGTCACCGCCCTCCATGCCGATGTCGTCGCCCTGGTAGATGAGGGGAATGGCCGGCGAGGTCAGAAGGAACGTCTGGGCCATGCGGATGCGCGCGTAGTCGCCGCCGGCGAACGTGAGCGCCCTTTTTACGTCGTGGTTCCCCATGAAATTCGACATCAGCGCCCCGGACCAGCGGCCCTGATACCAGCCGTCGTTGCCCTCCACGAAGCCCTTGAGGCCGTCAAGCCCCTGGGACTGCGAAAGGATCGCGTCCCGCAGATTGAAATACAGCGGGAAGTCGAACTGGCCGTCGAGCTTGTCGGCCCCGACGTACTCGGCGATCTTCCCGCGGTCGCCATCAAACGTCTCGCCGACCATGTAGAACTGAAGCCCCGTCGTCGAGACTTCGCCCTTGAGCCGCCGCCGAAGCGTCGTCGTGAAATCCATCACCATGTGTTTTACTGCGTCAAGCCTGAAGCCGTCGATGTCGAACTCCTGAACAAGCCAGACAGCGTGGACCATCACCATCTGAAGGGCGTCTTCGTTCGTGTAGTCGAAGTCCGGAAGGTACGGCGTGAACCAGCACTCGATTGGCCGGTCCCAGCCGCAAACGTACGGGTTGTCGGGCGTGTTGAACCAGCCGTCGGCCTTGTGCTGTGTCCAGAGCGGCGAGTCGGTGTGGACGTGGTTCCCGACGAAATCCACCAGCACGCGGATACCTTTTGCGTGGGCCTTCCTGACGACGGCCTTGAGTTCGGATTCGGTCCCGAAGTGCGGCTCGATGGGCGTCGTGATGCCGGCCAGGCGGTTTGTGTCGGTCCAGCCGGTGGCGATCGGCCAGTACGAGTGATAGGCGCTGTACTGGAAGTCGTCGTTCATCCCCTTGCCGCTCTTCTGTGTGTTCGTCACCGGGTTGCTCAGCCAGAGGGCGTTTACGCCGAGTGCGTCGAAGTACCCCGCGTCGATCTTTTGGGCGATCCCCGCGAAATCCCCTCCCTGCCAGTTCCGGTCGGTGTCCACGCCCGCCGTCGGGGCGTTGTTTTTGGCGTCCCCGTCGAGGAACCTGTCGTTCATCACCTGGTAAAGGAATGCGTCCTGCCAGGAAAACTCTTGCGCCTCGACCCAGAGCGGGACGAAAAGGTACGGAAGGGTCTTCCCGGAGGTGTCCTTGACCTTGAAAAGATACGAGTACTTGCCGGGCGCGACGCCGGTCGCCGAGACCGAGAACCTCTGCGCCACCGCGTCATATGGAACGCCCTGCGAAACGTCCGCGCCGCCGAGCGAGATGGAGCTTTTGGCGAGGTCGAGGGGGGTCGTCCCGGTGTAGAGCACGGCGAAACTGTAGCCGTCGGCGGTCACGGCCGGCGGGCCTTCGAGCAGAAGCGGCGAGGCGAACGGCTCGGTGATGGTCGCCTTGCCCGGGGTGTTCTGCGCCGAGGCGATGAAGTTCGGCGTGGCGTCGCAGTACCAGAAGCTTGCGCCAGAGTTTGTCGAGAACCTAAACACGTAGTTGAACGACCCCGCCTCATCGGTCGGGAAGTCGGCCATGTACTCCTCGTTGTTCCCGCAGGTCGTGCACTGGTTGTTGTAGACCGCCGGGACCCAGGTGATCTTGTGGTACGGGACCGGGTACGAGATCGGCTCGGCGGTGTACCCGAGCGCGGCCCTGAAGTTGGGCCGGTCCAGGTGGGTTTCGGTGGTTCCCCTGATGTAGATCTGCCCGTAGACCGTGACCGGCGGGTCGCCCACGACGGCGCGAATCGGGTGTGCCTTGTCGGGCCATTGAATCCCGCACCATCCGCCGGCCTCGTTCGTGGACGGCAGGCTGTCGTCGGGAACGCATTTTTGGCCCTCGGGCTTGAACGCGTGCGGGCACAGGCAGATCGCCAAAGCGTTCGAGACGGCGCAGACGCCGCCGTTTCCGCAGACGACCGACACGCAGGGGTCGGCTACGCACAAGTGGGCCACCGTGTCGCAGACTTCGGGGCTTTGGCAGGCCGAGTCCGCCTCGCACCGGTCGTTGCTGAGGACGCACCCGCCCGCCTCGCACTCCTTCCATTCTTCGCACTCGACGCCCGTGCAGGGGTCGGAGACGCACGTATGGGTCCCCAGGTCGCACAGATCGGGGTCCGCGCAGTCCATTTCGGCCTCGCACCGGCCGTCTTTAAAAACGCAGATCCCGTCGGAGCACTCCTCCCACTCGTAGCAGACGACATCCTTGCACGGACCGGTCGCGTCCTCGACGCACGCGAGCCCCTCGGCGTGGTAACCGTCGTCGCACCGGCAGACGATCTGCGAGGCGTAGCCGTACCCCGCCGCCTCGCACTTCCCGTGGCCCGAGCAGACGATGCCCCGGCACGGGTCGTATGCCTGGCAGGTGTGGTCCTCCCCGCAGGGGGCGTCCCCGGTACAGTCGGCTGCGGTGTCGCAGCGCCCGGCCGAAAGGAGACACGCCCCGTTCACGCATTGTTTCCACTCGTCGCACTTGACGCTTGAGCAGGGATCGGCGTCGGCCACGCAGTTCAGGAGGCCGTCGGGATGGTAGCCCTCGGAGCAGATGCAGACCGCGCGGCCCGAGCTGTCGTCGCACACTCCGACGCCCGAGCAAGAAACCCCCCGGCACGGTCCCGTCGCCGCGCCGCCATCGGCGCCCACGGAGCCGTCGCCCGAACAGGCTGCTATTGCCACGGAAATGACCGTGAGCACCGTGAACAGGGATTTCGGTTTGAGGGTCTTCATGGGATGGGGTCAGTGCTTTTTCGCCTTGCGCCTTGCGCCCCTCGTCTTGCGCCCTTTCCCCGTCTTGGGCAGCCCGCCCAGGAGCGTCGCCGCGATCACGTCGTTTACGTCGCGCGCCAGGACGATCTTCATCTTCGAGAGGAGCTTTTTGTCAATCTCGACCAGGTCCTTTTCGTTCTGCTCCGGAATGACGATGCTGAAGATCCCCGCGCGCGTGGCGGCGAGGAGTTTTTCCTTGATGCCTCCGACCGGAAGGACGCGGCCGCGCAGCGTGATCTCCCCGGTTATCGCAACGTCGCGGCGCGCCGGTGTCTGCGTGAGTAGCGACACGAGCGAGGTGACCATCGCCACGCCCGCGGATGGGCCGTCCTTTGGGATGGCTCCCGCCGGGACGTGGATGTGGATCTCGCGATCCGAGAACGACCGCTCGTCGATCCCGTAGCTCCTGGCGTGCGTGCGCGTGTACGAGAGCGCCGCGTGCGCGGACTCCTTCATGACCTCGCCCAGGTGACCGGTGAGAGTGAGCACCGGGCGACCCTTCATTGACGTGGACTCGACGTGCAGTATCTCTCCGCCGTACTGGGTCCACGCGAGCCCGGTGGCCAGCCCGACCGTGTGCTCGGTGAGCTCCTCCTCGGCAAGGTACTTGGGCGGGCCCAGGAAACGGGCGAGGTTGTTCGATCGCACCGTCGTCCGGTCCTTCCTGCCTTCGACGACCGCCCTCGCCGTCTTGCGGCAGATCGACGCAATCTCGCGCTCGAGGTTCCGAAGCCCCGCCTCGCGCGTGTACCGCCTGACCATCCCCTGGACCGCGGACCGGAGGAACTTGATGTGGGGGTCGCCAACCCCGTTTTCGGATGTCTGCCGCGGGATGAGGTGCCGAAACGCGATGGCGACCTTCTCCTCCTCGGTGTAGCCCGGGAGGTGTATGATCTCCATGCGATCCTTGAGCGGCGCCGGTATGGGGTCCGAGTGATTCGCGGTGGCTATGAACATGACCTTCGAGAGATCGAAGGCGACGTTCAAATAGTGATCGGTGAACGAGTAGTTCTGCTCTGGGTCCAGGACCTCGAGCAGGGCGGCGCTCGGGTCGCCGCGGTAGTCGGCGCCGAGCTTGTCGACCTCGTCGAGCATGAAGACGGGGTTGTTGGTCCCGGCCTGCTTGAGACTCTGGACGATCCGCCCCGGCATTGCACCGACGTACGTGCGCCTGTGCCCGCGGATCTCGGCCTCGTCGCGGACGCCCCCGAGCGAGATGCGCGCGAACTGCCGCCCCATGCACCTCGCGATCGAGCGCCCGAGGCTGGTCTTCCCGACGCCCGGCGGCCCGACGAAGCACAAAAGCGGCCCCTTGTGATCCTTTTTGAGCTGGCGCACGCCCAGGAACTCGAGTATGCGCTCTTTGACCCGCGCGAGGTCGTAGTGGTCCTCGTCGAGGATCTTGTGGGCCTTCTTGAGGTCCAGGACGTCCTCGGAGGATTTGGACCACGGCAGGTCGGCCAGCCACTCGAGGTAGGTGCGCGTCACCGTGGCTTCGGCGGAGTCCGAGTGCATGCCGTGCAAGCGCCTGAACTGTCGCTCCGCCTCGTCGGAAGCCTCCTTCGGAAGGGCGGCCGCCTTGAGGCGCTCGTGAAGCTCATCTAAGTCCTCGTTTTCATTCTTGAGCCCAAGTTCGTGCTGGATGGCCCGCATCTGCTCGCGCAGATAGTACTCGCGCTGGGACTTGTCGATCTCCTGCTTGACCTGCCCCTGGATGCGAAGCTGGACCGAGTAGATCTCGAGCTCCCGGACCAGGAACTCGTTTACCTTCCGGAGCCGCCGCACCGGGTCCGGTTCCTCGAGAATGTCCTCGGAGTCGGCCACCTTGGCGCCCAGGTTGGACATCACCAGGTCGGCTAGGCGTCCCGGGTCGGTGAGCGTCTGGATGACAGACGAGATTTCCTGCGGTATGTTCTTGCCGTATTCCTGGAGCTTGGCGATGTTGTTGCGGACCGAACGCAGTATCGCCTCGGTCTCGGTCGAGATCTCCGAAACGGGAACCTCGCGGATCAGGGTGACGCGGGCCTTGAAGCACGGCGACTCCTGCACAAACTCGGTGACGCGCGCCTTGACGAGCCCCTGGACGAGAATCTTCGTGCGCCCGTCGGGCATCTTGCGCATGCGCAGGATCATCCCCACCGTGCCGGTCAGGTACATTCCTTCCTTGCCCGGCGTGTCCTCGTCCTGCTGTTTCTGGGCGAGCATCAGGACCAGGCGGTCCGCGGCGAGGGCCTCGTCGACCGCGTGGCTCGAAAGATCCCGCGTGACAAAGAGTGGGATCATCATGAACGGGAACACGACGATGTCGCGCACCGGAATGATGGGGAGCAGTTCGGGGATGTTGAGAAGCTCGCCGGGGTTCGGTTCGGGCATGACTACTCCTGTTCCTCCCACGCGATCTTGACTTCCTGCCTCTGGCCGCGGCGCTCTTTGACGCGGGGAATGGTGATCATGAGGATCCCCTTTGCGTATCTCGCCTCGGCGCGCCTCGTGTCGCACGGGGCTGGCAGCTCGATCAGCCGCCTGAACTGGCCGTAGGCCCGCTCCATGCACACGTAGTTCACCTTCCCTCCGGGCTGCTCTTCGCGTTTGGACCCTTCTATCACGACCGCGTCGCGTTCGAACTCGATCCGGATGTCCCCGTTCGCGAACCCGGGCATCTCGGCCTGGATCTTGATCTCGCCCTCGGTCTCGAACACGTCGGCCGTGATGTTGGCCGAGTACCCGCCGGGGACGTCCTCGCCGGCCGCCTCGAAGAACTCGCGGAGGATCTTCTCCATCTCGCGCCTGAAGTGGACAAGGCGATCCAGCGATTCCCTCGGAAAGTTCCCCATTTGGTCCCTCCGGTTCCCGGGCGCTCGGGAGTATAGCAACCGCGCCCCGCCGCCGCAAATCGAGCCGGGTTGCCGGGTCGCCCGGGGAAGGCTGCCGGGGCAAAAAAATTGACGGGGCGCCGGTCCGTGTTAGGTTTTCAGCAGAAACCGACGCAAACGGAGGTTGCCGATGAAGCTCGAATTCAACGACAGACGCGCGCAGAAGGCGGCTGACGCGGGAATGGTCCCCGAAACGGGCGTTGCGGCCGGCCGCTCGGACCGGCGGCGCTATCCGCGCCTTGAGGCCCCCGTCGAGTGCATTTACGTGTCGGACCGCCAGACCATCGTTCGAAGCTTCGCCAACATCAACATCAGGGGCCTTTTCGTCGAAACGTCCTGTCCCGACCCGGTGGGCACGCGAATGCTCCTCCGGATAGGGATCCCCGGGCGCGAGGAGATGGTGTGCGCCGCAGGCGAGGTGATTTGGCGCAAGGACGAAAAGACATCGAGCGTGCTCAAGGGACGTGGGATGGGGATCCGTTTCACATTGCTCGAAGAGCCCGCCCGCAAAGCGATCGCCGCGTACCTCATCAGCCGCGGCGGACTCTCGGCGTTCCCGCAGCTGAAAACCAAGTTCGCGTTGTGGATGTGACTTTGGAGCCAAAAGCGGGCTGACGGCTGACCGTGGCTTTCGTGCCACCTGGACTCCCAAAAGGGGTCCATTTCTCGCTCGGGCCGGGCTGTAACCCCATGCAGCCCGGCCCAAACCTTGTTCGGGGGATGGGTGCATTCCCGCAACTGGGGTGACGCGAAGGCCGGGGCGACGCCTGTCCGGCGCACGTTCTGTCTGTCCGGCGCGCGCGACGGTTTTTCCGGGGGATCGCTGCGCGGACTTCTCCCCCGGACCCCCTGCGGGCTCCGGCAGAGTGAATCCGCCTGCGCCCGCCCCGACGACCAACCGCCTTGCCTCGCCGTAACCTCCTGGCGAAGGCAGGGCGGTTCAGAACGGGCGCCGGGCACGTGGCGGCCCGGCCAATCCGGGAGTCAGTTTCGTGTTCCCCAAGATCGGAGATACACCCACGGGGAACTGCAGACTTGACAGGCGCGTGCCCAGGGAACGAGAATCGGGATGAACGGCAGGAGGTCCCGGTGACGATCAATACTCGCATGCCCGCCTGTGTCGTCTGCGTTCTGCTTCTTCCGGCGGCCGTCGCCGCACAGGAATGCAAGGTCTACTTCGGCAACATCCACGCGCACACGTCGGTTTCGGACGGCGACAAGGCGCCTCTTGACGCGTACACGTACGCGCGGGACACGGCAAAGCTCGACTTCTTTTCGCTCACCGACCACATGGAGCAGACGCTCCCGAGCGAGTGGGAGAGCATCAAGGATGCCGCCGAACAGACCCAGGTGCCGGGGTTGTACGTGACGCTCTGGGGCTACGAGTGGGGATCGCCCACGTTCAACCATATCAACATCTTCATGCAGGACCACTTCTACAGCATCGTCCCCTATCTCTTTCCGCCGCTCCAGAAGTTCTACGACGAGGTCCTCCAGTACCCCCCGGCGATCATGCAGTTCAACCATCCCGAATACCAGCCGGCCGTCCCGACCTACAACTGGAACCACTTTGCCTACGTCAAGGAGATCGACGACTTGGTTTCCCTAATAGAAGTCAAGGACCGTTTCGACGTCGACACGAAGCAGGAGCTTGCGTACATCGATGCCCTCGACAAGGGCTGGCACATCTCGGCCGTCTACAACCAGGACAACCACGGTCCGGATTGGGGCACAAAAAACGACTGCCGGGCCGCCGTGTGGCTCAAGGAATTCACGCGCGACGGCCTGATCGAGGGGCTTCGGGCCGGCCGGACGTACTCAAGCTGCGATAAAAACGCCGTGTTAAGATTCATGTGCGGCGGACAATGGGCGGGCGAGACGAGGCTCGACACGACGCCGCTGCCGTGCACGCTTTTCCTTGACGACCCCGACCCGGCCGACACGTTCACCAAGGTCGAGGTCGTTAGCGTCGCGGGGGCCGTCGTCCAGACCATAGACAATCCCCAAAAAGGGGTCGAGATCGCCTTGTCGCTTGACGCCAACAAAACCGACCGCTACTTTTTCTATCTCCGGATCACGGTGAACGGATCGATCCCGATCTGGAGCGCGCCGGTCTGGTACGGCGAGACGGCGGCGCAAACCGACGGAGGTACTCCGGACGACGTGGCCGGTGACGCGGGCGCGGGGGACGACGGAGCCGGCACTGATGCGAATATGCCCGATGTCGGGAGCGCCGATGCCGAACCCGACGTCGGGGCCCCGGCCGATGCGGGCAATCCCGAAGACGCAGCCCAAGCGGAAGACTCGGGCGGCGGCGGTGAGGCGGGAACGGGCGGCGACGCGGGCGGCCTTCAGGATGCCGGCGGGATACCGGACGTGGCGGTGGAAACCGATACCGGCGATGCTCCCGACCGGAGTCGTCCAGCGGACACGGGCGCTCCCCGGGGCGATGGCGCCCCTGCGCCCGCCGATGTTGAAACGGACGGTGACGCGGCCGCCGGCTGCAGCTGCAGCGTGCTTTCGCCGTAGCTTCGGGGTGGCTGCGTCCGGTCGGCCTACTTCTTTTCCTTGGCCGAGAGCAGGATCTGGAGCTCGGCGAGATACTCGTCTTTCGAGATCAGGCGTTTCTGGATGAGGAGCTTCAAAAGCGCCATGAGCTTGAGATCTATGTCCTTGGCCTCGTCGGGGGACCTTGGCGGCGTAGTCTCCCGCGAGGGCGGTCGCGACGCGGCGGGCTCCCGCACGGGGGTTTCGGGGATCACCACGGATTTGAACTCGCCGGTCCCGGCCTTCGTGACCTTGCCTTCGTGAAGAACGTTCATCTCGGCGGGGAAGTACTGGGACATCGAATCGAAACCCTGCCCGCCCTCGAAGGCGAGGGGCTCGTAGTCGATCTTGAGGTAGTACTTCCGGATCATGTGCGAGATTTGAGAGATCTCGGCGAGCACCGGCGAAATCTTGTACCCGGTCGCAAACTCGATTTCGTTAACCGCGTTGAAGTTCGTGGGGTCGGACATGGCGACCCTGAGAATGGCGCGCGAGCCTTCGCGCTCCATCCCGGCGGGGAAGACCTCGTGCTTTTGCGCAAGCTCCTTGGTAATGGTCATGAGGAGTTGGTCGGTGATCTTGATCTTGCGAAGATCCACCGAAGGGATGCCCAGGTGGGTCGAGAGGGCGCTCACAAGCTGCGCCTCGGTGATGAAGTGGCTGGCGACCAGCGCCGCGCCGAGCTTCTGGTGCCATTTCTTGCAGTGTTCGAGCGCCGTCTGGAGCTGGTCTTCGTTGATGACGCCAAGCTCCACAAGGACCTCACCGAGTCTTTTTTTCGGCATGCGCGCGTTCCCTCCCAAGGGCGGACAACAAACTACCAGACGGGCGAACAATTGCAAGATTATGTGCGGATAACCGTGTATCATCTAAAGCCGTGATGCTCGGCCCGGCCTTCCTTGTCCTTTGGATCTTTGCGCAGTCCGGCCCGGCCCCGGCGGGGGTGCGGGACCTGTCCGGCGTCGTGCGCGAGGCCGGCGTGCGCTCGCCGAGGAAAAAATCAAGATCGCGCCGGAGACACTGGTGATCGGAGGCGGCTCCGGCGGCCTGGACGGTCTCGCTGCGTCGGTCATGAGCTATCTGGGACGCATCGCACCACCGTCCCGGTCATCCGATGGAACATGACAGGATCAGCCGAACGGATATGCAGCTTCCTTCTGTCATAATCACTCGGCTATCACATGGCCCAAAATTCGGCTCGACACACCGCTCCGAAAGTAGTAGAGTGACGCCGTGACGAGCACTTGAACGTGCCGGTTGACCGGGGGAACGCGTATGGTTCGACAGGCTCACCACGAGTTCGTTTGTCAGGCCCGCCAGAAGGTCAACCACCAAGCCAACCACCCGTTGGCACGCGCTTTGCGTCGGTCGGTCGGTCGGTCGGTC
>JACRCP010000245.1 GCA_016218965.1 Deltaproteobacteria bacterium | reverse complement strand
GGCATCCTCCTGGCTCCTGGTCAAGGTGTGTAGACAACATCCTTGTACCAAGAGCTGGCGATGCCCTCGATTTTATCTACGAACGCTCAGAAATGACCTTCGGCGGGTTTACCCACACTATTTCCAGAAGAACCAAAAAACGGGGTAAACTGCCCGAGGACGAGCCGGGGGAGAAAGGCATTTGATGGGCAACACGCATTTCAGGAAACTCGAACGGATGTACGCATCAGCGCCGATAAACCGCTTCTTTAGGCCCGCTCTCAAGATCTCGGCGGGGGAGGCCGAACTCGTGATCCCGGTGGGCGGGCACTTGTTCCACGCCGCGAATGCGGTGCACGGGTCGGTCTACGCCAAGGCGGTCGACGACGCCGCCTTTTTCGCCGCGAACTCGCTCGTGAAAGACGTGTTCGTCCTGACGGTCCATCTCGATGTTTCGCTCACCCGGCCGGTGTCGTCGGGCGAGATCCGGGCCAAAGGCAGGGTCACGTTCAGCTCGCGAAACCTCTTTCACGCCGAGACCGTCCTTTCGGACCGCGAAGGGCGCGAGCTCGGCCGCGGGAGCGGCATCTTCGTCAGGGGGAAGACACCGCTCACGCCTGCGATCGGGTATCGTTGACGCCGGCGCGACCGGCCTTTGGGAACGGGGCCTTCTGCCGCCTACGGGATCATCACGACCTTGCCGCAGGTGCGCTCGGGGGCGGTCATCAGGTCGAATCCCTTTTGAAACTCCCGAAGCCCGATCTGGTGCGTGACGACGGGCGACGGGTCGAGCCTTCCGGAGTTCAACAGGTTGGCCATCTGGAGCCATGTCCTGAACATCAGCCGGCCGTTGATTCCGATGATCGTCGCGCCTTTGAAGATCACGTCGTTGTTTAGGTCAAGCGTGATCCGGTCGGAGGGGATTCCAAAGGCGACAAACGTCCCGCCCTTCCTGAGCGCCGAGAAACCCTCGGCGATTGCCTTCGGCGCCCCGGACATCTCGATCACCACGTCGGCCCCCGTGCCGTGCGTGTCGTCGAGCACCGACCGCACGACGTCCACCCCGGGGCTCCTCACGTTGAACGTCCGGTCGGCCCCCATCGTCTTTCCAATGGCAAGCGCAAAGTTGAACGTCCCGGCAAGCCAGATGGGGCCCGCCCCCGCGGCGCGCGCGACCCCGGTGGCGAAGAGTCCGGCGGGTCCGTCGCCGAAGATAAGCGTCCGTTTCCCCGGGACGTTTGCCTCCATGACCGTGTAGACGGCGTTTCCGAGCGGCTCCTGGATTGCGGCAATGTGCAGCGGCAGCGACGGCTCGTTTCTCCACGCGCAGGCCTCGGGGATCACGGCGTACTCGGCAAAGCACCCCTGCGTGTCGACCCCGAGGATCTTCAAGTCGGCGCAGATGTGCTTCTGGCCGTTTTTGCACACGTAGCAGGACCCGCACGGGATGTGGCTCTCGGCCGAAACGTAGTCTCCGACGTTGAGCTTTGTCACCCCCGGGCCGGTCTCGACGACCTCGCCCGAAAACTCGTGCCCGAAGATGAGCGGCGGCTTGATGCGCCCCGCGGCCCACTTATCCCACCTGAAAATGTGAACGTCAGTCCCGCAGATGGCCGTCGCTCGGACCTTGACGAGCACCTCGCAGGGCCCCGGCGCCGGGATTGGGACCGGGACCAGCTCCGCCCCCGACCCCGCCGCCCGCTTCGCGACCGCGATCATGGAACCCTGCATAGACCACCTCGTCCCGAAAAGGTGCGCGGATTATAAAGACCCGCAGCGCGGCGTGTCAAAGGAAACCGTCAGCCCGGTCCGATGGTCCGATTGTCGAGTTGTGCGCGGGCGTTCGTTTCTGTATAAGGTGGGGAGCGTTGCACAACGGAGGTGCCGCCGTGGCAAAGCCGTGGGAAGGGATTTCGACAGTCGAGAACAAGCTTGCCCACCTTGAGGGCCGCATCCGCCTGAACGAGGAGGTCGACGGAATCCTCGAGAAATGCATGCAGGAGCACAAGACGCTCTCGGCCTCGTTCGATCGCGTCTTCGCCCACCTCAGGAAGGCCCTCGGCGCCGAGGCCGCCTTCGTCCGCACCGTGGGCGAGAGCCTCTCGATGGAGACCTTCCCGCTGGGGATCGAGGCCGGGGTGATCGAGAAGGTCGGCCGCGACATGTTCGAGGTGGTCTCGCCGGCGCGGTTCGTCCGCACGGGTCTGGCGTGGCACGTCATCCCCCTCGAGATGGGCGGGGAGCAGATCGGCGTCTTCGGCCTGGCGCTCCCGGCCTCCGACGCGCGGCCCGAGGTGCTGGTCTGCGACCTCATGTACACGGTGGCCGAGGAACTTGACCAGTTCTTCTTTGCCATCCAGGAGAGCCGGCGCAAGCAGCTCTCGATCGAGGCGATGCAGCTTGCGCTCAAGAACCCGATCCTGGTGCAGGCCGTGGACGAGGCGGTTTCGGTGCTCCAGTCGAGCGTCCCGATCCGGGATCTTTTGCTCCTCTACCTCGACGAGGACATGGAGGGGCGGCCCCAGGTGCAGTACATCGTCTACCGGGAATCTCGGAAGGCGTTCGACTCGGTGGACCAGCCGATGGCCGATCTCGACGCGCTCATCGCCAAAAAGGGCGGCGCGCTCCTGGACATCGGGAATCAGGACCTCGGCGGGATCATGCCCACAGGCGGCCTGTCCGAGACGAGGCTCATCGACGGGCTGGTCAAGACCACGCTCGTCGGCAAGATGGTGCTGCGGCCGCTTGCCGGCTCGGCGTTTTCGCTCGGGAACCGCGAGATCATCCAGATTTTCACCGAGGCCCTGCGCCAGCGGATGGTCGACTACAACCGTGAGAAGAAGATCCTGCGGAAGTCATTCTCTCCCGAGGTGACGCGCCGGCTCATCCGCACGCCGGACTACGGCGAGGCCCTCCTCACCCCGCGATCCCGCGACATCGGAATCCTTTATGCCGACATTTCGGGGTTCACCAAGATGAGCGAGCAGATCCTCAGGGACCCCTCACGGATAGGGGCGTTCATCAACGGCTGGTCGTACGGGTGCGTCGAGTGCGTCTACCGTCACGGCGGCGTCTTCGACAAAATGGTGGGCGACTGCATCATCGGCCTGTTCGGCCCCCCGTTCCACTCGGAAGCCGCCGCGGAGATCGCCGGGAACACGGTGCAGGCGGCGCTCGAGATCCGCGCGTTCACGCGCGAGTATTTCGACCGGCTGGAGTATTCGGACGTGCGGGAACACCCGCTCTTCCCCGACCTCGGCGTGGCGATCGGCGTCAACTACTGCCCGGCCAACGTGGGCCTCTTCGGTCCCGACCAGGACTTCACCTGTTTTTCGAGCGGGATGAACAACACCGCGCGCCTCCAGGGGCTGGCAAAGGCGTATCAGCTGCTCGTGATGGACTCGATGAAGGAGGTGCTCGAAGCGGCGGGCGCGATGCCGCTGCACGAAGGCCCCCTGTCGGCGGCGGTCAAAAATGTCAAAAACCCGCTCGTGTACTACATGCTCAAATAAAACGAGGAACTTTCGGATTTTTGCCACAGAGTACACAGAGCGCACAGAGACGCCCGGCTGTTGCCATGAATCGCTCTCCGTGTCCTCTGCCAATGCCGAAAACCATGCCGCCGCGCGAAGTTTTTCTCTGTGCCCTCTGTGGCCTCTGTGGCCGAAAAGTGTATTTTTTCTCTGCGCTCTCTGCGTTTTAGTTGCGGCTTTTGGGCTCTGTGATGTCTTGGGTTGATCGGGTTCTGGTGGAGGCTCGGACGGATGGGGCTGTTTGACGACATGTTCGGGGCGCCGGACCCGACGCGCCACTGGAAGGGGACGCCGGGGCTTGTCCCGGATTTCGACCTCGACCGCCACGCCCTCTGCGGCGTGCGGCCGGGCGACCCGGTGGCGTGGCTCGAGAAACTCGGGCGATGTGAGGACCAGGCCGCGGCCAAGGAAGGCGAGTACCGCTGGTACACCAGGGGCATCGCGGTGGACGTGGACCTCTACGCGGTGTCGGCGTTTATCGTCCACTTCGCCGACGACCGCGAAGAGGGTTACGCGCCGTTCGGTGGGCCTTGCTCGGTGCGCGGGCGGTCGGTTCCGCTCACTCCGGAGACCACCGAGAAGGAGTTCGGCGAGGCGTTCGGCGAGCCGTACTGGCGGGACAGGGAAACCGACGAGACCATCCTGTTCTACGAATTCGGCGACATCGAGTGGCAGGCCGAGTTCACTTCGGGGCGGCGGCTCCGCCTCATCCTTGTCATGACGCCCCCGATGCTCGCCGACGAGGACCAGCGAAAGACCTACAAGATCGACAAGCCCTGGCCGCCGGGATAGCCAAAAAGAGCAAGCCCCCCGGTATCGTTACGGGGGGCGGGGGGCCTGCCGGGAGGGGCTTCAGTTCAACAAGAACGTCCCGCTCTGCTTCTTGACGCCGTCAACGTACAGGTCCACGCGCCAGGAGCCGGAGAGGCTGTACTGGGTGATGTACGTCCCCGCGACCGGGAGGCTCTCCCAGTACTGCGACACCGAGCCGATCGTCTCGGGGGCCGCCCCGCTGGTGCAAGAGCTCCCGATGCAGATGGACTTGTCGAACTTCTGGTACAGGCTCCCGTCGGGGGCGAAAACCCGGACGGATTGGGCGTGGGAACCGGTGAGGTTTGTGTAGTCAACCGCGATGTAGACGTCGACGGTCGACGCGATCGGGAAGCTCGACTTCGATACCGGAACCTGACCGGAAACCTTGACGTCCGTGTACTTGAGCGCGTAGGTCGGGGACACGGTCGTCCCGGGTTTTGCCTTCCCGTATTCCGCGGCCTCGCCAAGGTCGCCAAGGCCGGCCTCGTCGCCTTCGTCGTCGGGCATCCCGCAGGCTGCGGCTACGAGCATCGCGACCGGAAGAACCGCCTTCATCCATTCTTTGTTCATCCTCGTTTTCATGGCCCACCTCCCTCTGTTTCGTCCCCGCGTTCGCCCAAGAGATTTGCGAGAGGTGTGCCATATGTCAACTTGTTGAAACTGCTTGTTTTGTTCGAAAAAGAGCCAGACCCCTGCCGGGTAAGAAAACACCCCGTCGCCGGTGCCAGGTACGATTTCGCCACAATTTCGGGAGTGCATCGGACAGGAAGGGCGTGACCCGACGGGTAGGATTTCACCCCTCCCGCACGTACTCCGAGTTCCAGCAACAGGAACGGTCGATTTGACTTTGCCGCGCAGGCGCGCAATAACGTCCGCATGATGAAACCTGTACGCGTGGGAGGCGTGACAATCGGGGCGGGGCAGGCGGTGCTCATCGCGGGGCCCTGCGTCATCGAAGGCCGCAAGGAGACGCTTGTGGTCGCGCGGGAGCTGAAAAAAATCTGCGCGGCGGCGCGCTTTGCGCTGGTGTTCAAGGCGAGCTACGACAAGGCCAACCGCACTTCAATCAAGTCTTACCGCGGACCGGGGCTGGTGCGCGGTCTCGATGTCCTTCGCGCCGTGAGGGAGGAGGTTGGGCTCCCGGTCCTCACCGACGTCCACCATCCGCACGAAGTCGAGCACGTCGCACGCGTGGCCGACTGTCTTCAGATTCCGGCTTTTCTATGCCGCCAGACCGATCTGATCGTTCGTGCCGCGGCGACCGGGCTCCCGCTCAACATAAAGAAGGGCCAGTTCATGGCCCCCGGCGACATGCGCCACGCGGTCGAGAAGGCCCGCGCGGCCGGCCAAGGCGGCGTGATGCTCACCGAACGCGGGACGTCTTTCGGCTACCACGCGCTGGTCGTGGACTTCCGGTCGCTCCCCGCCATGCGCGCGCTCGGCGTTCCCGTGGTCTTCGACGCGACTCACAGCGTGCAGTCGCCCGGCGGGCGCGGCGCGTCGTCGGGCGGCGATCGGGAATCGGTCGTCCCGCTCGCCCGTGCCGCCGCAGCGGTCGGTGTGGACGCGATTTACGTCGAGGCGCACCCCCGGCCCGACGAGGCGCTCTCGGACGGCCCCAACTCGCTTGATCTGCGGGGCGTGCGCGACCTCCTGCGCCAAGTGTCGCGAATTGTTGCCGTGACGCGCGGTCTCGAACGGTAAGGCCCGGAAAGCCTCGGCCTCACATTCGGGCTTTCTTGCCACAGAGAACACAGAGATCACGGAGGAAAACGATGTCGCCCCGAATCCGGAAGTCTTTTGGAGCTGGTCTCCCTCGGTGAACTCTGTGCATTCTGTGGCAGAAAAAACGACCGCGCGTCGCAAGCGTCCGCTCAAGGTCGTCAAGAACACTATCATTTTCTGGGCCGTCCGCGCGGCGATGGCGCTCCTCGCCCTGCTTCCCCTCGGCGTCGCACGCGGCGTGTTCCGGGCGTTCGGGCGCGTCGCATCGTGGCTTCCAATCCGCGAGAACGCAATAGCGAGGCGGAACATCGCCGCGGCGTTTCCGGACCTCGACGATCGCGCACGCGAAGAGATCTACCGCGACTGCTACCGGCAGATCGGCGCGTCGGCGGGCGAGGCGGTGAAAATCGCGATGTCGGGGAGGAAGACGACGGGGCTCGTTTCGTGGGCGCCGGGGGCGAGAGAAACCGTCGAAGCCGTGCTTGCCGACGGGACGGGCTTTGTGTGGATCACCGGTCACGTCGGAAACTGGGAGCTCATGGCGATGTTCGTGGCCGAACAGGGGTATCCGGTAAACACCATCGCCAAGGAAAGCTACGACCCGCGCTTCACGGAGTTGATAAGGCGCCACCGCGAGGCCCGCGGCGTACATTGCATCTGGAAGGGCGACCCAAACATCAAGGAAAAGATCATCGGCGTTTTCCTGGGCGGCGGGATGCTGGGGTTTCTCATGGACCAGGACACAAAGGTCCCCGGCGTTTTCGCCGATTTCTTCGGCCGCGAGGCGTTCACGCCCTCGATGCCGGCAAAGATCGTGGCCCAGGCGGGGATACCGGTCATCGCCGGGTTCATTCACCGCCAGCCCGACGACACGCACGTCCTCTCGGCCCGCAGGCTCGACTGCACCGTCCCCGAAGGCGCCGACCCCGTCCTTCACCTGACGACGGTATTCAACGCCGCCATCGAATCCGAAATCCGCGCCCACCCTTCCGAGTGGGTCTGGATGCACGCGCGGTGGAAGACAAGGCCGCCAAAGGACCAGTAGAAGGTTTTTGTTGATCCGCGTGAAGCGCGGAAGGCATGCGGGGGTGACTTCGTGCAGGTGAAGCGGAAGAGAACAATCCTTGTGACCGGCGCGCTGGTGGCGCTGGCCATCGGAACCGCGGAGGCCCAGGACGCGGGAGTCGCGTCCCAGCAAACGCCCAGACTCGAACCGGTTCGCGAACTCGTCCGTCCCCGTGCCAAAGCCCGCTGTCCCCACACGCACAACATTGTCCGTCCTACGCCGAGGAAGAACTCGACGGCCGGAGCGTTGGTTGCACCGGTGCCTTTTCGCGGCAGCGGGGCGGGGGATTTGCACGCCACGGTTACGCGCCACGTGGTCTCACTCTCGGAATCCGAAGCGTGTGGGATCATCTCGGAGGAATTGGCCAAGGAAGGGATCACGATTGACAGGACCGATGTGGACCTTGTCGGGGAGAAACTGTTGGACCTCGATCGCGGTGAGGCGTTCGAAATCTTCCTGGACGGCTACTCGACGGCGTCACGGTTTGGATTCGAGTACGTTTCTGTGGACGACTTTCAGACATTCGGCGGCATCATCGAAAAACGATTCATTCATTCACAGTGGCAGAACTTGCGCGCGCTCGCCGAAAACGTGCGTTCGGTCCTCGCGGCAAGAGGCAAAGTCAACGCCGCGGTGTTCTACGATCCGTTGGTTATGGAACCGCGTTGGTTCCTGTTGACCACGGATGTCGGCGCCGTGAGGGCTTTTGTCCGAAAGGCGCAGGCGGAGCTTCTCAAGTCGCAGGTTCGCGACGCAGTCGCATGGATGAAGGCTGCGGTTGTTCCAGGAACGCGCGCGGCGCCGGTTCCGGCTTCAATGTATGAATCGGCGCCCGACTTCCCGAGCGGTCCAACGGATGCTGCACTGCGACTCGGCGTCTTCGACGACTTGGGCGACCCCGTTGCGTTGGCTGCCGCGCACCGGCAATTCGCGATGAGTCACCTTGCGGCGGGGAACAAAGAAAAAGCCCTCGCGTCCCTGCGGGCGGCCCGGCGCGTCCTCGAAGACACGGAGCCCATCGTGGACCTCGGGTTGAGGGCACATGATCTTGTGCGTCTCGCCGGGCAATTCCTCGATGCGCGGGAAAAAGACGAGATTCGCGCGGTCCTGAAAGCAGGGATGGCGGCGGCGGACGGGATGTTGGCGCGTTCGAAGTCGGCAAGTTCGGACGGCCTGACGCCCTTGGAAACCCAGGTTCGGTGTGCCCGGACCTTCGACACGTTGGCGCACGAGTATTCGTCCCTTGTCCCGCAACTCGCGCAAGTGGGCGATTTCGCCACCGCCGTTTCGACAATCGACAAAGCGCGTGCGGCCGTTGACGAGGTCCAAAAGAGCTGCGGACTTCCGGGCGGAGCAGCGGGGAACTACGCGGGGGACGGCAACAACTTCGTCGTGCGTCAGCAGGCGGAGCTGGCCAAAGAGTTCGCTCGTGCGGGCAAGTTCGACAAAGCGCGCGCTCAGTTGGAGAGCGTTTCGCGCCGACTCTCGTCTATTTCGCTCCCCGGGCCGTTCGCCGACGCCCAGAATTCGGTCGCAATAGGTTATGCGTTGATGGGCGAAACGAGCCGTGCCACCAGCCACTTCGACGAGTCGGAAAAAACGTGTCAGAAAGACCAATCCGTCTATTGCCTGATCGCCCTCGTCGGCTTGGCCAAGGCGCACGACGAGTTGGGTGACAAGAAACGGGCGGCGGTTTATTTTGAAAGGGCCCTCGCAAACAGCAAAACTGTCGGACCGGTGGGGCGCATGTTCGAAAGAGTGCATTTGGAGGCGGCCCGATGGTACCTTGCAAATGGTTTCCGGGAAAAAGCGGTTGAAGCGGCCAAGGAGGAGGTGCGCCTCGGGATGCAAAATGAAGACGAGTGGTACTTGTGGGGAAAGCCTGTTGAAGCGATCGTGCTTCTGTCACGGGCGGGAGAAAAAGACGCTGCCGCCGGATTCCTCCAGGAAATGCTCGTGAGCTTGAGCGGTGGTTGTCACGAGGTTTCCGCGGCCGGGTGGCAGCTTGCTGCAATCGGCGCGGGATACGATGCCGCGGAGATCCCGTGCGACGAGTCGTGCCGGAAACTTCTGGGCGAAATCGTCCAAAACGCCAAGGAGGCCGGCGGGAGGAAACCGGTGCTGACATCGCCGGCCAAGCCGTAGTATCATGCTCGCGGTCGCAGCCGGTTCCGTTGAAACACCGTCGCACACGGACACGCTTCGCGAGTCCGTGGCACCCGGAAGAAGGGACAAAGATGTCAAAGGCGTGCGCCGCAACGATAGTTGTTCTGTCTGGCATTTTGCTCGCCCCCGCGCCTGCCCTGGCGCTCGATCTCTTCTGCAAGCCGGACGACCTTGCGGGCATCTGCGACACGGTGCCGCGGGACGGGCTTGGAAACCCCGACTACAACCACAACGACCCGGCCAAGCCCTGGGTCATCGGGAAGGACGACGTCATAACACTCCCCGCGGGAAACTACGCCCCGGGGAACGGGCCGTTCGGTGTGCCCATGGTCTACCTTGTCGAGAACGCCATCCTCGCCGTGCAGGACCTGCCCGCGGGCAAAGAAGTGTCCATCGGCGCCTGGTTCGTCCTCTGCGACCAGGCCCAGTTCCACGTCAAGCGTGCCATGTACCGCTCGGCGGCGAAGTTCCCTTTTGAGTACCCGATGGTCGCCGGCGGAAACTCGGCCGTGATCTTCCAGGAGGCCAGGATCGCCACCGTCGAAAAAACGCTTGCCGAGGCCGGCGCCCCCGGGGCCCTCCTCATGGTCATGGGGGGCGACTCAAACCTTCTGGTCACGCCGCAGACGGGAAAGGGCGTGACATTCGAGCGCGTGGGCGAGGCGTGGGAGCTTGCCGTCGTCCACAACGCGACCGCCACAGTCAGAAAGGCCGAAGTGTTCGGCGAGTTCTACATCGCCGGCACGGCAAAACTCACGGTCGAGGACTCGCAGTATTTCGACCTCTTCTTCGAGGCCTGCCCGGGTTCGGCGCTCGACATCCCCGCGCTCCCGGCGCTCTGCACGCTCGGCGACCCGCAAAACGGCTGCATCACGGCGGGGCACGAGCCGATTGACTTCACGATCTCCCCGCCCGAAACGCCGTTTTCGCTCTCGTTCAAGAACGACAAGATATTCTCGTGGGCCGTCTCGACGTACGAGGGGAGCATCGTTACGATGGCCGCCGCCCCGAAAGACGCGAACGTCTGCTTGGGCCTTTCGATGACGGGCGAGCAGACGCTTAAGCTCAACCCCGGCGACCCTCCGGTGCACGAGGGGTTAAACGACCGCGAGCTTGCGTTCAACGGGACGTACGTGTACGGCTGGCACGTCTGGCCTTTCGGGACGGGCACGATCGAGCTTCTGGCGGGATCGGAGGTGGGGGACTTCGTCGCGAACGACTCGATAGAGGCCGTGGCGCGCGGGGTGACGTTTTCGGGCGGCATGCTCGTGACGCAGGGACAGGGGAAGCTCCTGCTCGAGGACTGCCTGGTGCACGAGCTATTCCAGAACATCGGCGGGCGCGCGCGGGCCGTACGCACCGCGTTCGAGAGCACGTTTTCGATAGCCGGCCCCACGTGGCTTGCCGACTGCACCCGCCCCGCGCCGCAGCTCCAAGACATCCGCCCCGAGGCGAAGATCTACGAGTTGGCGCTCACCGCGCCGGAGGAAGGGGCGGAGTTCCCGGCGGGGGCGCTCGGCGTCGAGGGGAGCGTGAAGGCGGTTGATGGGAGCGGGAACACGCTCGACCCGTTCCCCGCGTGGACGGTCGAGCTCCGGGGTGAGCGCGGCGGCGGCGCGCAGGAGTTCGGCGCGCCGGCCGACGGGGCGATAACGTCGTTCGATCTTTCGGGCCTCCCGTACGGCGAGTACGAGGTGAACCTGTATTTTTCGGACTCCGAGGGGAGCGCGGCCAAGTCAACCCGCAAGGTGACGATTGGGATCCCGCCGGATGCGGGCACACACGAAGACGCCGGGGCGGACGTGGCCGAACCGGAAGATCGGTCCGATCCCTCCGATCGGTCCGGTCCTCCCGATGCCGGAGCGGCCGCCGACGCCGGTGCAAAAGAGCCTCCAGCCTCTGAAACAGCCGAAGGGAGCGAAGGAGGATGCTCATGCACGGTGATCGGACTTTGAACCCGGCGTCGTCTGACGATCGTGGTCAGGGTGCCACGGACAAGCCCTGCTTGTCCGTGCAGGAAAGTCGGCGAGAACACACGGACAACTGCTGTTGTCCGTGGCACCCCGGAGGAGGGACGAAATGCCCGGACCTTCAAAGGCCCTCGTCTTTGCCCTGCCGATTGTTCTCGTCTCCCCCGCCCTCGCGGCCGACGCGGGCGAGGTTGCGCTTGCCGAGGACACCGACGGCGCAATCAAGGCCGCCGCCGCGTCCACGTCCATGTACCTCCAGAAGGCCGCTTGCGCGTTCTTCAAAGGCCATCCCCAACCGGTACCGCGTGCGCTGGGAGGAGTTCTACGACTGGGCCACCGACCACCGCGGGTCGGTTGACACGACGCTCTCGGGCACCGGCGGTGGGACCGCGACGTGCCCCGCCTCGGGCGTGAACGACGGAGACGTTCCCGACACGGGGACGGCCGCTGACACGGGGAGCAAGGCGTGCGGCTTCGACGAAGGGTTGACACTATGCGCTCTTTCGGCTTGGGCGTGCGAAAGATCACCGGCCAAGGCGGCGCCAGATGATCTCCCTTGCCAGCGCCTCGCAAAAATCGATCGAGCGCATGAGCTGGTCCATGTCGAGGTTCTCGAGCGTGTCGCCGGGCTGGTGGTAGTGCCTCGGGGCGCCAAGGGCCGGGTCCACGCAGACAAGCGCCAGCGCGTCGTACCCGCGCGCGAGAAACGGCCCCGCGTCGCTCCCGCCCGCGGGCGGGTCAATCGTTTTCAACCCGCCCGGCAGGTCCATCCGGGCCGCGACCTCGGCGGCGGTTTCGCGAAGCCACCGTGGGGATGCAAAACTTGACACCTCACCCTCGACTCCGATGAAGTGCAGGTCGCCGTTCGTGAGCGCATCGAGAGCGATGACCACTGTCCGATCTTTCTCCCACGTCCCTTCCATCTCGCGCGCCAGCGCATCGGCCCCGCCCAGAAACGCCTCCTCGCAGGCCGAGACGACAAACGAAAGCTCGACGCCGTCGGGGACCTTCATGAGGAGCCTTCGGGCCAGGACCGGGAGCGCCTCGACTCCCGATAGATCATCGTTGGCGCCGGGCACAACCGTGTCTTTGAGGATGATCTGCGCGTTGAGCACGCAGGTTATGGCGGCGGGGACCGTGAACAGCCACTCAAGGGGACGCAAGGGGAGCGCCAGGGGACCCAGCACCATCCGGAGGGCATCGAAACCGGCGAGCGCGCCGGTGGCGGCGGTCGCGAGCGCCAGCGGACGCTTGAGAATCCCCGGCCCGCCCTCGGCGCCCCTGATGACGCGCGGGTCGAAGACCCAGCCGGTGAAACCCGCGTCGGCATGTGCGATGAAAACGAGCCGCAGGCGCACCGGCCCCCGTGCGGGAGCGACCGCGACGAGGTTTGCGGCCTCTTTGAATTTGAGCAACCGCCGGAGGAAATACCCGCGGCGCGCGCCGTCGGCCCAGTACGACGCGGCCGCTCCCGCGTGCAGCGCAAGGCCCGCCGCCGGGAACAGGCCCGAGATCGCCGTTCCCAAGACCCCCAGGCCGAAGTGGAGCGCCATGTTGGCGTGCAGGTTGTCGTTGAACGTGAAGGGGTGCCAGGAGCACTGAAGCCCCGCGCCCGAAAGCTCCGGCGCCATCATCTCCTGCGCGCGCCGCTCCTGCGCCGAGGTCGACCGGCGCTCCGGGCACGCCTGGATGATTCGACCGATGATTGACGCGATTCGCTGTCGCTCGGCCGCACGGTCGCACCCGTCTTCACTCTCGATTGCTGAAGATGTCATTGTCCCTCCGTCGGCCTTGAAAATACCACATCTTTGGCGGGGTTGGCGCAACACCGCCTTCGGCGGGGCGGTTTTGCATCGACGTCCGCCGGGGGTGTAGTATGTCAGGCATGAAAAACATCGTCCCCCTCCTAGTTCTCCTGTGCGCCTCACCCGCCCTCGCCGCAGACGTCGGCGAGATTGCGCTCATCGAGGACACCGACGGGTCGATCAACGCCTCGGTAGCCATCGGGACGACGTATCTTCAGAAGACCGCATGCGCCTTCTACAAGACGCACGACGACGACTTCGGCGCGCTGTTCGTCTTCACGACGTACAAGCTCACGATGTTCGGCACCCCCGAGGGCTGGGCGATCAAGCGCGGGCAGAAGGGGATCGGCTTCGACATCTACCCCGACAGCACTTCGAAGTTCTGTTCGACCACGGGGAGTCTGCGGCACGCGATGAAACTCGGGGATCTCTCGAAGTGGGCCGACGACCCCGACGCGCCGTACACCGCGGCAGTCAACGGCGTCTACGACGGGATCGAGGTCATCGGCCACGAGTTCGGGCACTACTGGCTTGCCGGCGCCAACTACAAAGAGGACAACGGCACGCTCCACTGCCACATCCGGGCGCTCGCGCCCGGCGGGTCGGGCGGGAGCGACTGCGACAACCACGGCCTCTCGGAGTTTCATCTGCACTGGTCGTACTTCTTCAACGCCCGCTCCCCCATGTTCGGGTCGTTCATAGACGATCTGGGCGGCGCCAGGTTCAAGATCTACCACGACCACCCCGGCTACTCAGATCTCGACCAGTATCTCATGGGCCTGCGCGACAAGTCCGAGGTCGCCCCGATGTTCGTCGTCGACACCGGGAACCTCGACGAATCCTCGACGACGCCTCTGCCGATCGGCCAGAGCAGGGAGGTCAGCGGCGACCGCGTGGACTTCGACATAGACGACGTGATCCGCGCATTGGGGCCGCGTGTCCCCGCCAAAGACCCGTGCCACTGGAAAGGCGCTTTCATCATAGTGCATCCCAAAGGACAGGCGCCGTCGGCGCAGGTGATCGCCAGGGTCGACGCGTACCGGAAGCGCTGGGAGACGTGGTACGACCGGGCGACGTCGAACCGCGGGTCGTTCGACACGACGCTTTCGGGCAACGGCGCAGGAACGCAAACGTGTCCCTCCGGAGCGCCGCCCGACGCCGGGTTCCCCGACGCGGGGCAACCGGACTCGGGCGCCGTCACGGACGCGGCGACGGACGCCGGCGCACCGGATGTTTCCGAAATGCCAGACACCGGGGCTGACGTCGGTGAACACGACGCAGGCCCGGCCGAGGAAGACGCCGGAAAGGAAGACGTTGCAGGTGACGACGTGCTCGACGCTGGAGGGACTTCGGATGACTCGGGCACGGCGCCCCCGATCGACGGAGGTGGCGACGCATCACCGCCCGCCGGCGGCAACGAAACAACGGCCGGCTGCTCGTGCATGGTGGTGGGGCCGTGACCCACATTCCGCCGACCCGAAGGCTTGTTCTCTCTGCGGGGCTCGTCGCCGCGTCCGTGTTGCTTTGTGCAACGTCCGCTCGGGCGCAGGGGGTCGAGCGCCGCGGGACCGATATCTTCTACGGCGGCGAAAAGATATTCCTGCGCGGCTACGGCGACTACCAGCCTCTGACCGATCCGGCAATCGACATCCCCGCCCTGCTCGACGGACTCGCCGACCGCGGGATCGACTTCTACCGCGTCTGGGCGCACGGCTATTCCAATGTGGGAGGCGCACCGGGGCGCGACGTTCTTCCCTTCAGATTCTCGGGCGGCAAGTACGACCTGACCAGGTGGGACGCGACGTTCTTCGACCGCTTGAGGCAGTTCTGTGAAAGGGCCAAGGCAAGGGGAATGATCGTCGAGCTCTCGCTCTTCGATCACTGGGCAATGTACAACGCCCAGAACTTCGCGCCGAACCCCTGGAACGCGGCAAACAATGTCAACGGCGTCGTGGTCGGCGAAACGCCGTTTCCGGGTTTTTACGACACCGGCGACGCGGCGCTCATGCAGCTTCAGCGGGGGTACGTCGAAAAGGTCGTGACCGAGACGAAGGACTACGGGAACATCTTCTACGAGATCATGAACGAGGCCGGGGGCGCCGATGACGCCGCGATTGCCGCGTGGCACCAGACCGTGGGCGGCTGGATCAAGACCGCGGCGCCGGGCGCTCTCACGTCGGCCACGGCGGACGAGCCGGCGTACGCAAAGGGCAAGGTGGACATCATCGCGCTGCACTACGACGACTGGCGGGCGCAGGGGGACGCCTGCGACCACGGCCCCGGCAACATCGCCCCGGTCGTGGACTACTTTCGAAAAACCTACGGCAAACCCGTGATCGTTGATGACGACGGCGCGTGGCACAAGGACTGCGCCGGCGTAATCGTCCGCGAGGACAACAAGCGGCTCAAGTCGTGGGTGGATGCCGTCACCGCGGCCGACGCCCACTTCAACCACAAAGACCTCATCCCCAGTCTCGACATCGAGGCGGTGGACATCATAGGCGGCGGGCCGAAGCCCGACGCCGGACAGCCGGACACCGGCGATCTGGACGCCGGCATTTCCGACGCCGGGCCCGAGGATGATGTGGGACCCACGTACGACGCGGGGGTTTCGGACGGCGGGAGCGCTGATAGCGGCATAGGATATTGCGGCGTCAACCGGTACGAAATGCAATTCGCGACCTGCGACAACGAAGGTGTGGTCTGCAGACCTGACAACGACTGCATCTGCGGCCGCGCGTTGCCGTGTACCTGTATCGGAGGACGGTGGAGTTGCGACTCGTCGTCCGTCTGCGAGTACTTCACCGCCGAACAGTGGCGGGGTCAACCGTGCGATCTCGAACACTACTCGTGCGCGACCACCGACGAATGTCCGGACGGACATGCCACGTTCTGCGATTGCGAGGGCGGAATCTGGGATTGCCCGACGAAGTTGTGCATGTGTCCGGAAACTGGTTGCCTTGCGGAAAGCGCGGATGCGGGCAGCACTGATGGCAGTTCCGCGGACTCGACGGTCTCGCCCGACGCTTCCGCGACAGGTCCGGAGGTCAGCGAAACCGGTGAGTCGGGATGCAGTTGTGCAATCGTGCGGATTGGTGGCGGGCAGCCTTTTCCAGTTGGTCCGCGCCAACCTCGAAGGTCTCCATGACATCGTCGTTCTCGATGTCCGTGTCGCGGACAACGATCTCAACAGTTGAATCGCGTTTAACGGCAATGGTCTTCGTGCCGCCGGCCCAGTTGGGTGTGTACGAGTCCTGAATCTTGTCAGACGTCTTGATGAGCCTACCGTCCACGCGGAGTTTGTGAAAGGATCAGGTGCGGCCGTTGCGTCGTTGAGCATCCCGGCGGCCAGGGCGGCCACGCCAGCAGGCGCGCCAACACCAGAGGCCGTCGCCGTGCCAGCCACAACTTTGATCAAGTCCGGCCGGCACGGGCCACGTTTTCCGTAAACCCCGCGCCCTCCATATGCCGGTCTGCGGGCACTCTAGCCGAAACAAACAGGGCGGGCAAGCGTCGCGGCGGCGAGGTTGGCGGCGAGGTTCCCAACGGGGCCGGACTTCATTGGTCCCTCGTCGCAAACCAGGGGGGGCCGAGGCGGAAAGGCGCAAACGCGGGTTTGACGTGGTGGTGCACGGTTTGGTAACCTGACCGAGTGAAATACGCGATCGAGTTCTCCCCCGTTGTCGAGAGCCACCTGACGGTGCTCACTGCCCGGCAGCGGAGGATCGTCCTTTCGGCGATTGAGCAACGCCTTTCCTCGGAGCCTGGAGTGGAGACAAAGAACCGGAAACCGATGCGCCCGAATCCTTTGGCCCCGTGGGAGTTGCGGGTTGGGAACCTGAGGGTGTACTATGATATTGACGAAACGGCCGGGTTGGTTGTCGTGCTGGCCGTCGGGACGAAAGAGGGGAACATGGTCCGGATTGGGGGCGAGGTGATCGAGCTATGAAAAGCATGGACATGGGGCAGGCCACTGCGCCGCTCTCGGAGTACGCGGGCAGGTTGAAGCGCGAGGCGGTGATTCTCACCAACAAGGGACGGCCGGTCGCAGCCCTGGTGTCGCTTGAGGACGCCGACTGGGAGACGATCAGACTGAGCACCGACCCCCGGTTCAACAGGATTATCTCCCGATCCCGCAGGAAGCACCGCGACTGCGGCGGCATCCCCGCTGCCGAGATGCGCCGTCGGGTCGGGGCCTGACCAGATCGAACCACACTCCAAAGAACGCCGACTCCGAAGACGAATTGCGTGTTTCCTTTGCAGTCTTTGCGCCTTCGCGTGAAAAGGTCGTTTCGTGCGTTTCCCTCAATCCGTCAGTCCCAGTCCGCCGGGACGTGCACGGGCCTTCCGGCGGGGTGGTGGACTTCGAGGAAGCGCTTGAGCGTGCAGAAGCTCGCGAGGCTGTCGTAGTCGGGCTCGCCGTCGTTGTTCAGATCCATCTCGTCCACCGGGTCGTCGCCGTCCCACGAGCCGTATAGCGGCATGTCGTCGTGGCCCGAGCATTCGAGGGTGCTTCGAAGCGCTTTGGGCGTGCCCTTCGGCAACGGCGGGGCACACCACGCGCGACTCACGGGAATGACGGTCCTCAGGTGTTCGGGGTGACCGGCCGCCTTGAGTGCCGAAACCAGATCGACCGTCCCCTGGTAGTAGTTCAGGTCGTCAAAGACCGAGTGCTTGATGAACACCGGGCCCCACGCGGCTTTCGCCTTCGGGATCACCGCGATTCGGTCGACGCGATCCTTCACGTTGGCGTCCGCGGCGTACACGTCGGGAAAGTCCTTCGCGCCGAACATGTGATTGAGGGTGTCCTTGAGCTGCTTCATCCAGTAGTTCGACCGGAACTTCTCGCCGTTTTGACCAACCCAGTCCGAGGGGTGCTTCGGGGGCCAGCCATCGGGAGCCGTGCGGTCAAGATACTCCGGCCGGTCGTCCACGCGCGGGAATCCGGCGACGGCCCCCTGCACGCTGGCCGTGTCGGCGCCGCCAGGCAGCGTCGAGGCGTCGTTGTACGGGCAGGCGGGGTTGTCGTACCAGGCAAGATCAACCCCGCGCCCGCTCTCGGCGAGCATCGTGAGCGACCACATCCCGCCCCCGGAGCCGCCGTAGGCGAAGATACGCTCGTCGTCGAGCCTGTCGAGACCGTGTTCGGCGGTTGCGCGCATCCAACGGATGCCGCATCGCATGTCCTGTACCGGGGCCGGGAGTTTCGCGAGGTCGTCCTCGGGTGCCTCGGAGCCCGCGACGGCGAAGTAGTTCTGTGGGTACCGGTACTGGACCGCGACCGCAACGTATCCGCGCCCGGCCCAGAAAGGCCCGTCCTTTTCGTTGCCCAGCCCGTCTTTCCAGAACGTCGAATAACAACCGCCG
>JACRCP010000240.1 GCA_016218965.1 Deltaproteobacteria bacterium | reverse complement strand
TCCGTCCGGCGCCACGATCTCGGACATCCCGATGAAATCCAGACGCCCGCCGGCCCGCTCGTCGAAGCCCACGCGGTTGGCGGTAACGGCGAACACCCTGTTTTCGAGGCAGCGGGTGACCATTGCGTCGGGGCAATACGGAGCTTTTCGCGTTGCTGAGAATTGACGGCGTGTGAAGGAGTTGGCGGTCAAACGCCATTAGATTACCCCAAAGCGGTCGACCGAAGCCTCTCTGAATGGTGGGTTCGCCGGTCTTTGTGGGCACTCCGTCGGGTTGGATTCTTACCCCACGCAACGCGCACACACACGGCACCAGACCCTGCCCCACGTGCTCTCAGCCTTGGCGGCGGGCCTTCAAGTTGAGGGCGGCCAGTTCCATCGCGGCGTCCACCCACGATTCGACGAGTTTCCTGAACCGGGCGTAGTTTTTCACCTGTCTTCGCACGAGGGCCACGTCTTCCTTCTTGACGAACCGTGACGTGCTCCTGCCCTTCCGGGTGTAGCTCAGTTGGTAGTAGGGTCCGTGCTTCACCGGACGGACGGGGTCCTTGCACCGGCACGTCGGGCTGCCGCAGACGTTGTATTGCTTAGAGATGCTCCCGGGCGTCATGTCGTCTATGGCGGCCAGTTGCGTCTTGATCCGCTCGATTTTCTCTTGCAGTCGTTTCATGTTCGTGGTACCTTCTCCGACAGCACTATAGAGCTATCGGTTAACGAACGCCAGCGAACGAACGCCCGGCACCCGGAGAACAACCATGGCAATCATACCACGGCCTTTCCTGTTCGGCTGGAAGGCGATCGAGACGGCAAGCGACATGGATCGGTTGCGACTGGTCTTCCACGTTCTGCCGGACGAGAGACTTGTCTCGAAGCTGGAGTTGGCGCGGGGCAAGGGGCGTGACGACTACCCGGTGCGTCCGGTCTGGAACGCGCTGATCGCCGGGATCGTTTTCAACCATCTCTCCATTGCGTCGTTGCGACGCGAACTATTGCGCAACGGGGAGTTGCGTTGCCTGTGCGGGTTCGATCCGTTTTTGGGAGCGGAGGCTGTGCCGACGGACGATGCGTTCAGCCGGTTTTTGGCGTTGCTCATGGAGCAGGACGTTGAAGTGGTTTGGATGTTCCATGCGCTGGTGGAGGAGTTGAAGAAGGTTTTGCCCGACCTTGGCGAGAAGCTGGCGGCGGACTCGAAGGCGATCGCGTCGTTCGGGAAGCCGGTGAAGGCCGAGGAGAAGATGTCGGAGGACGACCGCCGGCGTGACGTTGACGCGAACTGGGGGGTCAAGACGTACCGGGGAAAACGGGCGGACGGGACGGCGTGGGAGAAGGTGAAGTCGTGGTTCGGATACAAGCTGCACGTCCTGGTGGACTCCGTCTACGAGATGCCGCTTTCGTTCATGGTGACCAAGGCATCTGAGGACGACATGACGAACCTCCTGCCGCTGGTCGAGGACCTCAAGGAAAACCACAAGGAGATTGCGGACGGTGCAGTGGAAGTGGCGGCGGACAAGGGGTATGACTCGGCGGAGAACAACGCCTCTCTGTATGACGAACATGGAATAATCCCGGTGATCGACAACCGGCACCTGTGGAAGGATGAACCTGGGAAACCCCGGCCGCTCAATCCCGACCGGCCCGACGTGTTTCTGTACAATGAGAATGGGGCGATCTGCTGCCAGTGCCCATCCGAACGACAAGGAGAAGACGAGACGCGCGAGCTTGCGTTTGTGGGGTTCGAGAAGGACCGGATGACGCTGAAGTACCGGTGTCCGGCGGCGTACTACGACTTTGAGTGCAAGGGGCGCGCGGAGTGCGAGAAGCTCTCTCCCATCGGCGTGGGAGATTTCGGCAGGGTGGTGAGGGTGCCACTGGAAACGGATCGGCGCATCTTCACACCGATACCGCGACATACACTGCGGTGGGAAAAAGAGTATGACCTGCGGACGTCGGTCGAGCGTGTGAACTCACGGCTGGACCGGGTGCTCGGGTTCGAGCTGCACACCACCCGGGGAATTGCGAAGATGAAGCTGCGGGTGACGTTGGCCCTGGTGGTGGTGCTGGCAATGGCGTTGGGTCGTATCAGGGTGGGGCAGAAGGAAAAGATGAGGTCGATGGTCGCACCCGTTGAACGCGCCGCGTAACCCGCGGCGCACCTGTCGCGGAAAGGGGGGCGGGTTGTGGTGTGCCTGGAGAACGGTAAAAACCGTCGAGCCGCTCCAGTGGAGCGTTTCAGGATGGGAGAAGACGGCCCTGCCCGAGATTCCTGGCCCGCCTCAACCCCGCCCGACTTACCAAAAATCGCTACAGCGCGAATAGCTCGACAAAGGCTACCCTCGCTCTGATCGAACATTCCCTGCACGAGGCGGGAAAGACGCGATGACCTTCATTCACCAGGACGCCGAGTTCGGACAGCTCATTCGGATCGTGGCGCGGTCGACGGGGATCGCTGCGGCTCTCATCGAGAAGGACTACTGGGTGACGCACACTCTGTGGGCAATCCATCGGACTGGCCTCGACATCTGGTTCAAGGGCGG
>JACRCP010000242.1 GCA_016218965.1 Deltaproteobacteria bacterium | reverse complement strand
CCTGAACCGGGGTTTCAGGAAGTCGTTTTTCGGTTTCTTCCGTTCCTGGTCTTGCACCATCTGGAGGAGGTCGTTGAATCTTTGGACGTCCGCCTGGCTTGCCCCGCCGCTCTGGATCTTCTGGTCGAGCGCCGCAAGCTCGTCCTCGATCGTCCCCGCAAAAACGTTAGGGGGGGGGGCAAGGAACACCGCAACACAGGCCAGAAAGGAAAGACCCCAAAACGTCGTACGCATGACCGTTCCTCCTTCCCGGCAGTCTCAAGATGTCGTCAGCGCGGGTGCCGGTTGCTTGACACTTGAATTGTGCGCTTTTGGGGACACAGGCGTCAAGCGTTTTCGCCCGAGTTTTCGCCCGAGTTGCGGCCGAGCCGCCTCCGGCCCATGCGACGGATGCGCAGGGAGTTGGTGACGACCATGACCGACGAAAACGACATCGCAAGCGCGGCGTACATCGGGTTTAGGAGACCGAAGGCGGCGACGGGGATGAGTATGACGTTGTACGCGAACGCCCAGAAAAGATTCTGTTTTATCGCCCGCATGGTGAGCCTTGAGACCGCGATCGCCTCGAGGAGCGCCGTCAAATCCCCGCGCGAAAGCGTCACGTCGGCGGTTTCTATCGCGACGTCGGTCCCCGTTCCCATGGCAATCCCGACGTCGGCCTCCGCGAGCGCCGGGGCGTCGTTGATGCCGTCGCCCACCATCCCGACCTGCTCGCGCTCCTTGCGGAGCTGTTTTACTACCAGCGCCTTGTCCTGCGGGCGGACCTCCGAGAGAATTTCCTGCGGCGGGATGCCGGCTTGCCTGCCGATGGCCAGCGCCGTCTCTCGCGTGTCGCCCGTGACCATGAGGACCTTGAGCCCCATCCCGCGCAGGCCTTCGATCACCGCCCGGGCGGACGGCTTGACGACATCCGAGAGCGCCAGGATCCCGCGCACCCTGCCGTCTGTGGCAGTGTACACGACGGTCTTGCCCTCCGCGCGCAGCCTCGCCGCCTCGTCCTCGAGCTCTCCGCCAAGAATCCGCATCTCGTGTATGAGCGCCGCGTTCCCCACTACGACCTGGCGCCCATCCACCGTGGCCCGCACCCCCATACCGGCCAGCGCCTCAAAACCCGTCGCCTCGCGGAACGCGGCCATCCGGTTCTTCGCGAACCGGACGATGGCCCGCGACAGGCTGTGCTCGCTTGCGCTCTCGACCGACGCCGCCAGGGCGACGAGCTCATCGGCATCTTCGCCGGGGACGACGACAAGGTCCGTGACGTCCTCGCGCCCCTGCGTGAGCGTGCCCGTCTTGTCGAGCACGATGGCGTCAAGCGAATAGAGCCGCTCCAGGCTCGCGGCGTTGCGGATCATGATCCCGCGCTCGGCGGCCAACCCGACGCCGACGGTGACCGCGGTCGGCGTGGCCAGGCCAAGCGCACAGGGGCACGAAACCAGGAGCACGGCGATGGCGGGCATCAGGGCGGCCGCGGGGCCCGCGGAGTAGTTCGCCACGCACCACCCGATGAAGGTGATGACCGAAACGAGCAGCACGGCCGGGACGAACACCGATGCGACGCGGTCGGCAAAGCGCTGGATGGGCGGTTTCGCCGCCTGCGCCCGCTCGACCATCCTGATGATGTGCGCCAGGGCCGTGTCGCCCCCCACCCTCCGCGCGGTGATCCGGAGAGCGCCGTAGTTGTTGATGGTCCCCGCCAGCACGAGATCGCCGCGGGCCTTTGCGACGGGGCGCGTCTCCCCGGTCATCACCGATTCGTCCAACGTGCTCTCGCCCCCCAAGACCTCGCCGTCCACGGGGACCCTCTCGCCGGGCCGGACGAGCAAGACGTCGCCCTCGACGATGTCGGCGACGTCGACGCTTGTCTCGTCGCCGCCGTCGGGGCCGCGCAGGAGGGCGGCCTTCCTGGGCACGATCGACAGGAGTTTCTTGATCGAGCGCGTGGCGCGGCCCTTGGCGGCGGACTCGAGCCAGCGGCCGAGGAGCACGAACGTCAAAACGGCGACCGAGGTTTCGAAGTAGAGCATGTGATCGCCGCGCGCCATGAGCGCCAGGCTGTATCCGTACGCCGTCAGCGCGCCCAGCGCGACCAGCGTGTCCATGTCGGCCTCGAGACTGAGCGCCTGCCGGAGGGCCCGGCGGATGATGCCGAACCCGCCCGCGAACACCGCGCCGGTGGTGAGCGCCAACAGCGCCCAGTTGCGGTACGCAAAGTGTATCTCCGCCATCGAAACCACGATGACGGGAATGGAGAGCGCCGCCGTGAGCAAAAACAGCAGAAACCGTCCCCACGATTCGCGGCTCTGCGCCCTGAAGATGTCCCGGAGACCGGCGGCCTGGGCCACCGGTTCGGCCTCGTACCCGGTCGCCAAGACGGCGGCGGCAAGCGCCGCGGCGGACGGACCGTCCGCGCCGACGGTGACCACGGCCTTCTCGGTCGCAAGGTTCACGACGGCCTCGTCCACCCCGGGGACGGCGGCCAGAGCCTTCTCGACCCGCGCGACGCACGAGGCGCAGTGCATCCCCTTGATGTGAATGACTTCCCGCTTGACGGGCGCCGGTCCGGCGGTAGCGACTTTCATTCGGCAAACTCGGAGCTTTTGTTCTCTCGCCAAAACCCGGATTGTTTCACGCAAAGGCGCAAAGCCCGCAAAGAAATCCAGTCAATTCAAGTTGTCCGTCTTGGAAACGCTACTTTGCCTCCACGAGCCTTTCGAAGTAGCTGATGATTCTCGGGTCCATCCAGTCGCGCGGGCCGATGAACTTGGCCTTAAGCTGCCCCTGCGGGTCTATCAGGAACGTTTCGGGGAACTTGACCGTGCCGTACTGCGTGGCGACCTTTCCCTTGGGGTCGAGAAGGATCCGAAAAGACGGCGCGCCGTGGGGGAAGAACGCCTTGACGGGCGCCCAGTCCTCGTCCACGCTTATGGCCACCACGTCGAGGCCCTTCTTCACAAAGGCCCGGTTCATCATGGACATCGAGGGCAGTTCCTCGGCGCAAGACGTGCACCAGGTGGCCCAGAAATTCAGAAGGACCCAACGGCCGCGGTAGTCCGCGAGCGACCCGCGTTTCCCGTTCCAGTTTTCAAGATCGAACGCCGCGGCAGGCCCCGACACCCTGGCCGGGTTGACGACCGCGGCCTGCTCCTGGTCCGCGCGCGACGCGCGTTCGCCCACCTTCCACGCGCCGAGTCCGACGAAGCACGCCGCCGCGAACACCAGAAACCCTATCTTCACGCCACGGTTTTCCATTGCCTTCTGCCTTTGCGGCTTCCGCCTCCGCCTTCCGCCTACTGCTTTGCCTTTTTGAGACACCCCGCGATCGCCTTTACGAAACGAGCGTCGATCCGGCTGAACTTGACGCCGACGCCCAGGCCGACCTCCTCGGGCCGCTGGTTCTGCACAATGCCCTCGGCCGTGACCTCGGTACCGCCCGGGAGCGTGAACTTGAGCTCCACGCGTTCGCCGCGGCTTATCGGGATGGCGGTCGTGAGAAACACGCCCCCCTCGCTCACGTCCCCCTCGTACGTCACGAAAAAGCGGCGCCCCGAGAGCCGCACCGAAACCTGCAGCGGGAACCTGGGGCTCGCCCGCCTCTCGTGACCAGAGTTCTCAATTGTTGGCATTTGCCTTCCCTGAGTTGCGTTCACTGCCCACTGGCTACTGGCCACTGGCCACTGGTTACTTCCCCTCCGCCGACTGGTTCGCCAGCCCGCAGGCCGCGTAGTCGCCGGAGGCGAGCGCTTCGCAGGTACACGTTTCCAGGTACCGGTCGCACACGTCCTGCCGCTCGGACGACACGCTCACCGGGTTGCCGGTGACGAACGTCTGGCGGCACGCGTCCTGCCTGTCGCGCGTCTTTTCGCAACCGCAGATGGTCGAGGCCAGCTCGTCGCAAGGGCTGGTGCATGCCGGCAGAACCAGGACCGCAATCGCAAAAGCGGCGGCCGCACCGGCCGCGGCCAGAAGGCGCCTCATGCTAACCGCTCCCATCCATCACGGTCGTCATCCGCCCGCGATGTCGGCGTTCTCCGGGCAGCTGGTCTTGGCCTGCTCGGGATTCTTGAGCACGTCGCACGTGCACGAAGTCTTCTTTTCGGAGCAGGCGGCGTCTTCATCGGCGGTGAAGGTCGCCTTGTCAACTGCGGCCATGCAGTCGTCCTTTGACTTCTTGTCCGCTTCGCACTCGCAGAGCTTGTAGTAGAGGTCCTGGCAGGCGCTGGTCGCGCCGCAACCCGCCGCCCAGACCGCCGACACCGAAATGATCACCGCCACCACAACCACCAGCATCCTCGTCATATTGTTTTCCTCCTCTCGTCTTGATGCCGTCCACGCGCCAATTCACTGCGTCAGGTCCTTCCCCTTTGCCACGAACTCCCTAATTGATCGCGCCGCCTGCTCGTCGATATCGACGAACTTGAGGCCCATTCCCGGATCGTGCTCCGATCCTTTGGAGTGTTCCCGCGCCCACACCACCTCGGCCGTCACGCGAATCTCGCCCTTGGATCCGGGAAGCGAGAAAACGACCGTGAACTTGTCTCCCGGTTTGCGCGGGTTGACCGTCCTGATGAACATCCCGCTCGCGCTGATGTCGCCGGCGTACCCGAAGAACACGTTGCCCCTTCCTTCCACGCCCACGCGACGCACCGGGATCGGCGCACGCAGGTGCCGGCGCCGTTCCTTCTGGACCCGAACCTCCTCAAAGGTGCCGCTTGAGTAATCCTTGCGGCCCACCGAAACCCCGATCGTTCCGTCATCCGCGACGGCGCGCTCCGAAACCATTTGGACACTACCATATCCCCCGCCCGTCCGCCACCGCAAAAGCTCGGGCCCCTCCGGGGGTTCGTTCTGTTTTGTGACTCGCGCCGGAATCGTGCGGACCGGCATCCAGGCCCCCATCGAGCGCGGCATCCATTCCCGGATGACCGGAGTCGTTCCCGATGTCATGTCCGCCGTCCGTGCCGGCATCCTTGTGCGCGGCGTCGCCGCAGGCGTCGCCCCCATCGAATGCAGCCTGCCCCGCATCCTCGGCCGGGTGTGCGTCCTCCGGGCCACCCGTGTCTTCGGACGCGGGCACGTCTTTCGACTCCATCGAATCGGGCGTCGTGTTCTCACCGACCGGACAGGCGGCGGCTCCGTTCGACACGGCCGCGAGCAACAACGTGCCTGTCGACAGCGTTTTCATGCCGCACCCTCGGTAGTCTGAGAATTCGGGGAGCATGCGTGCAGGCTCGGAATCCGCCGAACAGAGATGGGAAACCAGAACCGCGGAGTACTACGGCAAATCTGTTGTCTCGATCGGCACGACCACCAAGTCGTCTTCTTTGCTTACGACGATTGTCTTGAGAATCTTCGTGTACCCCACGGGACAAACCAAGCTCACGGCAGTCGTGTTGGGATACACAAGTCTGCTCTCGAACGGGATAGCTCGGTGGGCCGCGCAAGAGGCTCCTTGGTTTGAACATTTCGGAAACCTGCTAACGACTACTCAGATCCGCTGCCTCAATCGGCACCACTACCAAGGAATCCTCCTTGCCGACGAGGATCGTCTTCAGGACCTTCGTGTAGCCCTCCGGACAGACCAGGGCGGCGGCAGTCGTGTTGGGATAGACAAGTTTTTGCTCAAAAGGGATCGCCCTGTCTGCCGCGCAAAAGGCGAGCTGATAGGATCCAGAGCTGACGGGGATGTCCTGTTGGCAAGTGCCCGTGACTTCGCCGAACAGTTCATTTGCGCAACTGTACTCGCATGCGACAAACCTATGCCCGTCTCCTGGTGCTCCCCAAGCCAGTTTCTCGTTTTGCGAGATCAGGGCATCACAAAGTTCGTCAGTCGTGTTGTTCAGAAAACCCACCGTGAGAACACCATTTCTGTCCGATAGATTCGGTTCTCCTGCGCAATGCAGTGAATACTCTTCGGCGGTTGGAAACACTGCGACATCTCGGTCCGTCGTGCCGGGAAAACCGTTGAGGAGTCCCGCGGCCGACAGGTACTCGCCACCGCGTTCAGCCACACCGCCGCTTCCCATTTCGAGCCGCCGAAGACTTTCGAAGCCACCGTCCCAGCACCGCGTGTGGCCGCTGTCTCCCTTAACGGCGCCGGATGCATCGCTGTTTGTGACGTCTGGTAGCGCAACCTCGCGTGTCTCGACACATGCCTGCAGCAAAAACGCCAAAATCGTGAGATGACTTGGTTTGAACATTTCGGAAACCTGCTAACGACTACTCAGATCCGCTGCCTCAATCGGCACCACTACCAAGGAATCCTCCTTGCCGACGAGGATGGTCTTCAGGACCTTCGTGTAGCCCTCCGGACAAACCAGGCTGGCGGCGGTAGTGTTGGGATAGGCAAGTTTTTGCTCGAAAGGGATCGCCCTGTCCGCAGCGCAAAAAGCGATATCATAGGTGCCCGAACGTATCGGCACACCGAGCTGGCACGAGCTCTGAGCATGTTCAAACACGTCCATGCAATCGTAGCTGCATCTAATCCACTTGTATCCATCCTCCACATCATCAGCAAAGTTCCATTTGGAGTTCTTTGACAAAACCATCTCGCAGGATTGAAGTCGGGCTGCGTTTTGCCAGTATATCACTCCCAAATCACACCCCTGGCAGGGGTCATCACTCGAGTAGCCAACGGAAGTGCACGGACAGGTGCTGAGGTCATACCGATGATGGATGTTCATGAAGAATCCGATTTTTCCCGCTCCGAGAGCAGCAAGGTGAACGTCGTTGGTTGTGTTGTTGAAGAACCCAAACGCAAGCACTCCCGTTCTGTCGGAATCCTCCGCATTGGAACCGCAGCGCACAGACCAGTCCGGCGGGCCGCCTTGTGACGACCGCGTTTCTTCGGACAGAAAACCGAGACCGCGATAATGGTTCGCATCAAACACGCACGCCCCTCCGTCGCGGTCCGAATCAATGGGTGTTCCGGCCGAGACGGGGATGCCTCGTTCTTCGAAGCAGGCCACAATAGAAAGCCAACCGAAACAGGCCCCGGCCAAAGCAATTGAAGACCGAGACATCAAGCGTCTACCTGTCGCAACGGATGGTACGGATTGCGGTCAAACTGCGTCCGCAGAAATCACCCTTGAATCTACTGCATTGATCGTCGTGAAAACCTTTGCCAACATCCTTCTCAATGATTGTCCAGTCGTTCCAGTCGTTCAGTTTCGAGTAGATTGGGTCGTCGTTTTCGTCGACATCTCCGTTAATGTTGGCAACTACGCTTCCGATACCAGTGAAGATGCACGAGTCACTGCAGTAGTCGTTGCCATTCCAACTGATGCCGATGGTGGTCGGGTGGGCGTCATCAACGCAGTGGGGGAAACGCGAAAAAAGGTAGTGGATCCTGCTCACGTTGTTTGTTCCCAGACCGTACCATTCGCAGAGATGGTTCTCATCCAGCCCGCTGGGCACTGGAACGTCTCTGAAACTGCCAGTTGAAAAGCGGATTTTCGTTCCCGAGATAGTCATTGGCGATCCGTCAAACGAAAACTCGTAGTCGTAGTTCATCAGGCTTGGGTAGTTCGGTTTGTTGTTGTAATCATCACCCCCGCCGTGATCTAGACCAAGATTGTGACCGAGTTCATGAATGGTGGTTGCGAATTGAATGAAGTTGTTGTATTCGTCGGTGCCGCAACTGGCGTCGAAACACGTGCCGACGGACGCAGTGGGACCGCCTAGATCACCGTTCCCACCTGGTCCGTGATACATAATGAACCAATGGAAAACGCCGACCCTGTTGGCAGTGAAGTAGAAAGGCTTGATGTGTGTGCGGTTGATGTCACAAGGCAACACACCGCCGGCGCATCTGCATTCCCGATCCGGATCTGGATGCGGGCACAAGGCTCTGATTGGCGCCGGGGAGTCAACGCATATGTCATGATCACAACCGGTAGATTGGCCATTCAGGATACTGACCGAGATGCCATCGACGCCGTCGGGATTCGAAATGGGGCCGGAGCCATAGAAGTTCTTGACGCCATCGATCACTTCGGCCCTGACATAGTGATTGTCAGACCCGGTCCAATAGTCCGCCTCGATGAAAACGTCTTTGTGCAACGGATTCGCGCCCATCAAGGTAAGGGCAAGATCTTCGTTTTTGGTTTCGCCAGGTGCATAGCGGACCCCTAGGACCTCCCAGTAGTCCCTCAGACCGTCGCCGTCGGTGTCTTTGCCACCCTCTAACGCCAAGGCGCAGTTGAAGCCGTACTTGTTGGTGCCGCTGTCGGTCGGGCACGTGCCCAAGGCGATTTCCAAACGATCCCCGAGGCCGTCTCCATCCGTGTCGTGGCCGGCGATCGGGGCGTCATTTCGATACACGTTCGAGACACCCCCCCAGAAAAGTTTTGTCCCAATGTACGTCAGCAGATTGCCCTCGCGGTTCGAGCGGAGAAGCGACGCCTTTCCCACTCCGCCGTCATCGTCGTACTGGGGCGCGGTCGCGGAATCCCTCACCACGAAAGTGGTGGGCTCCGCGAAGATCATCAAAGTGTCGTGATCCGTGAGCGGCGCGTTTTGCACCTCGTCGTTGTTGAGGACGTACCAGGCGATTCGTTTTCCTCCGAAGTATATCTTCGACGTCGACGTTGCGGTCCCGATTTTCGTCGTCAGGTCGCACAGTCCCGCCTTGTCGTCGGCCTTCGCCCTTGCCACGACCATCACGTTTTCGGTCTTTGCCGACCGAAACGAAAAATACGATCCGACCGGCCTCGAACACTTGAACTTCGAATCGACCAACTGACACTCCGTGGGGAACGTATGGTCGTCGCTCGTGCCCGACTTCCCGTACCGGCCGGTCTGCTGGTTGAAATCGTAGAAAACGTCAAGAATCGGGTCGCTGCCAATCGAGCAGTTCTTCAGGCTGAAGGTCGCCTGTTGGTTGGCCTGAACGCTCGCGTAGGACACGTGGAAACTGCTGAGGGTCGCGTTGGCGATGACCCGGGGGAAGAACACCGAAGGAGATATCCCGGTCGCCCCCGTGACAACCGGTCCCGAAAGGACCGTGTTTTCGATTCCTTGTTTGTTGGTGCTCACGACACTCCACGACAGCGTGTACGAATAGGTCCCCGGTTGCGCCAACTGGCCAGCCGAGTTCATCCCGTCCCACAGGCTCACGGCCGAAGATTCGAGATAGGCTGGATTGCGACCCGTGCCAATGGGGCCGATGAGCGCGTCGTCACGCACCATGCGAATCACTGTTCCGTTCAGATCGCGGATGACCCTCTCCGCTCGAAGGTAGAAACGGTGCGACTGAGTGTTGCTTGCCAAACCCCCAATCGGCTTCACCCGCAAGAGCGACGTGATTCGGTTCGGCTCGAACGCGGGATCGAATAGCCTGTTGTCGTTGATTACGTGAAGGACCTGCACGTTCCCGCCGGCACTCGAGCATCCCTCCGTGTGGGGCATCCCGACGCTGTAGTTCAAGTAGTCGAGTTCGAAAAGCACACGCGCCACCTGGCCCTCTATCAGGTTGCCGAACAGAACCGCCGGGCCGCCCAGCGACCCCATGTTGAGCGAGGCGTATGGGTACGAAACGACCGGTGTCGGGTCGCCGTCCGCCAGAAGTTCGACCGTCCCCTCGGCGTCCCGGACGAGCCTGTAGTCGTGCCAGGCGCTCCAGTCGTGGTACACCGTCAGCACTTCCGTGATGTTCAGCTCACCCGTCTCCGGGTCGGGGTGACCCTCAATCGGCATTAACACCAGCTTGTCGCCGTTCAGATCCTCGACTAATCCGACTGCGGTGCTTTTCACGCCGTCGTCTATCCACACGACCCCGCCGCCGATCACGTCCGAGTCGGGGTGGGGGTTCCGCTCGGAGAGCGTCTGCTTCATGCGAAAAGTCGCCGACGCGTACCTTTCGGTCAGCAGGCCGTTCTCAATTCTCCACAGCAGCACCCCGTCGTTGCTGTTGACGCCGAGCACACCGTCCGACACACATGCATCGTCGCGGGCGCACGGTCGCACCGATATGTCGCCCGTCTCGTCGGTCCTCGTCCAACCGTCCGTCGCGTTCCACGGGAGATCGGCGCAATTGTAGTAGATGTTCTTGAACTCACCGCAGGCGTCCGACTGCGCCGGCGGAGTAATCATCGTCATCCCGAAGCCCTGCTGAAACTGGCCGTGGCCATTCAGCCTGAACCGGGGCTTCAGGAAGTTGTTCTTGGGTTTCTTCCGCTCTTGGTCCTGCAGCATCTGGAGGAGGTCGTTGTATCTTTTGACGTCCGCCGGGTTGGCCCCGCCGCTCTGGATCTTCTGGTCAAGCGCCGCAAGCTCGTCCTCGATCGTCCCCGCCAGAACATCAGGGGGGGGGGCCACGAACAAGAACACACCAACCGCCACCAGCCACATCCTACGTGCGTTCATGACCGCACCTCCCTCCAAGTGGTCGACCGGGCTCCGCGACCGCTCGATCCAGTTTCGACGAAAAGTATGCGCCTTTTGGTGAACGGAATCAACAGGAAACAAAGCGTCAAAAAACTGAGCGAACGGCGGTGCGTCGTCGCGAAACCCGGGTCAACGCAGCTCTCGGGTCTTTTTTCTTTACTCCCGCGCTGTTACCTTTTAACGTACGGAGTATGAACGCCTCGGGCCGCTTTTTCCTCCGCATCTTCCCAAATTTGGCCTTCTGCGCGTCCGTTCTGTTCCCGTCCTCAGTCCACGCCGCCACCGCCCCGGCCGAGCCCTCCCCCGCGGTATGCGTGGACCGGCTTGTCGCCGGCGGTCTTGACGCCTCGCGCCGGGCGTTTACCTATGTTTTCGAATTTCGCCGCGAGGCCGCAGGCGGTGCGACGGTGCGGACGTACCGCGCGTGGCTTGCGCGCGCCGAGGGCGTGAAACTCGTCGCCGAAACGACGTTCCGCGACGCCGCGCCGGCGTGCGACCTGCCGCACTCCGGCGAGTTCCGCGTGCGGAAACCCGCTTCGGACCACCTCGAGATCGGTTTATTGGAAGGGGGCGAGACCAGGACGCGCGTCTTCACCGAACCGCGCCGCCAAAATGCCGCGTACGCCGTCCCGCTCAAGGGCGGGTACGCGCGGTTTGCCTCGACTGCGGTCACGTTCGCGACCGAGACCGAGGTCCTGCGCGGGGTCGGCGTCTGGATGGAAGCGACGCACGACGGCTCGGCCGGACCCCACGTCCCGGGCGAGTGGACCGTGGCGTACACCTCGTCGTTTGACATATGGGTCGTCGTGCGGAAGCTCGCGGGCGGGCAGTTCGCCACCTTCACCGACGGCAGCGGGACATACGCCAAGGGCACGCGCAACACATACAGCGAGACGGCCATCGAGGTCGACCCCGCCACCAAGATAGCCCTGCCGCGCAAGTCCGCGCATGCGCTCGCGTGGTCGAAGTCGAGGATCGAGCTGGGTTACGGGGCGTCCTGGTCGGAATCCATCGGCACGACCCGCACACCCCTGGTCAATGCAATCCTCAAGGGCGACGGCCACGTGATCGGCCGGAGCGGCGGCACGCAGTCGGTCACGGGGCTCACGTGGATTCTGGCGCAGGAGCCCCGCTCGGCGGCCAAGGCCAAAGGGAAGAAGCGGTGAACGGGCCAGAGACGCCGGACCCCCTTTCGTTGACCCCCGGCGCCCGCTGGCGGATCCTCGCGGCGACGTCGTTTACCACTTTCATCTCGACCAGCAACTCCAGCGCGCTGAATGTCGCGCTGCCTTCGATCATGCGCGACCTCGGGGCCGATTTCGCGCAGGTCCAGTGGGTGATCGTCATCTATCTCCTGTTCGTGACGGCGAGCCTTCTGGTGTTTGGGCGGCTTGCCGACGCGCTCGGGAAAGGCCGGGTGAACCTCATCGGTGTGGGGCTGTTCTCGGCGGGTTCGCTGGCGTGCGGCCTTGCGCCCGGGATAGGCGGTCTGATCGCGGCGCGGGCGGCGCAGGCCCTGGGCGCGGCGATGATGATGGCTACGGGCCCGGCAATCATCGCCGACGTCTTCCCTGCCGCAGAGCGCGGGAGCGCCCTGGGCCTTCAGAGCACCGCCATCGCGCTGGGGCTCACTCTGGGCCCGCCCGCGGGCGGGTTTCTCCTCCACGCCTTCTCGTGGAGGACGATCTTCCACCTCAACGTGCCGCTGGGCATCTGCGCGCTCGTGCTCCTCTGGTTCATTCTCCCCGCCGACCGGCAGTCCGGAAAAAGGCCGCCGTTTGACGCGGCCGGCGCGGTCCTCTGGATCACCGGCCTCACGGCGTTCATGGTTTTCCTGCTCCACGGCCAGCGCTGGAGCTGGCTGTCGCGCGAGTCGGCATTGACGGGCGCGGCAGCGGCGGTCCTCCTGCTCGCGTTCGGGTTCCGGCAGGCCCGCGCCGAATCACCCCTTTTGAAGCTCTCGCTTCTGCGCATCTGGGCGTTCTTCACGGGGACTGTCTCGGCGTTTCTGAGCTACGTCGTGGCCTTCATGGCGACGTTCATCATGCCTTTCTACCTTGACCATGTCCGAAACCTGAGCCCGAATGTGATGGGGTTGGTAATGTCGTCACTGCCCATGGCGCTCCTTCTGGTGTCGGGCGCCTCGGGGTGGGCGTCGGACCGGGTCGGCCCGCGCCCGCCGACCGTCATCGGCCTCGCGGTCGTGGCCGTGGCGCTCTTCGTCTGCGGCCGGATCGGAGAAGAAAGCGGGATGGCGGTCGTCGCGGCCGGCCTGTTCCTGCTGGGCGCCGGCATGGGGATATTCCAGAGCCCCAACACAAGCGCGCTTCTGGGGATCGGCGGGCAACCCAACCACGGGGCCGTGGCGAGCCTTCTGGCCACGGTACGCAACCTTGGGATGGCGATGGGCATCGCGCTGGGCGGCGCGCTGTTCTCGTGGCGGTTCGGCGTGGCCTCGCACGGCGCCACTCTCGAAACCTATTCCCCCGCCCACGCCCCGGCGTTCGTCTCGGCGATGCAGACAACCTTCCTCGCCGCCGCCGCCCTGGCGGTGCTGGCGATGGTGTTGAGTTCTTTTAGGGGCGCGATGACGAACCAGGGGCATACGGCGCGGTAGCGGCGGGTTCCCCCGAGGATTCCGGTCGCCGAATCCAATCGCGACAGTCAGAACCTTCTGTCGTACTCGGCGGCGATTCGCACAAGTGCTGCGCCGTAACCGGTGTTGACGGACTTCGCATCCAGCCAGGCGAAAGGGAACGGCCTGCGATTTGTGGCGTTGAACTTCAACAAAAGAAACTCGTCGAACCTGGGTTTTACTTCCCTCTCGATACGGCGCGAAACTTCGTCCGCCTCGGCCCTCGCCCGGTCCGGCGTTCGGTCAACGGGGAACGCCCTTTTTCCTTCGTACCCGGTGTATTCGTGGGAGTAGTTCACGGCGGTGACCCCGACGGTGATCGCCTGGGGACTCTTGGCTTTGATCGTATCGCTGCAACTTGCCAGGTCCGTCATGACCCGATCGATCTGCTTCAGTTGGGATTTCGCCAACACCTTCACTTCGACGCCGATTTGCGTGAGTGCGACCATCCCTTGCCAAACCACGAATGGTGGGTTTCGGACCGGATTCGTCTGTGGGACCAGCGTGCCGAACTTCCCATCGCCGCGCCTGGCCCTGACGCCGTGCGTTGACCCGGCGGCATTCACGACACATGTCGGGGCCGCGACCCGCTCGTTGAACTTCGCAGAGTACCCGCCGTCGCACAGATCTTCATAGAGGTGCGCTGCCACGAAATTCCCCAGGCTTGAATCACGGTGTTTGTACTTGGTTCCGCGAAAGAGGTTTTCAAAGGCCTGGAGCAACTTGAAGGACATGCGCTTGTCTCCGGCTTCGAAGCAGTCAGGATTTCTCGAAAATGATGGCCGCTTTCGAATCAAGCGAGAGCTGCGAAAAGCGTTGAATCGCCATCTTCCAGTATTTTTCTGCGATCTCAACGCCCACGCTGTTTCGATCACAGTCGATCGCAGCCTGAGTCGTCGAGCCTGTGCCCAGGAACGGATCGAGGACCGTGTCTTCAACAAACGAAGACATCCGAATCAGCCTTGAGGCAAGAGAAACCGGAAACGGGGCCGGGTGTCCGTTGCGATGTGACGCCCCCGGGATGTCGCTCCATACCTGTCTCATTGCGGCATCGTACTCTTGAGGAGGAAGCAGACTTGCGGCCCTCTGCAAAGGAGTTGGCTTCCTGTAGGGACCGTCTTTCTTGAAGCGAAGGACGAACTCAATGTCGTTTTTCACGACACCGTTGGGCTCGTACGGTTTTCCAAGCGCGGCGCCGCGTCCGCCGACTTCGGTCGTGGCATTCGCGATTTTGTGCCAGAACACCGTGGCAAGTCCCACCAAACCCAACGTTCTGCAACGAACCTGCAGGTCCGCGTGGAGGGGGATCACTTCGTGCTTCCCGAATCTTTTTCGCGCCCGGCAGACGTCGCCGACGACCACACACATTTTTCCGCCGGGTATGAGCACCCGCATGCACTCCCGCCACACGTTGTCCAACTCGTCCAGGAACCGTTGATAATCGTGGAGATTGCCCAATTGGGAGTCCCCGTCGACATATGTGACCAGGTCAAAATAAGGAGGCGACGTTACGATGAGATGGACTGTCTCATCCTGGACACCGGCCATCCGGCGGGAATCGCCAAGCATGATTCTGTGTTCCGTCTTGAAACGGTGGAGGGCCACCACCTTCCTGTGCAGTCTGAGTTTTTCCGCGACGGACGGCTCGCGGCCGTTCACGTTGGTTATCCCGAGTTGACAGTCTTGACGCATCGTCAGCCTCGCTGTTCCGCCCCCCTTCACAGCGTTTGAAGAAACCATGCCACAAGATGGGCGCTTTGTACAGGAGGGCGGGAGGAACTTCAGGGGAAACGCCAAAGGCTACAGCGGGCACCACGCCGACATACCAACGTGGGGACTTCGGTTCGGCAGACGGCCTACTCTCCGAAAAACCGCTTGATGAACGTATAGAACTCGGGCGCCTCGAGGAAAATCAGATCAACGTCGCCCAACCGGACGCCGGCCCCCGACACCAGTTGGCGCGGCTCGTCGGGGTCGAGCGCCTCGCCGTTGACCTCTGTTCCGCCTGACGACTTGTTGTCCGTGATCCAGTGGGACGTCCGCCTGGTCTCGATTGTGGCGTGATGCTTCGATATTGACGCGTCGTCGATCTGGACGTCGCACGAGCTTCTGCATCCGACCGTTGTTCCCCCTTCGCCGCCGCCACACGGCACGATCGGGAACACCAGATATGCCCCGCGCGTCCTGCCCGTCCCCGTCCCGGTTCCACCGCTGTCCGAGAGCGACAGGTGGTCGATCGTCAGCCCCTGGCTCTGCTTGTTCGGTTTGAGCTTCTTGCTGGTCGAAAAGAAGATCAAAACCGGGTGCGGGTTCTGCCTGCAGAACTCATCGAGCGGCAGCTTCCGGACGATCGGCACATATTCACTGGCGGCTCGGGCGCTTCCCTTCATATGCTGTCTTTCATAGATCGAAAAACCGTCGGATGAACAAGTAGAACTCAACCACATTATGGTAGTGTAATTGACATGCGGCCACAACATTTCTCCGCGCGAGTCCCGCGTGCATGGTCGATCGTGCATGGTCACGGCGCATGGTCACTCCCGGGCGGCGACGGGTGTGATTCAAGGGCTTTGGTGATGCGGATCGGATACTCCCTGGATCGGCTTTGCGGGATCGATGCCCTCCGCGCATCGTCAACTTCGCCGACGTCCCGCGCACCGGCACAGTCATCGGAACGGACAAAGCGAAAATCGCTGCTTGAGGATTTGTGGCGATTGGGTTATTGTAACAGCGCCAGACGATGGCAGAACGGTTGGGAGGGCGGCATGGGGTCCGGGACTTGTTTCTGCGAGACTGGTTCCTGCGGGGGTTATCGGGCAAGCCTAATCGAATTGGCGGTTTCGAGAAAGAAACCGAGCGGCGGAGCTTCGCCTGCGGGAGAGGGAGAGCCATGAAACACGAGCCATCAGCAATCCGGAATCTGTGGTCGGGGTTCGGTCGCCGATTCCGCTCGTGGGTTGTCAGCCTGAAAAGGTTGTTCACTCCCGCTTTCTGGGCGGACGTGTTTCGGACGATCATGGCGGCGATGGCGGCGGGGTGGGAAGCCGCGCCGAAGTCGGTGTTCCAGCATGTCGCCCTGTGGATGGTCTTCGTCTGTCTGGTCACGTTTACCGGCGGGCCGCTCAACGCCCAGATGGTGG
>JACRCP010000241.1 GCA_016218965.1 Deltaproteobacteria bacterium | reverse complement strand
GGGTGTGCTCGAAACACGGTGAAAGCCGTCGATCTGCTCCAACTGCGGGCTTCATGTGGTGAGAAGACGCTCTATCAGAGAATCCCGGCCTGCCCCAACCCCTGTCCGCCTCGAAAAAAACGCTACAGCGCGAATAGCTCCGTTTTCATTACGGTTGTGCAATCGTCCCGTTGTGGTAGGATCGGTGCCGCCCCGCCGGGCTGCCGGGGGGATTTCACCAAGGAGGTCTGCATGGCGGAGAAGAGCTTTACGGAATACATTGCCGGGCTTTCGGACCCGCGGTCGTACCAGGACCTTCATTGGGAGGGCTCGTTCGACGACTACCTCGGCATCGTCAAGGCAAACCCCAAGGTCACGCGCACGGCGTTCCAGCGCGTCTACGACATGATCCTGGCGTACGGGACCGAGGAGTACCTCGACGCCAAAAAGAAGATCGTCCGCTACAATTTCTTCAAGGACGAGCGTTTCGGCGGCGTTGACGCCGTCTTCGGTCTGGACATCCCGCTCATGCAGCTCGTGAACGTCTTCAAGAGCGCGGCCAACGGCTACGGCACCGAGAAACGCGTCCTCCTGCTCCACGGGCCCGTCGGGTGCGCCAAGAGCACCATCGTCCGGCTCGTCAAGAAGGGGCTCGAAGAGTACTCGAAGACCCCCGAGGGGGCTCTTTACACTTTCGGTTGGAACATCGAGCGGGCGAGGCCCGACGGCAGCGCGGCGAAGGAGTTCGCGAAGTGCCCGATGAACGAGGATCCCCTGCACCTCGTCCCGCCGGACGTTCGCCGCAAGGTGATCCGCGAGCTGGGGCTCGAAGCGGGAGACTTCCGCATACCGGATACCGGCGACCTCTGCCCGTTCTGCCGGTACGTCTACCGCGATCTGAGCCAGAAGTACTCGGGCGAAATCCGCAAGGTCCTCTCGCACGTGAAGGTGAGCCGCCTCATCCTGTCGGAGAAGGACCGGATCGGCATAGGCACCTTCCAGCCCAAAGACGAGAAGAACCAAGACTCGACCGAGCTAACGGGCGACATCAACTACCGCAAGATCGCCGAGTACGGGTCGGACTCGGACCCGCGCGCCTTCAACTTTGACGGCGAGTTCAACATAGCCAACCGGGGCATCATCGAGTTCATCGAGGTGCTCAAACTCGACGTGGCGTTCCTCTACGATCTCCTGGGCGCCAGCCAGGAGCACAAGATCAAGCCCAAGAAGTTCCCGCAGACCGACATCGACGAGGTCATCATCGGGCACACCAACGAGCCCGAGTACAAGAAGCTCCAGAACAACGAGTTCATGGAGGCGCTCCGGGACCGCACGGTGAAGATAGACATCCCGTACATCACGCGCGTCGGCGAGGAGGTGCGGATATACCGGCGCGACTACAACCCCGAGTACATCCGGGGCAAGCACATAGCCCCGCACACGCTCGAGATGGCCGCCATGTGGGCCGTGCTCACGAGGCTCGAGGAGCCCAAGCGCCACAACCTGACGCTCATGCAGAAGATGAAGCTCTACAACGGAAAGACCATCCAGGGCTTCACCGAGGAGACCATAAAGGAGCTCCGCCACGAGACCGTGCGCGAGGGGATGGAGGGGATCTCGCCCAGGTACATCCAGGACAAGATCTCCAACGCGCTGGTCTCGGACAAGGGCGAGGGGTGCATCAACCCGTTCATGGTCATGAACGAGCTCGAGTCCGGGCTCAAGCACCACTCGCTCATCACGAGCGACGAGCAGAAGAAACGCTTCCGCGAGCTTCTGGGCGACGTCAAGAAGGAGTACGAGGACATAGTCAAGAACGAGGTCCAGCGGGCGATCTCGGCCGACGAGTCGGCCATCGCCAAGCTTTGCGCCAACTACATAGACAACGTCAAGGCGTACACGCAGCGCGAGAAGGTCCGCAACCGCTACACCGGGCAGGACGAGGAGCCGGACGAGAGGCTGATGCGCTCGATAGAAGAGAAGATAGACATTGCCGATAGCCGCAAGGACGACTTCCGGCGCGAGATCATGAACTACATCGGCGCCCTGTCGATCGAGGGACGCACATTCGACTACAAGACGAACGAGAGGCTCCTCAAGGCGCTGGAGCTCAAGCTCTTCGAGGACCAGAAGGACTCGATCAAGCTCACGTCGCTCGTGTCGTCGGTCGTGGACAAGGAAACCCAGGAGAAGATCGACATCGTGAAAGCCCGGCTCATCAAGAACTACGCATACTGCGAGGTCTGCGCGACCGACGTGCTCCAGTTCGTGGCGTCGATCTTCGCGCGCGGGGACACGAAGTAGTGGCACTGAACATCGAGAGCGACTACGGCAGGTTCCGGCGGATCGTCCGGGGGAAGATCCGCGAAAACCTCCGCAAGTACATGACCCACGGCGAGCTCATCGGCAAGAAAGGCAAGGACGTCGTTTCCATTCCGCTCCCGCAGATCGAGATACCGCGTTTCCGCTTCTCGCCCAAGCAGCAGGGCGGCGTCGGGCAGGGCGACGGCGAGGAGGGGTCGCCTCTGGCCCCGGGCGAGGGGGAGGCCGGGGGACACAAGGCGGGGAACGCGCCCGGACAGCACATCCTTGAAGTCGAGATGAAGATCGAGGAGCTTGCCGAGATCCTGGGCGAGGAGCTCCAGCTCCCGAGAATCCAGCCCAAGGGCAAGCACAAGATAGAGAGCCTGCGCGCCCGGTACACCAGCATCTCCAGGACCGGTCCCGAGACGCTGCGTCACTTCAAGCGGACGTACCGCGAGGCGCTCAAGCGCCAGATTGCCAGCGGGAGCTACGACTGGGAGTTTCCCGTCATCATCCCCGTCAAGGAGGACGTCCGGTACCGCTCGGGGCGGCCCCAGAAGCTCTTGATGAGCAACGCGGTGATCTTCTACATCATGGACGTCTCGGGGTCCATGGGCGACGAGCAGAAGGAGATCGTCCGGATCGAATCTTTCTGGATCGACGCGTGGCTCCGCGTCCACTACCCGGGCCTCGAGACGCGCTACATAGTGCACGACGCCGAGGCGCACGAGGTCAACCGCGAACAGTTTTTCACGATCCGGGAGTCCGGCGGGACAATGATCTCGAGCGCGTACAAGCTGCTTCGTGAGATCGTCGCCCGCGAGTACTCGCCCGAGGAGTGGAACGTGTACGGGTTCCAGTTCTCGGATGGCGAAAACTGGGGCGACGAGGACAACAGCCTCTGCATCTCGCTCCTGAAGGACGACATCCTCCCGCACCTGAACCTCTTCTGCTACGGGCAGGTGAGCAGCCACTACGGTGACGGCGACTACATCAAGGTGATCGAGAGCGGACTGCCCGGTTTCGACAACGTCGCGCTCTCGCGCATCGAGAACAAGGACGCCATCTATGACTCGATACGCGAATTCCTCGGCAAGGGGAAATGATGCTGCCGTCGCACCTCAATTCCATGCGCGCCCAGGTCGAGGCGATCGCCCGGGCCGCCGGGCTTGATTTCTACGAAACCATCTTCGAGGTCCTGTCGTTCCAGGAGATCAACATGGTCGCCGCCTACGGCGGCTTCCCCAGCCGCTACCCGCACTGGCGGTTTGGCATGGAATACGAGGAGCTGTCGAAGGGCTACGCGTACGGCCTCCAGCGCATATACGAGATGGTCATCAACAACGACCCCTGCTACGCGTACCTGCTCGACAGCAACGCGGACGTGGACCAGAAGCTCGTGATGGCGCACGTCTACGCCCACTGCGACTTTTTCAAGAACAACAGGTTCTTCGAGAAGACGAACCGGCACATGATGGACGAGATGGCCAACCATGCGACGCGGATACGCCGCTACGTCGACAAGGCCGGGTACGAGGAGGTCGAACGGTTTGTCGACGTCTGCCTGTCCATCGAAGACCTCGTAGACCCCTACCAGCCCGAGCGTCCTCCGCGGCTGCCCCTGGCGGGAAAGGAGGAGGAACCCGTCCGCCCGGGCGAGATGCCCGCCCGGAAGGAATACATGCGGCCGTACATCAACCCGCCGGAGGAGCTCGAACGGCTGGGCGAGGAACTCAAGAAGAAGCGCGAGGCGGCGGTGAAGTTCCCGCTGCGGCCCGAGCGGGACCTCCTCCTTTTCCTGATGGAGCACGCCCCCATCGAGGAGTGGAGGCGGGACGTCCTGTCGATTGTCCGTGAGGAATCCTACTACTACGCCCCGCAGAGGCAGACGAAGATCATGAACGAGGGGTGGGCCTCGTTCTGGCACTCGCGGATCATGACCACCAAGGCGCTCAAGGACTCGGAGGTCATCGACTACGCCGATCACCACTCGGGAACGGTCGCGATGGCCGGGGGAAGGCTCAACCCGTACAAGATCGGCCTGGAGCTTTTCCGCGACATCGAACAGCGCTGGAACAGGGGGCAGTTCGGGAAGGACTACGAAGAATGCGACGATCTGGCGGCCCGGCGGACATGGGACCTGAAGCTCGGGGCCGGCATGCGCAAGATCTTCGAGGTGCGCGCGCTGTATAACGACGTGAATTTCATTGATGAGTTCCTGACCGAGGACTTCTGCCGCGCGCACAAGCTCTTCACGTTCGGCTACGACGAAGACTCAAACAACTGGGTGATAAAATCGCGCCAGTTTGACGACATCAAACGCCAGCTCCTCTTCAACCTTACCAACTTCGGCAACCCGATCGTCGCGGCGGAGGACGGCAACTTCCGCAACCGCGGCGAGCTCCTGCTCATGCACCGGTACGAGGGGATGGATCTCCGGCTCGACTGGGCGCGCGACACCCTCCAAAATATCAACTCGGTCTGGAAACGCCCCGTCCATATCTTCACGATGCTAAACGGTCGCAACACGCTCCTGAGCTTCGACGGGACCGGTCACAGCGACAAAGAGATGGAAAAGCCCGCGTGACCCGACGCCCCCCCTCCGCCCTCCGTCCGGGCCCGGCAGTTGAGTATTGCGGAGGCATCCGTGTGGCGGGCACGCCGCTATGGCTCGACGCGGGGAGCGCAAAGGACCTTTCGTTCGTCTCGCACGCCCACCTTGACCACGTGGCGCGCCACAAGACGATGATCGCGACCGCCCCGACGGCGCGGTTCTGCCGCGATCGCGTGGGCGTCAAGGACGTCCTCATGGCGCCGTTTTCGCAGCCGTTTGAGCTGGGAGACCTGTCGATCGAGCTCCTGCCTGCCGGCCACATCCTGGGCTCGGCGCAGATACGCGTGACCCTCCCGTCGGCAAGGGGTGGCGCGACGGCCGGCTACACTGGGGACTTCTCGCTTGCTCCGTCCGTCACGGTCGAGGCGGCGGCGCCGCTTGTCTGCGACGTCCTGGTGATCGAGGCGACCTTCGGGCTCCCGCGTTACGCGTTTCCTCCAAAGGAAAAGGTCATGGCCGACATCGATGCATTCATCGATCGCACGCGCCGGGAAGGGGGGACACCCGTGTTTCTGGCCTATCCCCTCGGGAAGTCGCAGGAACTCGCCGCGCGCCTCGGGGCGGCGGGCCATAGGGTACGCGCCCACAAGACGGTCTGGGAGAACTGCAAGGCGTACGAGGAGTTCGGCGTCACGTTCCCCAATCTTCACAAGTTCACGGACGGGATGCGGCATGACGAGGTCCTCATCTTCCCGCACCGGGCGAAGGGGTCGCGTGCTCTGGAGAAGGTGAAGACCCCCAGGTTTGCGGCTGTAACGGGCTGGGCCATGGACCCCGGGGCGAAGTACCGCATGAAGGTGGACGAGGCCTTTCCGCTCTCGGACCACGCCGATTTCGAGGGGCTTCTGGCGCACGTGAAAAACTCGCGCGCCTCGAAGGTCTACGTGGTCCACGGTTTCGTGCAGGAGTTCGTCCGGGCGCTTGCGTCCCGAGGCGTCGACGCCGCGCCGCTCAAACCGATGGAGCGCCAACAGCTCGAGCTGTTTTGATGTTTCCCGTTGAATCCCGCTACCCGAATGTGCTACAAGTAAAACCGTAGTCAGCGACCCGCACGGACCCACGCCAGTTGACCGAGGGGACGAGCATGGCAACGCTGTGCCGCGAAAAGTTGGTGCGAAGAGGCCGCTCCCGGCGACTCCCGGCGTCCGGCGCCGAGACACGCCCTGCAAGTTGGCACACGATTTGCTCGGTCGGTCGGTCGGTTCTTTCCTGACCGTCGTCGAAGTTTCTCTTTTCCAGAGTCCCAGCACAAAAACAGGATCGAAGCAGTCCGGAGCGCCGCGTCTGCAGATGCCGGCCCCGCACCGTTATTTTCGGTTGGCCTTAGACCGGGTTCTGGTCAAGATCGGCCCGGGCGCTGCTCGCTCGCAAATTCCAAAACGCGGAGGGCGAAACATGCCAGTTCATAATCGGTTGTTTTGGGCGGCTACTGGCGTCTTGTTCGGGTTGATTTGCCTCTCGTCCGAAGCCCTGGCGGACTGTACGCCCCCGCAGGGCTACTGTGGGGGCTGCGAAGCCCCCTCGTGCGAGAACGCTTCTC
>JACRCP010000238.1 GCA_016218965.1 Deltaproteobacteria bacterium | reverse complement strand
TGGCCGGACGGGCTTGATTACCCGCAAGGTTCCACTAAAGGTTTCAGCCTCGTATCATTTCTTCTACATGGCTTCCTCCTTTTCCAAGCTTCTCCTGGCGCAGTGGGATTTGGAGTACGTGCGTGAAGGCCCCACCCCGGCCCGCCCTTCCACCCCGGCTCGCGCATGCTCCGCCGTTTTTTTTTCGCTTCTGGCCCGGGTTCGGGGCGAGCCGGGGCTCCAGGACGCGTCCAGCCTTCGCAGCCGAAAGCCGCTGCTTCGGCGGAGTAGGCCCGGGGTGGGGCTCTGGGTGTCGGCTACGAACGTACTCCTAATGCCACGAAACGACAGGGTCCCGGCAAAGTCGCCGGGACCCGCTGTCAGCCGTCAGCTATCAGCCGTCAGCCGAGCGGAATTCGGGGTGTTGCTGAAGGCTGAAAGCTGAAAGCTGATGGCGGCCGAGGACTTTGTCCGAGGCCCTGCACGAAACGAGGCCATGCTTGACACCCGCGCAGGCGGGGTGTAGAGATTTTGCGCCAGAGGGGAATGACCCCCGGACAAAACACGGAGGAGCGGAAATGAAAAAGCTCGCGGCGGTGTTCATCGTTGCGGCGTTCGTCTTGGGCGCGGTCGCGCTCGCGGGATGCAACGCCGAGGAACTCAAAAAGCTCCAAGAGCAGGCGGCGTCGCTGACAAAGGACAACCAGGACCTCAAGGACAAGGTGGCGAACCTCGAGAAGGCCAAGAAGGCCGTCGAGGACCAGATGGCCCAGACGACCGAGACCATCTCCAAGTGCCAGAAGGACCTCGAGGAGGCCAAGGCCGCAACCGAGAAGAAGGAAGACAAGCCCGCCGCCAAGGCCGCCCCGCCGCCCAAGAAGGAAGAGCCCAAGAAGAAGGGCAAGAAGAAACTGAAACCGGGTCATTGATCCGACCCGTGTCGTGTTGAAACAAGGAACCCCCGGCGGCCGACTGCTTCCGGGGGTTTTCTCGTCTTTCGGAGGACCCCATGAACAGGACGCGGATCGTGTGCACCATCGGGCCGGCATCGTCGGGGAAGGCCGCGGCCAAGAGGCTCCTTAGGGCCGGCATGAACGTCGCCCGCCTGAATTTTTCACACGGGACCTACGACCAACACAGGGCGCGCTACGACGACCTCCGGGCCGCCTCCCGCGAAGCAGGAAAGCCGCTCGCCATACTCCAGGACCTGCAAGGGCCGAAGATCCGCGTGGGCCTCGTCGAGGGCGCCGGCGTGCCGATTGCGGCCGGGGAAACGCTCGTCATCGCGCACTCGCACGAGAAGTCGCACAAGGGGTTCCTCACCACGGAGTACGAGTGGTTCGAAAAGGACGTCCGGCCCGGCGAGGACATCTTGATAGACGACGGCCAGATCCGCCTCCGGGCCGTCTCGAAGACCGTGCGCGGCGTAAGCTGCAAAGTAGTGCACGGCGGCCTCGTCAAAGAGCACAAGGGCATCAACCTCCCCGGGACGAAGGTTTCCGCACCGTCGTTGACGGTCAAGGACCGCCAGGACCTCGAGTTCGGGCTCTCTCTGGGCGTCGAGTACGTGGCCCTGTCTTTCGTGCGAAGCCCCTCCGATATCACTTCGCTCAGGAAGATCATTGAGCGGCACGGGTCGGCCGCGAAGATCGTCGCCAAGATCGAAAAGCCCGAGGCCCTGGGATGCATAGACGCGATCGCCGATGCGACCGACGCCGTGATGGTGGCGCGGGGAGATCTCGGCGTCGAGATGCCGGTCGAAACCGTGCCGGTCGAACAGAAGCGGCTGATCGCGCTCTGCAATCTCAAGAGGAAACCGGTGATCGTCGCGACGCAAATGCTCGAGTCGATGATCCACAGCCCCATCCCCACGCGCGCCGAGGCGACGGACGTCGCCAACGCCGTCTACGACGGCGCGGACGCGGTCATGCTCTCGGCCGAGTCGGCCTCGGGGGACCATCCCTTCGAGGCGGTCAATACCATGGCGCGGATCGTCGGCGCGGCCGAACAGTCGCACGAGCTCGACCGGCCGGTGAGTCCCGCGGCCGCGTTCCGGTCGAACCTGCCCGAGAGGCTGCCGACCACCGAGGCGATCGCCGACGCTGTGTGCCGGGCCGCGGCCGACGTCGGGGCGCGGCTCATCGTCGTATTCACCCAGAGCGGCGGCACCGCGGCGCTCATCTCGAAATACCGCCCCCGAATCCCGATCGTCGCGTTCACGCCGGACGAGGGTGTGTACAACCAGATGGCGCTCCTGTGGGGCGTGAACCCCGAGTTGATGCCCTTCAGGAGCCACACCGACGAGCTCATAGAGAGCGCGGCGAACTGGCTGCTTACGGCCGGGCGCGCGAAGAGGGGCGCGGTCATCGCAATCACCGCCGGGATGCCCATAGCGGGGCGGGGGAAGACGAACTTCCTCAAGTTGCACAAACTGTAGATTCTCGGGATCCAGTCTGTCAGTCCGGCGAGAGCGAATACTCGATCTGCGGGTCGGCGCCCCATGGCAGGCCTTTGACCGCGCGGGGCCGAAGGACGATCCGCGAGATCAAGGTGAACATCGGCTGCTCGAAGGCGACCACCCCGCGCCACGACTCGCCGTTTTTGAGGCTCGCCGCGGCGGGAGGGGCGCCGGCCGAACAGCGTTCCTGAGGCGCGGCCGGGTGGATCTTTCCGTCGGCCTCGTTCGAAAACGACGCCCGATCGAACTCCACGCGCTCAAGGCCGTGGTTTGAAACGTCAATCCGGAATGCGACGCAGCGGAACTCCTTTTGCGGGTTGTTGGTCGTGACCGCGCCCGGGACGTAGCGGTACTTCACCGCCACCTTCCCGCCGGCCGCGTGGGGCGTCCGCCCTTTGCACGACGCTGCTGCTGCCGCGACGCATAGGATGGCCAGGCTGGCGACTACGGGCTTTCCGTACGTTGACATCATAGGTATTGTGTGCCAGATAAAACGCGCCGGGTCAACCGGCTTGCGCGCGGGCCGGGACGCCGCAACCGAAAGGACAGAACATGCACCTGCCGCCGTTGGGGACAGGGTGGATCGAGGTAATCTGCGGGCCGATGTTTTCGGGCAAGACCGAGGAGCTCATACGGCGCCTGCGCCGTGCCCAGATCGCCCGTCAGAACGTCCTTGTCTTCAAACCCGCGGTGGATTCCCGCTACGACAAGGAGAAGATCGTCTCGCACAGCTCGCTCGAGCTCGACTCGGTCGTCGTGTCGAAGGCGGGCGACATCCTCGCAAAGGCCGGCAGGAACGTGCATGTCGTGGGGATTGACGAGGTCCAGTTCTTCGGCCCGGGCGTGGTGGACGTTTGCAAGAAACTCGCCCGCCGGGGCGTGCGCGTCGTCGTGGCGGGGCTTGACCAGGACTACCTGGGCCGTCCGTTTGGACCCGTCCCCGAGCTTCTGGCCGAGGCCGAGTACATAGACAAGACGCTTGCGATATGCGTCAAGTGCGGCAACCCCGCCAACAGGTCCCAGCGGAAGCGCCGCTCGTCCAAACGCGTACTCATTGGCGCCTCGGACTCGTACGAGGCCCGCTGCCGCCGCTGCCACCGCCCGGGGCCGAGATAGACGCGAGGATCAGAGACCGACGCAGGTTCCCGCGGCAGGTTACTTTGCCTTTCCGATTTCCTGCGTTGCACCCTTGATGATCTCGGCCGAGCCGTCGAAGATGTTCGACGCCCTGGTTTCGGTTTTCCCTCGGTCCGACGCCCTGAGCCTGGCCTTGCAGGTGTTGAGGGCGATTGATCCCGTGTCCTGGATCATTCTCTCCGCCGCGAGGACGCGCTCGAGGTCTTCTTCGCCATCGGCGAGGTCGAGGGCCGCCGACGGGAGGTCAATCGCCGAGCCGACGATTCCGCCGACCGCGCCGGCGATCCGCTTGTCGCTTTGAGAGTCCTGCGCGGCGACCGCAACCGCTGTCGCCAATCCGACCGTGTTCCGGCCCAGGACTGACGCATGGCTCATGAGCGTCTTGACGTCGGCCTCGGGGTTGATCTCCACCGGGATGTCGCGGGCGCACAGTCTGGAGCCGGCGGCGCCGATCGCGAGACCCTCGCGGTAGTCCTCGATCTTCCCGCCCTTTGCGGCGCCTATCCCGGCCCCGCCCGCGGCGGCCGAGGCCCTAATGGCCGTCTTCTGGGCCACGGACATCCTGCACATCATGAGCGAACGGTCTTCCGTGCAGTAGGTCACGCTCCCGAGGTCTTTTGATGCGAGCTCGGCCTGGTTCAGCATGTCCGTCGTGATGATGTCCTGCGCCTGGTTTGCGATCCCGACCTTCTGGGCAAGATCTTTGTTGCCCGCCGCCGCGGCGCCGTCCTCGACGGCCTTCATGCCGAGAGACACGGCGTTGCCCCAGTTCCCCGTGGCCGCGTCAAGCCCGGCGCACCCGAGGTCCGCGATCCACATGTATTCCTCGGGGACCACCTCGCCCAAAAGCCTGTCGCAAACCGCGCCGAATCCGAACATCACGCACCTCCCGTGGTCAACCGATGAAGATGCCGTTCGCCCTTCGGGAAACGTCGAGGGCGAACGGCCGGTCGCCTCACTCTTTGTCCTTGTCGTTCTTCTTGTCGTCGTCCTTGTGTTCGATCTTGTACCGCTCGATGCCGGCCCAGTCGCTGGTGAAGTACATGCCGATCAACCGGTCCTGGTCGGTCTCGGGTTCGATCCCGGTGATGTCTTCGGCGTCTTTGAACGCCGTTCCCACCGCTTCGAAAAGTTGATCCATGTCGACCGTATCCAAGAGTATCTCGTTGAGCGCGTTCATGTCACCGGACTCGATCGCCGCCAGGACATCGTCGAACCCCTCCCCCTTGGAAAGTCCGCCGTCGCCGGCTTCAAGGGCATTCATCTTTCCGACAAAAAGCGCCTTGAACATCACCTTGTCCGCCTCGGGGATGTTGGGATCGTTCATGATGCTGTCCCATTTGTCGAGGAACGCCTGGAGGGCGTGGGCCTTCGCGACCATCTCGCCGGGATCCCCCTTGTCGGTTTCCCACGTGCTCGTCCGTGGGTCGCCGTACCACTCCTCGTAGTAGCTCTCGGTGAAGCTCTCTTCGGGCAGCTTGTGTTCGACGTTTGAAACGCTCATGGGAGGCTCCTTATGCCCTCATGTTGTTGATGATCGCCTTCTTGGTCTCGTGCTCGGCGTTCTGGATGTTCGACATGAGCGAGAACATCCGGTTTTCGAGGTTGAGCGCGTCTTGGATCTTCATCAGGAGCACCTGGGCGTTCTCGCCCTTCAACCCCTCCAAGAGCGTCTTGTCGCCCGCACGGAACCGCGCAAGGAGTTCGTCGCCGGGCAGGTCTTTCATGTCGGCGCCGGTCCGGGACTTCGATCCTGTGCCGCCCGAACCGCCGGGGCTCGCCTTGACGTCGGGGTCGACCTTTCCATCTTCATCTACCCAGACGAGGTTGATCCTGGCGACGCCGTTGCCGCTCGTTGGCGGCTTGCCGTCGACGCTTTTGAACGTCCGGTCCTCGAAGTGACCTTTTCGCGTTTCTTCCGCACCTTCCGTCTCGTTCCCGTCGTTCACCACTGTGTCAAGCATCTTGTTCGATGTACCGCCGACCTTGCTCATGACTGCCTCCGTTTGAGAGTCGTTTGTGGTTCCGGCACAGACAGTATTCAATCCCGGTGCCAACGCGGGAATGGCGCGCCGGGAAATGGACAATCCCTTGAAAACAATGCAAAATGTCTGCGGGTCGCTGTCGAACCGACCACTGACCGCGGCAAGGCGCGCGGGGGCGGAATCCGACCCGAAGGGACGGTTTTGAAGATCCTCTCGGTCGATCTCGGTTCAAAAAACGTGGGACTCGCGGTGTGCGACGAGCTGGGGATTTCCGTGTCGCCGGCGGGGACCGTACCCAGAAAAAGTAACGCCATGCTGGTCGAGGCGATCATTCGGCAGGCCCGGCGGCGGGAGGCAGATGCGATCGTCGTCGGCCACCCGATTAACATGGATGGGACGGCGGGGCGGGCCGCCAAGGACGCCGAAAAGATCGCCGCGATGATAGCCCTAGCCGGCGGGCCGCCGGTAACGCTCTTTGACGAGAGGCTCTCGTCGTGGGAGGCCGAAAACCTTCTCATCGAGGCGGGGGCGTCGCGAAAGAAAAAAAGAACGCTCGTGCACGAAGCCGCGGCCGCGGTGATACTCAGATCGTATCTCGAAGCAAAAAGGCAGGACAACCCCTAACCCCCGCCCCTTCCCCCCGCGAGGGGAAGGGGGAGTACCATGAAGGTAGTTGCCGGCATTCTCATCTTGCTGCTGCTCATCCTGACCGTCGGGGGGTGCGTCGCGCACTCCGAGGCGAAGGGGTTCCTTGACTCAAAGGCCGATATCCCAAACGGCGAGGTCGTCGTAGAGATACCCAAGGGCGCCACGCACAAGACCGTGGCCGACCTGCTCGCCCGTCAGGGCGTGGTCCGAAACGGCAAATTCTTCTACTACTACCTGCGCTACCTCGTCCGCTTCGAGGGCATGCGCGACATCAAGGCCGGCGAGTATCTGTTCAAGTCCGGCACGACCCCGCGGGAAGTCGCCGCCAAGCTCTTCAAGGGCGAGATCCACACGTACAAGGTCACCATTCCCGAAGGCCTGCGATACGACGAGATAGCGGAGATCTTCGCCGCCCGGAAACTCGCCGACCGCGAACGATTCATCGAGCTCTGCACTGACCGAGTGCTCATCAAATCCCTGGGGCTGGAAGCCGACTCGCTCGAGGGGTACCTGGCACCCGAGACGTACACGCTGGCCAAAGGCCTGCCGACCGAGCAGGTCGTGCGGATGCTTCACAAACGCTTTCGGGACGTATTTGACCGGCACGGCCTCGCCCTGAGCGGCAAAGGCCTTTCGATGCACCAGGCGGTGACACTCGCGAGCATCGTCGAAAAGGAGACCGGCGCCCCGGAGGAGCGGCCCCTCATCGCCGCGGTGTTTTCAAACCGCTTGAAGAAGAAGATGCGGCTCCAGACCGACCCGACGGTGATCTACGGCATTCTGAGAACAAAAGGGGCTTTTGACGGGAATTTGACCCGGAAAGACCTTGAAACCCCCACGCCGTACAACACGTACACGATCCCGGGGCTTCCCCCCGGCCCCATCAGCAACCCCGGCGCCGCCGCGATCGAGGCCGTCGCGCACCCCGCCGAGTCCGACGCCGTGTTCTTCGTCTCAAAAAACAACGGCACGCACGTCTTCTGCCCCGACTACGCCTGCCACCTGAAGGCCGTCCAGAAGTGGCAGGTGGAGTATTTCAACAGGAAGAAGTGACAGTGGGGCCAGACCAGCTATTTCCAAGCCAAACCTGCCTCTTCCTGTACGATACGTCGTCGCCGTCGTTGGTCCAGCGCGTCTGCTTCAGGCGGAAAGCAAGGTCTGCCGGAAGTCGGCGCGGGGGGGGGCAGTGAGAGCTGGTCAACGGAGAATCATGGAGGGGCGCGGGCGTCGTCGTACTCGGAGATGAAGGGTGCCTGCGCCTCGTCGGTCGCGGCCGGCGGTGCCAAAGATGGAGGGGAAGAGGGCAATGAAAGATGGTCGAGTATCCGGCTCACGATCTTTGGGTCTGAGAGAACCCGTCATTTGCGCATCTTCTCTCCGAGCCGCTTGAGCATCAAGACCCGCCGACTGAGCATCCGATGCTCGTCAGAATCCGGCGGATATTTGCCCAACAGCTTCTCCGCCTTCGCGATCTCCCCCTCGAGGTTCTTTGCCGCCGCGCCCGACTGAAGTCCCGCAAGCTCGGCTTCGTCAGAAGGGACCACAGCGTTGCCATCGCGATCCGCGCGGAACCCAAGTAGCTCAACTACCGAGCCGGTTGCGGGCTGAGGAACTGGGCGCGACAAATGCCGAACGAGCAGATGCGCTCCGGCACCCGCAGCGAAAACCGCTGCCGCGATCAAAACGACCCGGATTCTCCGCATCCCAAAAGCAGTCAAAATGCCGCCCTCCAGGCAAAAACAACCTTGCCTCTTCCCAACTGAACATCGGGGAAAAGAGACGCCGGCGTCTGTTTCTGGCTTTCGGCTTCCTGTTCGCGAATTCCGTCGTAAAGGAAGATCCCTCCGGGAATTATCAACAAGGAACCGAACAGGATTCCTACCGTTCCGAGAAGTCCGAGCATGTCCGAATCCGACACAATCCCTTTTCGATATTCGGGGTCGTCCCGTTTGGACCAGCCAAATCCGTACATGGCGATGCCAGACACTAAAAGGACTCCGCCCGTTACAAGAAGAGTCATCCCGGCAATCGTATCGCCGCTGTACTCGGGTTTGGGCAGCGGCTCGGCTCCTGGCGGCACCGGTAGTTCAGCGCCCTTTTGAGCCGGCGATGCAGTTGCCTCGGCCAAGGCCAGACGGACCCAACAGTCTGTGATTGCGTTTTCGTCGACATCGAGTCGGATCGGGGACCCCCTGCCGCG